>NZ_CP152407.1:4342500-4642500 GCF_038958875.1 Acidovorax sp. FHTAMBA
CTGCAGCATCGCATCGGTAGCGAAGCCCTCGACTATAGCACTGTTTTGGTGACAAGAAGGACGACCTCGCAGAAAAATCAAGGACGCCGCTGCCCTGACATGTACCCCATCAGCAGTACCCCATCAGCACGCTGCGTACTCTCACAGCGAGTGTAGTCGCAGCTTGCCCCCCGGGGCGACTGATAATTCAGCCCCTATGGCACTTATCACCTTACTGGACGCCCAACTCGCATTTGGGCATGTTGCATTGCTGGACCACGCCGGCTTTTCTCTGGAATCTGCAGAACGTGTGGGTCTCATCGGCCGCAACGGAGCAGGCAAATCCTCGCTACTCAGGATTCTCGGCGGCCTTGCGAAGCCGGACGATGGTTCACTGCAGGTTCAACAAGGGGTGCGGATCGCTTTTGTGGCCCAGGAGCCTTCTCTGGACCCGGACTCGACCATATTCAAAGCGGCCTCGGAAGGACTGCAAAGGGTGATTGCGATCCGTGACCAGTACCTGTCGGGTGATGAAGGGCTCGACCTGAATGCGCTGCAGTCAGAGATTGAAGCCTACGATGCATGGAACTGGGAGCAAAGGGTTGAGGAGACGCTGCAGCGACTGCACCTCGACCCGGACGCGGTGGTAGGCACGCTCTCGGGCGGGACCAAGAAACGCGTAGCTTTGGCACAGGCCCTGGTGGCCCGCCCCGATGTGCTGCTGCTGGATGAGCCCACCAACCATCTGGATCTGGATTCCATCGAATGGCTGGAGGACCTCTTGCTCGACTTCCCTGGCAGTGTGGTCACCATCACCCATGACCGCTCGTTCCTCGACCGGGTGGCCACGCGCATTGTGGAACTCGATCGGGGGCAACTGCGCTCGTACCCGGGCAATTTTGCGCAATACCAGATCCAGAAAGAAGAACAGCTGGCACAGGAAGCCGTCATATCGGCCAAGGCCGATAAGCTTCTCGCGCAAGAAGAAGTCTGGATCCGGCGCGGCGTCGAAGCGCGACGCACCCGCAGTCAAAGCCGCATCACCCGCCTTGAGCATTTGCGGGCGCGGCGCGAAGCGCGGCGAGAGGTGGTCGGCAGCGTTCGCATGGATGTAGCAACCGGCGGCTCCAATGGCTATCAGGGCAAGATCGTGGCCGAGCTGACAGGCGTTGGCAAAACGTTCGGAGACAAGACCATTGTCCGTAACTTCACCGGAACCATCCTGCGCGGGGACAAGGTGGGCCTGATCGGCCCCAACGGGGCGGGCAAGACGACGCTGCTCAAGATGATTCTTGGTGAACTGGCGTCTGACGAGGGCACCATCCGCCAGGGAGCGAACCTGCAGGTTGCATATTTCGACCAGATGCGCCACGCCGTCAATCTGGATGCAACGCTGGAGGACTTCATCAGTCCAGGCAGCGAATGGATTGAAATCGGCAACCAGCGCAAGCATGTCAAAAGCTACCTCAGCGATTTCCTCTTTTCGCCGGCTCGTGCGCACTCTCCCGTGCGTTCGCTGTCTGGCGGGGAGCGCAACCGGCTGCTGCTGGCACGCCTTTTCGCACGCCCGGCCAATGTGCTGGTGCTGGATGAACCCACCAACGATCTGGACATTGATACGCTGGATCTCCTGGAAGAACTGCTGGAAAACTATGAAGGCACCGTCTTCCTGGTAAGCCATGACCGCACGTTCCTCGACAACGTGGTTACCAGCACCATTGCGTTCGAAGGTGATGGGCTGTGGCGCGAGTACGAGGGTGGCGTACAGGACTGGTTGCTGCAGTCGAAACGCAGCCGCACCCTCGGCGCATCCGCAGGCACTCCCAAGAAAGCGGAGTCGGATAATGGCAACAAAAAAGCCCCTCAGGGCTTATCTAGCAAGCGCGAGCAGCTATCAAAAAAGAAGCTTAGCTACAAGGAGCAGCGCGAGCTGGAGCAATTGCCCGTGCAGATCGCCGCATTGGAGACCGAGCAACAGGCGCTGCAGGACGCGCTGGCTGATGGGAGCCTCTACAGCACCGACCCTGCCCGCGCCGCCGCCATGACAGCACGGGCGGGAGCGATCGAAGACGAGCTCATGACGGCCCTGGAGCGCTGGACAGCCCTCTCCGCCTGACCGACCGGGCCACGCGGTGAACTCCCTGCAGCCTGCCTTCGTCATGGAGTACCCGCTGGCTTGGCATGCTGAACCGCCGTGCGTCAGATGCGGTGGTGCAGGCGGTCTGTCGCACCGCGCAGGCGCGCTATCAAAGCGGGCGCAATCTGACCCAGAGGCAGTACTTCATCCGCGGCGCCATGGGCAATGGCCTCGCGCGGCATGCCAAAGACAATGCAGGATGCTTCGTCCTGCACGTAGTTGTAGCTGCCCGCATCTTTCATCTCCCGCATCGCAGCCGCGCCATCGTTGCCCATCCCGGTGAGCATGATGCCGAAGGCATTGCGCCCCACCACAGCAGCAGCGGACTTGAAGAGCACTTCCACCGAAGGTTTGTGGCGATTCACAGCTGGACTATCGTCGACCACCGCCACATAGTTCGCCCCACTGCGTGCGACCCGAAACTGGGTGCCTCCCGGTGCAATGTAGGCGTGGCCCGGCAGAATCCGCTCGCCATTGGCCGCTTCCTTGACCGTGATCTGGCACAGCCCGTTCAACCGCGCGGCAAAGCTGGTGGTGAAACCTGGGGGCATGTGCTGGGTGATGACAATGGCCGGCGAATCCGCGGGCATGTGCACGAGCACTTCCTTGATTGCCTCAGTGCCACCCGTCGAAGCCCCGATACAGATCAATTTTTCGGTAGACAAGCGCCCCAGGAGGGCTGAGGCAGGCGGGGCCACCGCCACGCCCGCGGCACTCGCGCCAGCGGTGGCCTCGCGTGAAGGCGCACGGCGCACCTGGGCCACAGCGGCCACCCGTATCTTCTCCACAATCTGCGTCGCAAGCTCGTTCAGACCGCTGGCCAGACCCACCCGAGGCTTGGCCACGAAATCCACCGCACCCAGTTCCAGCGCCTTCATGGTCACTTCAGCGCCGCGCTCCGTCAGGGTGGAAATCATCACCACAGGCATAGGACGCAGCCGCATCAGCCGCCCCAGAAAGTCGATCCCGTCCATGCGCGGCATCTCCACATCGAGGGTGATGACGTCGGGATTGAGCTCGCGAATCATTTCGCGCGCCACCAGCGGATCATTGGCCGTGCCGATGCACTCCATGTCCCGCTGCCGGTTGATGATCTCGGACAGCAGACTTCGGACCAATGCCGAATCGTCCACCACGATCACCCGGATTTTCCTGCTCATTTTTTAACCCACGCTTTCCTCAAAACAGATCCACAGAGCCGCCCGAGGTGGTTTTTGCCACGGTCACCGCATTGCCCCGCACCTCCTGGGCCACCAGGGCTTCGGGGTGCGCGTGGGCAAGCCGCTTGACCATGGCCTTGCCGGTTACCGGGAAGAACACCACCTTGCGCGGATAGATGTCCAGCACGTCCTCGGAAACGATAGGGATGCGCTCCGTGTGCAGGTAGTTCAGTACAAAGTTGGTATTGCGCTCGCCCACGTTCATCGTGGTGAAGTTGTGCATGACCTGCGCTCCACCAAAAATCTTGGCCTGCATCGTCTCGCGCCGAGCCCCCAGCTTGAGCATTTCATTGATCAACAACTCCATGGCGTACGAGCCATAGCGCCCCGATGCATCCGCCATATCGCCATCGGGAAGCATGAAATGGTTCATGCCACCTATTCGCGCACGGCTGTCCCACAGGCAGGCCGCAATGCACGACCCCAGCACGGTCATGATGATCATGTTCTCGTTGGCAACAAAGTACTCGCCAGGAAGCACCTTGACCGCGTTGTGCTGGAAGTGGTGGTCCAGATAGAAGAACGCAGCTTCTCCAGGCTTTCTGCTCCCGGCCTTGAGCTCCTGCAAGGAAGAATCGCGCGCGGGTCCGGGGCCGACAGCATAGATGTCTGCACTCAAGGGGGCGATGCGCGGCGCTCGGCGGCGCTCGGGCGTGCCTGGCGAGGCATTGTCTTTGGGCGGGAAGGAGCCTGGAGGAGTTTGCGTCATGGATGCTAGGTGCTATGCGACATGGCAACTCAGCGGCGCTCGTAGACCGTTTTGCCGCGCAAGGTAAACAAGTCTCTGGATTCGCTAAAGTTTTCGGCATGACCCACAAACAGCATGCCGCCTGGCTTGAGGACTCGATGAATCCTTTCCAGCACGCGCCGCTGTGTGGGTGCGTCAAAGTAGATCATCACGTTGCGGCAGAACACAACGTCGAAAGGCTCCTTGAACGGCCAGTCGTCACGGATGAGATTCACACTCATGAAATCAATCACCCGGCGCAGCTCGGGTTTGACCCGCACCATGCCCAGGTTACCGGCTTTCCCACGCAGAAAAAACTTCTGGAGGCGTTCCGGACTCAGACCCTTGAGACTGTCCAGGCGATACACCCCCTGTGCCGCCGTCGCCAACACCCGGGAATCAATATCACTGGCCGTCAGCTTGAAAGACGTATTGGGGCCGAGGGCCTCGAACGCTGTCATGACAATGGAATAGGGCTCTTCCCCCGTCGACGCAGCGTTGCACCACACCCGCCAGCTGGCCGATGGCTTCGTTCGAAGATGCGACGCAAAGATCTCGAAGTGGTGCTGCTCCCGGAAAAAGGCCGTGAGGTTGGTGGTCAGTGCGTTGACAAACTCCTGCCACTCCGGGCCGTCATGTGTCTCCAGCCACCCCAGGTAGTCATGAAAACTGTTGTGCCCGGTGTCTCGCAGCCGACGGGACAGGCGGCTGTACACCATCGCATGCTTGCCATCGTGCAGGCTGATGCCCGCGCGCTGATAGATCAGCGCCTGAACGCGGGCGAAATCCGCATTGGTCCAGACGAACTCGCGCCCCTGCGCCAGTGGCCCGGGGGGCGTGGGGCCATCCGCATCCGCACGCGAAGCGGAATTCCTGACAGTAGTTGATGCACTCGGGGGTTGGGCCATATTGATCGTACGACGGGATATCCTGTTCGCTCCTAGAGATCTTCAAGCCACACCTGCATATCTGCAGGCCGTGAATCCACCACGGTCGTCAAACAGGCCCTATTCGTTCGACGCCACCAATCCCATGTCGAGACCGGACATGAGTTTCTCGATGTCGAGCAGGATCAGCATGCGCTCGCCCACCGAACCCAGCCCCAAAATGCAGCTGTTATCAATGGCGCTTTCAATGTCGGGGGCGGAACGAATGCTTTCCGGCGTGAGCTCCATTACGTCACTGACGGAGTCCACCACGATGCCGACCACACGATTGCGAAGGTTCAGGATGATGACCACCGTAAAGCTGTTGTAGTCAGCCTGCGCACAGTTGAATTTGAGGCGCATATCCACAATGGGCACGATCGTTCCACGCAGATTGACCACCCCTTTGATGAAAGGAGGGGCGTTCGCAATCCGTGTAGGAGGCTCGTACCCCCGGATCTCCTGCACTTTCAGTATGTCGATCCCGTACTCTTCCTGATCGAGACGGAATGTCAGATATTCACGGGTGCCCGTGGGTACCGCTGCTGCGGTGTTGGCCATCACACTCATGGTGCATCTCCTTTCATGACAGCGCTGCGCTATGGAGCCGCAGGCGCCTAAACTCAATGGCGCGCACGACGCACCAGCCCGCCCGTATCGAGAATCAGCGCCACGGTCCCATCACCCAGTATGGTGGCGCCTGATACGTTGGGAACCTTGCGGTAATTCGACTCCAGGTTCTTGACCACCACCTGGTGCTGGCCCAGCAACTCATCGACCAGCAGCGCAACGCGGCTACCGTCGGCCTCCACCACCACCATGATGTTGCTGGACTTGTTGGGATCGAAGCGCGGCACCTGAAAAATCTTCTCCAGCGCAATCACCGGCATGTACTCGTCGCGGACTTTGACGAGCTGCGAGCCCTGCGCCACCGTGCTGACATCGTCGGCATTGACCTGGAACGACTCCACCACCGAAGACAGCGGAAGAATGTAGACCTCGTCACTGACGCCTACTGACATGCCGTCCATGATGGCCAGTGTCAGCGGCAGCCTGACGGACACTTTCATTCCGTAACCTTCCGCCGAATCTATCTCCACGGTGCCGTTCAGGGCAGCGATGTTGCGCTTGACGACGTCCATGCCGACGCCGCGTCCGGAAACATCGGTCACTTCGTCCGCCGTGGAGAAGCCCGGCGCAAAGATCAGCTGCCAGACTTCCGCATCGGTCATCTGCTCGGACACTTCGATGCCGCGCTCCTGCGCCTTGCTGAGAATTTTCTCGCGCGACAACCCCCGGCCGTCGTCGCGCACCTCGATCACGATGGAGCCGCCCTGGTGGGAGGCAGACAGTGTGATGGTTCCATGCTCGGATTTACCCTTGGCCAGTCGGTCCGCAGGCATTTCAATTCCGTGGTCGCAGCTGTTGCGCACGAGATGGGTAAGCGGGTCGGTGATTTTTTCAACCAGGCCCTTGTCGAGTTCGGTTGCTTCACCCAACGTCACGAGTTCCACCTTTTTGCCCAACTTGTTGGCCAGATCCCGCAGCATCCGAGGGAAGCGGCTGAAAACGATGGACATGGGGATCATGCGGATCGACATGACCGATTCCTGGAGGTCGCGGGTATTGCGATCGAGGTCGGCAAGCCCGGCCAGCAGCTGCTGGTAGGCGCCCGCGTCCAGGCCTCTGCTGTTCTGCGCCAGCATGGCCTGGGTGATGACCAGTTCACCCACCAGGTTGATGAGCTGATCCACTTTCTTGACGTCCACACGAATCGTCGTGGATTCCATCTGCGCCTGCATCGCGACCTTGGGCTCACCGGCCTTGGGTGCACTGGCGGTTTTCACCGCCTGGGCCGGGGCGTTGCCTGCGCCTTGCGGCCCGCCTGCACGTGGCGCACCCGGCGCCTCGCTGAAGAAGCCGTAAGCTTCTCCTTCAGGCACCACGGCGGTGGCGATACCCTCTTCCGGATCCACCGAAGCGCTTACAGCGTTTGCCGTGTCGCGGATGCGCACTTGCTCCTTGGATACGTGGAATGCAAACAGATCCAGCAGGTCATCGTCAGTAGATGTTGTTTCGACCCCAAACAGCCGGGTGTCCGGTTGCGCACACTCCATGTCCCGGATGGTGCCAAGGCCAGGGATATCGCGAAACAGTTCCTTGATGGCATCCGCCTGCGCAGGCCGCTCCAAAGGACCAATCTGGATCTCCAGCGTACGGGGCTGTCCCGCCACCGGTTTGGGTGTTGAAGGGGATGGCTGAATTGCCGGTGCCACTGCTGCCTGAGGGACTGGTGCAGATGGCGCGGGAGCCGGAGCCGGAGCCGGGGGCGGCGTTGACGCCGCAGCCTGATCTTCACCAGGTACACGCCCCGCGGCAAGTTCACTGATACGACGAACCAGCGAGGCAGTGGAGACAGCCTCGCCCTGACCGCCCGCCTGATGGCGCGCCAGCAAGCTGCGGGAAGCGTCTGCGGACTCCAGCAGCACGTCGACCATCTGAGGGATAGGTTGCAGCTCGTGGCGGCGCAGGCGGTCCAGCAGCGACTCCATCTGGTGCGTGAGTTCCGCAACATCCGCGAATCCGAAAGTCGCTGATCCGCCCTTGATCGAGTGCGCGCACCGGAAAATTCCGTTGAGCTCCTCGTCGTTGGCACTGCTCAAATCAAGATCCAGAAGCATTTGCTCCATCTGGTCCAGATTTTCGCCCGCTTCCTCGAAAAAGATCTGATAGAACTGGCTCAGGTCGAAGTCAGCGCCTGCACCTGATCCTTCTTGGTAGGTTTCCGCCATCGTGGGCTCCTGTGTATTGGTGGTCCCGAACAACCCGACTCAGCGGATCACTTTCTGGATGACTTCAATAAGCCGGTTGGGATCGAAAGGCTTGACCAGCCAGCCCGTCGCCCCTGCAGTTCGACCCGCCTGCTTCATCTGATCACTGGACTCGGTTGTGAGGATCAGGATGGGAATGGTCTTGAATTTGGGGTTTTCTCTCAGCTTGCGGGTGAGGCCGATACCATCGAGACGCGGCATGTTCTGGTCCGCCAGCACAAGATGGATCTCATGGCTCTCGGCCTTTTCCAGGGCGTCCTGCCCGTCCACCGCCTCCACCACGTGGTATCCGGCACCCGTGAGAGTGAATGACACCATTTTTCGCATGGACGGTGAATCATCTACGGCAAGGATCGATTGCATGTAAGGCTCCAACTGACTTGAATAGAGAGGTTAACCAGTTACTTGATGTTCAAAACAGGTCGATAGAGCCTGCATCCATCTCGCTTTGAGTGACGGGATTGGGCCGGTCGGGGGCCATTTCTGCAAATGGCGCGGCCTCTTCGCCATCTTCATTACCCATGGCCTCGGAGGCCAGCCGGAACGCGCACCCCTGCAATACCTTGGTGGTGTGCCATATCAACTGCGACGCCATGTCCTGGAACTGCAGTTCGGTCACCGCACTGCGCAGAGCCGCACGGGCGGCAATCAACTCGGGAGAATCGGCGACAACGGTATCAGTCAGCACGGCATTGGCTTCGCCAAAACGCTCCAGCAGATTGTCTGTAGCGTGGTTGAGCAAACCCTCGAGGCGATGCAGATCATGCATGACAACCAGCAATGAATCCTGCAGTTCTGCCGCCACCATGACAGGAACCTGGACAGCAGGTCCTCCAGATGTTGTTAGCGTAGATTGCATCGTTTCTCCATCGCAGCACGCAGCAGCAAAGCACGCAAAATTGACCCGCCCAAGATCCCCAGGCCCGTGTGCACCGTGGTGTCACCATCCATTGGACGCCGACGCCGAAACCCTCCCAATCGGACAAACACCCTTGTTTGTTCCAATTTGTATCCTATGATAGCGCTCCTATGGTCACCATAGCACCAGACCGGCATCTGAGAGTTCTGCATCTTGAAGATTCACCGGCAGACCACGAGCTGACCACACTGGTTCTCCGCAGGGCCGACCTGCGGTGTGATTTACGGCGTGTAGACACGCTCGCCGAGTTCCAGCATCTCATCGACGCTCATATTTTTGATGTCATCCTGGCAGACTACCGGCTGCCAGGCTTCACCGCGCTGGACGCTTGGGCGTATGTAGCGCAAAAGCCGCAACACCCACCCTTTATCCTGCTTTCGGGCGCGATCGGCGAAGCCGCAGCCGTTGATGCGATTCGCTTGGGTATTGCCGACTATCTGCTCAAAGACAACCTTCAGCGCCTGCCGCACGTAGTCGCGCGCGCGCTGGAGGTGCATGAGGCACGCCAGGCGCGGGAGCAAGCCTCGGCCGAGCTGGAGGCTTCCCAGCGCTGCCTGGCGGAACTGACGGAACACCTGCAAACATCGATTGAGCAGGAACGTGCATCCATCGCCCGCGAGATCCATGACGACATTGGAGGCGCGTTGACTGCCGTGAGGTTCGATGTAGCCTGGATCGGCCGTCACAGCACCGACCCGGAAATGCGGGAACACGCCGCTTCGGCGGCCGAGATGTTGCAACACGCCATTGGCGCCAGCCAGCGCATCATGATGAACCTGCGCCCCCCGATCCTGGAGCAAGGGCTGGTGGCAGCAGTGCAGTGGCTTGCTGCAGGATTCGAGCGCCGCTCGGGGGTCGCTGCACGCGTTATCAGTAGCAGCGAAACCATTGAAGCCACCGCCGCTGTCCAGCTCGTCGCGTACCGAACGGCGCAAGAGGCCCTGACCAACATTTCCAAGCACGCAGAATCGAGCGCGGTGCGCATTGATCTCTCGGACAGGGAGGGCGTGCTGACACTGGAAATTACCGATGACGGCAAGGGTATTGATCCCGCAATGCTCAATAAGCCCAAGGCCTTCGGGCTGAAGGGCCTGCAAGAGCGCGCCCGTACCGTCGGAGGCTGGCTCGATATCAGCAGCCGGCCCGGCCAAGGCACCTCCGTCATCCTTTCCATACCGCTAACATCAGCACCCACCCAACCCGTCTCTGGAGATGCACATTGATACATGTGGTCCTGTGCGATGACCATGCCGTGTTGCGGCGCGGGATACGCGACACGCTGGCCGACGCGCCTGATATCCAGGTGACCGGCGAGGCCGGGGGCTATTCCGAGCTGCGCGAAGTGCTGCGCTCTGCGCCGTGCGACGTCCTCCTCCTGGACCTGAACATGCCGGGCCGAAGCGGCCTGGAGGTGCTGACCAGCCTGCGCGAAACCCACTCGGCCATCAAGGTGCTCGTAGTATCGATGTACCCGGAAGACCAATACGCCTTGCGGTGCCTGAAGGCTGGTGCCCAAGGGTATGCCAACAAGGCGGGCGATCCCGTCGAGCTGATCTCCGCCGTGCGCACGGTCATGCAAGGGCGCAAGTACCTCACGGCGGAGGTGGCACAAATGCTGGCCGACAGCCTCGCGCAACCTGCGCTGGAGGCTCCACACACCGCCCTGTCCGAGCGGGAGCTTCAGACACTGGTGAAAATTGCGTCCGGACGCAGGTTGTCGGATATCGCGGAGGAGTTGATGCTCAGCCCCAAGACGGTCAGCGTGTACCGCGCGCGCGTTCTGGAAAAGCTCAAGCTCTCCAACAACGCAGAACTCACCGTTTACGCCATTCGCAACCAATTGGTCTGACTGCGCACCCTGATCCAGTCCCGGCTCAACGCTGGGCGGCAAACAGGTCAACGGCCTGCTGCATCAGCGCCAGCACCGGCTGTTCAAGCAAAGGCAGTGTGGCCGCAATGCCAAGCATTCCCACCGTCAGCGTCACCGGGAAGCCCACGGCATAGATGTTCATTTGTGGCGCTACGCGCGAAATGATGCCAAGGGTCAAATTGACAAACAGCAGCAAGGCAATCATCGGCAAGGCAATCCACAATGCACTGGAGAACAGTGACGAGCCCAGCTCGTGCAGACGCATTTGCCCAAGGGATTGTAAAAAGTTACCGTCGACCGGAAAACGATCAAAGCTCTTTACCACGGCCATCAGAATCAACAGGTGGCCATTGATCACGATGAACAGCAGCATGGCCATGTGCCCGAAAAATCGTGCGACCGCACTGATCTGGGCATTGGAGGATGGGTCGAAAAAGGACGCGAAGTTCAGGCCCATCTGCAAACCGATGATTTCCCCCGCCAGCTCCACCGCCGCGAACACAAGCCGGACAGAAAAGCCGATCGCAAGCCCCACTGCGACCTGCTGGGCCACCGCCCCGAACGCCTCGCGCCCATTGACACTGATCACAGGCTGGTCACCCAGAACCCCTTGCGCGCAAAGCGCCACCAGGAATGCCAAGCCGATCTTGAGGCGCATCGGGATGGTCCGCATGGAGAAGATCGGAGCGACCGAGAACACGGCGAGCACGCGCAAAAACGGCCAAAGGATGGGAGACAGCCAAGCCATGAGCTGGGCCTCAGAAAACGTGATCACGTCATCCTCACAGGTGCGCGGAATCCAAGCCGAGGGACCATCCGGCTGTAAAAACCCGTTGCTCCCCAGTCACGGTGCTAGCCGATCATCGAAGGGATGGATTCGATGGTCCTGCGGATGAAGTCCACCAGGGTACTGAGCATCCATGGCCCTGCAATGGCAAACACGACCATGGCAGCAATCAGCTTGGGGACAAAGGCAAGCGTCGCTTCATGGATCTGGGTGACGGCTTGAAATATGCTCACCAGCAACCCCACCGCCATGACAACCCCCAGCACGGGCATGGCGATCATTAGAAGCAATGTGAGCGCATCGCGCCCGATGGTCAGCACCATTTGTGCAGTCATTGACAGCTCCTTCAGGGTACAAAACTGGCCGCCAGCGAGCCGATCAACAAATTCCAGCCGTCTGCCAGCACAAAAAGCATGAGTTTGAACGGAAGTGCCACCAGCACAGGAGACAACATCATCATGCCCAGCGACATGAGAATGCTCGACACCACCATGTCGATCACCAGAAACGGAATGAAAATCATGAAGCCGATCTGAAATGCAGACTTCAGCTCGCTCGTGACAAATGCAGGCACCAGAACCCTCAGGGGTGCGGTTTCCGCAGTCACACTGGCATCCAGCCGGGCCAGTCTGGAGAAGAGTGCAAAGTCCGATTGGCGGGTCTGCTTGAGCATGAAGCTGCGCATCGGCGCCTCGGCCTTGTCCAGCGCCTCTTCAAAACTGATGGCGTTGTTGGTGTAAGGCACATACGCATCCTGGTACACACGGTCCAGGGTCGGGCCCATCACAAAAAAAGTGAGAAACAGCGACAGCCCGATGATGACCTGATTGGGGGGCGCTGACTGGGTGCCCAGCGCCTGGCGCAACAAGGACAAAACAATCACGATGCGGGTAAAGCCCGTCATCATGAGCAGCACTGCCGGGAGGAAAGAAAGCGCCGTGAAAAACAGCAGCGTCTGGATAGGCACCGAATAGCTGTTGCCCGAAGGCCCGCTCCCCACCACCAGTGGCAGGGTCCCCCCCGAGGCCTGCGCGATAGCGGGCCCATGCGCGGTGAAGCCAACAGCAGCCAGCACCCCCAGCAACGCCCAACGACGGATGAGCATCCATTCACCCATTGGCACGGCTTCCTGGGGCCCCCACAGCAGAGGCGATCTCCTGCGCAAAAGAAGGTGCAGTATCCAATTTGGGCACTGCAAGCGAAGCACCTGAAGGACTTGCAGGCAGCACATGCAGACAACTGACCTGCTGTGCCGTAACGCCCAATACCAGCCATGTGCGCGCGTGCTCAGGCCCCACCTCCACCGTCACCACGCGCTGGTGCGGGCCCACCGCCACCGCAGACAAAACCTTGGACGCTCCCCCCACTCCCGCACCACCTGCTGCCTGACGCTGCTGCAAGCGGCGAACGAGCCATGGCAGCAGAGCCATGGCCCCCACAAACAGGACCACGACGACCAAGGTCTGGGTCATGCTGCCACTATCCACGGCTGACCCGCCGCAGGCGCTCCGAGGGCGTGACCACATCGGTGAGGCGAATACCAAATTTGTCGTTCACCACCACCACCTCACCTTGGGCAATGAGATATCCGTTCACCAGAACGTCCATGGGCTCCCCCGCAAGCGCGTCCAGCTCGACCACAGAGCCCTGGGCCAGTTGAAGGATGTATTTGATCGGCACCTTGGTGCGTCCCAGCTCCACGGACAACTGGACGGGAATGTCCAGCACCATATTGATGTCGTTGACCGTTCCGTCACTCCCGCCAGAGAAAGGTCGTACGGGCTCGCCGGACAGCGGCCCGCCCTGCTCCGCATCGCCAGGCTTCTCGTCGGTGCGTTTTTGCTCCTCCAGAGCCTCAGCCCAACCTGCAAACGGGTCATCCGCGCCGGCATCCTTGTTATCTTCTTCAGTTGACATCTTTTTCTCCCAGCCAGCTCATGTCGGCATTGCGCAGGCATTCTTCGATACGAATGGCGTACTTGGAATTGTGCGTTCCGTACTGGCATTCAAAAATGGGGACCCCTCCGATCGAGGCGCGAATCCGGGGCTCGCGGTCAAGTTCGATGAAGTCGCCGGGCTTCATGGCCAGCAATTGCTCCACGGTAGCATCAGCGCGCGCAAGCTCGGCCACCAGAGTCACTTCAGCAGCCTGGATCTCACGGGTGAGCACGCGGACCCAGCGCCGGTCCACCTCAATGGAATCGCCCTGGGTGGACGAATACAGCACATCACGAATGGGTTCCAGCGTCGCATACGGCATGCAGATGTGGATAGCACCCGACAGATCGCCGATTTCGAGTTGAAACGCGGTGGAAACCACAATCTCGCTGGGTGTGGCGATGTTGGCAAACTGGGGTTGCATCTCCGAGCGCTGGTACTCGAGTTCCAGCGGGTAGATCCCTTGCCACGCTTTTTTGTATTCGGCGCAGATGACATCCACCATGCGGTTGATGACCCTTTGCTCCGTGGGCGAGAAATCCCGCCCTTCAATTCGCGTCTGGAATTTTCCGACTCCGCCATACAGGGTGTCGATGATGCCGAACACCAACGAGGGTTCGCACACGATCAGTCCGCTGCCGCGCAGCGGGCGAATGGCCACAATGTTGAAGTTCGTAGGCACCGCCAGCTCGCGCAGAAAGGCGCTATAGCGCTGCACAGACACAGTCCCCACCGAAATTTCGGGGCTGCGTCGGATAAAGTTGAAAAGCCCGATCCGGAAATTGCGCGCAAACCGCTCGTTGACGATTTCCATGGTCGGCATGCGCCCACGGACGATGCGTTCCTGGCTGGAAATGTCATAGTTGCGTACCGAACCCGCCTCCGCCACTTCCTCGACAGATTTCTGGCTCTCGCCCGTCACACCCTCCAGGAGGGCATCGACTTCTTCCTGGGAAAGAAATGAATCACTCATGATGGATCCTTGCCCGGGTCACTGAATGATGAAGCTTGAAAAAAGCACACGGCGCACCGGGTTGCGCTCTGCGCGCCGATGCGACGGGCGATCTTGCGCGTCATCGTCCGCATCATCGGCAGCGGCGGGTGCGCGCTGCGCAGGGACTGCGTAACCCAAGGGGCGGGACACCTCCCTGAGGATGTCGGTCGCCAGTTTCTCCTTCCCCTCCCTCTGCAGAAGTTCGGTGGAAGTGCGCTGGGAAATCAGCATCAGTATGCCGCTGCGTATCGCCGGCAGATACGGCTTGACCTGATCGGCCGTCTTTGCATCTTCCAGCTCCAGGGTGATTCCTACCTGTGCAAACCGGTCACCGCCAGGGTCCGCCAGATTCACCACCATGTTTTCCATCGGCAGGAAGGTAGGAACCACCTTCACCGCCTCTTTGCGTGCCGGGGCCCCATCCTCGTCGTCCGCCTGAGCGCGGCTGGAAATGAGCCACGCCGCTGCGCCGCCGCCGATCACCAGCACTGCCAGCACAATGCCGACGACGATGATGAGCATCTTCTTGCTCTTGGCCGGGGCCGCTGCGGGGGTATTGGCTGACACGTTGCGGATCCTTGGGAATGGAGCGGGCGGTGTCCGCACAGTTCAAGGACTGGCAACACCGGAGAACCCATTATTGGGCGAAGTCGAAATCAATAATAGCCAGAATAAAAGCCCAAAACCATGGCATTCAGCAAGCTCGTCGGAGTATGGGCGCACTTGCAAAAAAGTGCCGCGCTTGCGACTGCAGTGCCGCGCAGGCTCACACGAAAACGTCAATTGCGCGGTCTGATGCATGTCCACGTGGCACGGAGGCCGAACCGGCAGGAGCCGAGACGGCCACCTGCGCCTGTCGGGAGCCCTCGCGCTGTCCCTGGCGCTCGGTGTCTTTCGGGCTTGGGTGCTGGCCTCCCGATGTGCTGACCGACATGCCCGAAAGGACGAGTCCTTCATTCTGGAGCAATTCGCGCAACTGCTCCATGCTGCGGTCCAGCAGCTCACGGGTCTGCAGTTGATCACTGCGGAACGTCACATGCGCCTCGTTGCCGGACAGGGAAACCAGAACCTCCACCGGCTGCCCGTCCCGGTTGATCGATAGTTCCGCGTTCTGTGTCTTCTGATTCACCCAGTACGCCACCTGCTCGGCAATCTGCTCTTCGGCTCCCGCAGGGGCGGACTCGGCATACATCGTGGCCCCATCCAGTGCGCCCGGTTCCACCGGAGCTGCGGCACTGCCGCTATCCAGCGCAGCTACCGTGGCAAAGCGGCCCTCCCCCGAGCTGCTGCCGCCAAAAGCCCCGCCAGCCTGGCGGGCATCCCCCCCAGATGACAGCAGTTGCTCTGTCCCCGTAGCGATAGCGCCACCCGCTTCCAACCCGGGTACTTCTCCTGCCACACGGCTCGGGGTGCCCATGGCCGTTGAACCAGCTGCAGCCGGAGCGCCCAGCGCCTGAAAGGCCGCGGCCGATCCAGCCTGAGGGCTCGCCGACGCCAGGCTCGCAACGCTGCTCTGGGAACGCGCAGAAGACGATTCGACGACATCTGCCTTCTGGGTCAACGCATTGTGCAAGCGGGAAAATGTCCGGCCAAAGGCCGTGCCCCCGCTTTGCAGCGCCCCCGGCCTCAGGTCAGCGGAGGTATCCAGCATCGCCGTTTCAGCCACGAGCCCGCCGGGCAAAACATTCGCGCCGTTCAGCATGGCGGTGGCAAGTTCTCCGCCCATCTGGATACCCAAGGCGCCCTGCGCACCAGCACCAGCCACGTCAACTGGTTGCGGTGCAGCTGCCACCGCGGGCGCCAAAAGGCCCTGCCATGCGGCCAGCTCCGAAACCTCCAAGGCCTCTTTCGCTGCATCGGTCGGGGCCAACAAATTCGGGTCGCCGGCACTACCGGCCTGGTCAAACGGAGCGCCGCCATCCTGACCCTCGGTCATGTCGCCCAGCGCAGCCAACAATGCGAGAAATCCACCCGCACCAGCATCGGCGGCCTCAGGTGCCTGCGACGCGGCACGGGACCGCACGGAATGGCTTGGCGGAGTGCCCTGGGGCGAAGAAATTTTCGGGGATTCCATCATCAATACTCCCGGCCTGCTGAGCCATCCATTGCACTGCGGTACTGCAAGGCAGCCCGCTCGTCCGTTTGTTTCTGATCTCTTCGCATCTGGACCAAGTCCAGATCTGCCTTGCGCTTGTCCATCACCTTGCGCAGACTGGCCAGGCGCAGCTCGGCTTCCAGCAAGGTTCGCCTGGCCCTGTCCACGCGGCCGGCATGGTCGCCAACCACCGTGGTTTGAACACCTGCCGCATGACCGAGACGATCCATGAACTGGTAGTGGTGGTACATCACCTCAGGCTTCATGGTGGTATCGGCCTTTGCGCCCCACCGCGCCTGAATCTCGTCCGCATAGTCTTGCAGTTGGTCCAGCTGGGCCCGCGCTGCCTGTTGCGCTGCCAAGACGTCCTGCAACACCTTGCGTGCATCGTCACGTTTGCGCGACGCGGCCTCCACGGCAACGGCAAGAGAGTTCAGGCTGGACATGACACGTTACCCATCACTCAGTGGTCAAGCACAGCTGCCATGTGCGCCACGCTGTCATCAAGGGACGCGGCCTCAAACATGTCCTGCTGCAAATACGCAGCCATCTGGGGCTGCAGCCGGATCGCTTCATCCAGGGCAGGGTCCGAGCCGCTCATGTACGCGCCCACCTGCACCAGGTCCCGGCTCTTCTGGTAGCGCGAATACACCGCCCGGAACCGCCGCGCCAGGTCAAAGTGCTCGCGCGCAACCACGTTGTGCATCACGCGGGATGCCGACTGTTCGATATCGATGGCCGGAAAGTGCCCTGTTTCGGCCAGAGCGCGGGACAGAACGATGTGCCCATCCAGAATGGCGCGCGCGGCATCGGCGATAGGGTCCTGCTGATCGTCGCCTTCCGACAACACGGTGTAAAAAGCAGTGATCGAGCCCACACCGTGAAGCCCGTTGCCACTGCGTTCCACCAACTGGGGGAGCTTGGCAAAGCACGATGGCGGGTAACCCTTGGTGGCGGGCGGCTCACCAATGGCCAGCGCGATTTCCCGTTGTGCCATGGCGTAGCGGGTCAGTGAATCCATGAGCAACAGCACATGCTTGCCCTTGTCCCGAAAATGCTCGGCCACGGCGGTGGCATAGGCAGCCCCCTGCATGCGCAGAAGCGGCGGCGCATCAGCGGGTGCCGCCACCACCACCGAGCGTGCGCGGCCATCTTCACCCAGGATGTCTTCCACAAACTCCTTGACCTCACGCCCCCGCTCTCCGATGAGCCCCACCACGATCACATCGGCCCGTGTGTAGCGCGCCATCATGCCCAGCAAGACGCTCTTGCCCACACCCGAACCGGCGAACAGGCCCAGCCGCTGGCCCCGCCCCACCGTGAGCAAGGCATTGATGGCACGTACCCCGGTGTCCAGTGGTTCGCGCACAGGATCACGGTCCATGGCATTGATCTGGCTGCGCCCCATGGGCTCCGACACCACGTCCTGCACCGGCCCGCCATGGTCCAGCGGAAACCCCTGCGCATCCACCACCCGCCCGAGCAGGCCTTCGCCCATGGGCAGACGCAGTACTCCAGCTCGCTGAAGGGGCCGAGGCGGCTCGCCAAGGCGCGGAACCGGAATGTAAGGCGCTGCGGGCACCACGCTGGCACCGCTGGACAGACCATGGATGTCCCCTGCCGGCATCAGAAACGCGCGGTCTGCGGAGAACCCGACCACTTCCGCCAGCACCGGTGCATGGCCCGGCATCTGCACCATGCACTGCGATCCCACCGGGACGCGAATGCCCACAGCCTCCAGCACCAGACCGGTGAGCCGCGTCAGCGTGCCTCGCGTCTCCAGGGGCGTGCCCTCAGCCACACGCGCACGCGCATCGTCCATCAGGCGTGTCCAGGCAGAAGGGGCGTCAATGCTCATCGCCACCCTCCTCGTCCCACGGAGACTGCAGTCCAAGGGCTGCGATGGCGCGCTGCCAACGCTTGTCCAGACTGCCATCCACCACGGTACCGGCAGACTCCACCAGGCACCCGCCCGGCGGCACGGACGCATCGGCCATCCATTGCACCCCGGGGGAGTCCATTTCTTCCCGCAGAGGCTGGGCCATCGCCTCCATGTCGTCGGGGTGAAGACGCACCAGCGCCGGGCGCCCTTCTGTCACGAGCATGCCCACCGCTTCCCGTACCACGGGTTGCAACGCGTTGGGGTTGACGGACAGCTCCTGCCGCACCACCTGGCGCGCTATATCGCAGGCCAGCTCCAGCAGCTGCTGGGCCATGTCCTGCTGCATGTCTATCAGGCTTGCATCCAGCGTCTGCACCACACCTTGCAGGCGCTGTGCCATCTCACGCCCTTGCTGGGCGATGTACGCGTCCAGGCGCTGCTGCCACTCAAGGGCCGTCTGGGCCTGGCCTTGGGCAAAACCCTCGGCATAGGCATCGTCACACGCCTGCTGAACCAACGCCTGCTGCGCGGCCTCGTCCACCTCAACCGGAATCTCGACCTCGGGCTCCGGCTCGGGTTCGATCAGATCGGAGCCGTCTACCGCGCCAAACTTCCACTGTGTGAAGTCACCCACTTCCTCACTGGGAATGAAGCGCGAATACGAACGCTGGCTAGACGAAGGCATCATCACCGCCAGATCCAATCACGATCTGCCCCTCGTCGGACAGGCGCCGTACCGTCTTCAGGATTTCCTTCTGCTGCGCCTCCACCTCGGACAGACGCATCGGCCCGCGCGATTCCAGATCCTCGCGCAGGGCCTCTGCCGCGCGCGAAGACATGTTGGACAGGAACTTCTCGCGCAGTTCCGGCACCGCGCCCTTGAGCGCCACGATGAGCGTCTCGGACGCAACCTCCTTGAGCACCGTCTGGATGGCCTTGTCGTCGAGCTTGAGGACATCCTCAAACACGAACATCTTGTCCATGATCTTTTGTGCCAGATCGGGGTCGTAGCCACGGATGGACTCCAGCACCACCGTATCCATGTTGCCGCCCAGCAAATTGATGATTTCCGCCGCAGCCTTGACACCGCCCAGCGAGCTCTTGCGGATCTTGTCTCCGCCCGCCAGCACCTTGAACAGCACCTCGTTCAGGTCCTTGAGCGCCGTGGGCTGGATGCCCTCCAGCGTGGCCACGCGCAGCAGGATTTCGCTGCGCTGGCGGTCGGTCAGGTGCATCAGGATGCCTGAGGCCTGGTCTGCGTCCAGATGCACCAGGATGGCAGCCACGATCTGCGGGTGTTCGTTGCGCAAGAGCTCTGCCACCGACAACGGGTCCATCCACTTGAGACTCTCGATACCCGATACATCCCCGCCCTGCAGGATGCGATCAATCAGCAGCCCGGCCTTGTCATCGCCCAGCGCACGCCGCAGCACTGCCCGCACGTAGTTGCCGGTGTCCGACACCAGCAGGCTCTGCGCTGCGGCGGCATTGGAGAACTTGTTGATGACCTGGTCCACCTTGTCGCGCGACACCGAGCGCATGCGCGCAATGGTCTCGCCCAGCTTTTGCACCTCTTTGGGCGAAAAATGCTTGAAGACTTCGGCTGCCTCTTCCTCGCCGAGGGACATCAGCATGATGGCTGCGTCGTTGAGTCCTTGGTCGTCCATGGTTGTCGTCCGGGGTGTCGGTGATCAGACGGGGTCGCCGTTCAGCCAGGTTTTCAGGATGTTGGCCACAGCCACGGGGTTCTCCTTGGCCAGCACGCGCGCTTCTTCCAGGCGCAGTTGCTCTGGCGTGGCGGGCAACACTTCGTCCTTCTTGGAGGGCGCTGGCAGCGCAGGGCGCTCGGGGGTTTCCGACTCCAGGGCGTCCAGCTGGCCGCCCGCCACCGGGATGGCGCGGGGCTTGGGCGCAGCGCCACCCTTCAGGGCAGGCCGCACCATGAAGATCAGCACCAGCGCGGCGAAGAGCACCGCCCCCACAGGCCATGCAAAGGTCTTCGCCAGCTCGATCATTTCAGGCTGCTTCCACAGCGGCACCTCCGTGTTGGGCGCCACGTCCACCTGGAAGGGGGTGTTCATCAGATTGACAGAGTCACCGCGCTCACGGTTGAAGCCGATGGTTTCGCGCACCAGCGCGGTCATCTGCTCCAGCTGCTCCGGCGTGAGTGCCTTGGACACGGTCTTGCCCTTGTCTTCGGCAGACTGGTAGTTCACCACCACCGCAGCGCTGACCCGCTTGAGGCTTCCGCTCCCACCCCGCGTCACGCGTACCGTCTTGTCCACCTCGTAGTTGGTGATGGACTCGCGCTTGCCGCCCGCGGCCAGCGCGCCCTGGGCCTGCTGTCCGGCTGCCGTGGGCGCAGGGTTGGCGCCATTGACCGGTGCTGCCGCCGCAGCGGGAGGCTGGTTGGTGGTGGCACCCGGCACCCCGGTGGGCAGGGCGCTACCTTGGGCGCCCATGCTTTCCACCACCTGCTGGCTGCGGATGGCGCTGGCGTCGGCCGCCAGGTTGGGGCGGTGCTGCTCGGACGTGGACTCGGTCTGGGTAAAGTCCACCTCGGCGGTCACCTGGGCCTTGACGTTGTTGCGGCCGACCACAGGCTCCAGAATGTCCAGAATCCGGCGGGTGTACTGCTGCTCGATCTGCTGCACATACAAGAGTTGTTGCGCGTCTACACCGGCTCCAGCCGCGGTATCGGGCGACTGGGACAGCAGCTTGCCCGTGTCATCCAGCACGCTCACGGCAGAAGGCGCGAGCTCTGGCACGCTGGAGGCCACCAGATGCACAATGCCCGCAAGTTGCGAGCGATCAAGAATACGGCCGGGGTGCAGGCTCACCAGCACGGATGCCGAAGGCTTTTGCTGTTCGCGGAAAAAACCGTTCTGGTTGGGCAGCGCCAGATGCACACGCGCCCCCTGCACCGACGACAGCGCCTGGATCGAGCGGGTGAGCTCCCCCTCCAGCCCGCGCTGGAAATTAAGCCGCTCCTGGAACTGCGTCATCCCGAATTTGCTGGCTTCCATCAGCTCAAACCCTGCCACCGAACCCTTGGGCAGGCCCTGGGTGGCCAGGCGCAGGCGCACGTCATGCACCCGGTCTGCAGGAATCAATATGGCGCCACCGCCGTCGGCATGCTTGTAGGGCACGTTCATCTGCGACAGCTGGGCCACGATGGCACCGCCATCCTTGTCGTTCAGATTGGCGAACAGCACCCGGTAGTCCGGCTGGCGCCCCAGCACAATGGCCGCAATGGCCACCGCCACCAGCAGCGCCACGCCCACACCCAGCCGCATGCGCTGCGCCCTGTCGAGGGCAGACAGCCGCTGCAGCCAGTTCGGGCTGGCAGGGGGAGTGAGAGGAATTTCGGCAACTGCAGACATCTTGCTTTCCAGTAGGGTGGCCCGGCAAGGACCACAGCGTGGGGTCGATTATTCGGTCACGCCCCCGAAATGTTCGCTGGATAAGCCGCGCGTTTGGCCATCAATTCAGGGGGATGAACCGCGGCGCGATGGCTAGGATACGCAGCATACCGCCATTCCCACGGACACCGCCATGGACCTTCGCATCTCAAGCTCTACCACCCCGCTCACGGGTGCCGGCCTGGCGCGCCGTGCTGCAGCGCCGCAAAACGACGCCAATGAAGTGGGATTCTCGGGCGCGCTCAAAGGCGCGCTGCAGTCCGTGAGCGCCGCGCAGAACCGCTCCACCAACCTGCAAAACGAAGTACAGATGGAAAACCCTTCTGTGAGCCTGGAAGAAACCATGGTGGCCATCCAGAAGGCCCAGATCGGGTTTCAGGCCACGCTGCACGTGCGCAACCGCATGGTGCAGGCCTATACCGACATCATGAACATGCAGGTGTAGGGGTAATGCCACCAGCCTGAGCGGCGCCGCCCCATCTGCCCCTTCTACGGCCTGTCACTCCAGTCGACGCCAGGGCGCTTTTACTCCTGATTTTGTAGCTACTCGCGCTTTATGGATAAGCGCTAGAGGCATTTTTGATCATAAAAAAACCGACCCCATGGGTCGGCTTTTTTTGCGTGCCTGGTCCCGCCCTCAGTGCACCATCTGCGGCTGGCCATCGAACATGTGCTCAAACTGCGCCAGCCAGGGCTCGGCCAGGCAACGGATCTGGGCATCGTTGCGCAGAATGCGCTGCATGATGCGGGTCTTCTCGCGTTTGTGCTCGGGCAGCAACTCGTGCTCTTGCGACTTGAAACGCAACTGCTCGATCAGCACCGCGCAGGCGCCTTCGTAGCGCACCACACCATCCCAGTCTTTCAGGCGTGCAGCCTCCAGCATTTTCGAGCTGCTGTCTTCAATGGCTTTGTAGTAGTCAATCAACATGTGGGACATGGTTATGCCTCCACCAGCACAGGCTGGCCAGTGGTGGCTGGCACAGCGGCAGATGCCGCAGCGCCGTTTTTCTTGATTTCATTCCAGCCCTGTGCCACGGGCTCAATCAATCGCATGACTTCCTGCATCATGGCGTCATCGTTGCGGGCGTTGGCCAGAATCAGGCGACGCATGCAGTAGTCGTACAGGGCGCCCAGGTTTTGGGCCAGCTCGCCGCCATCCACCTTGTCCAGCGAAGTGCTTAAACCCTCTTCCAGGATTCGAATGGCCTTGGAAATGGCGTTGACCTTGCCCAACACGTCGCCACGTGCCATGGCGCCGCGGGCTGTGGCGATGGAATTGAGCACACCCTCATACAACAGATTCACCAGCTGGTGCTGGTCAATCGTGTGCATGCTGGTTTCAACATTGATGCGCTGGTAAGCGTTGGCTGCACGGGGGCTGTAGGCGCTGAACATGCTGACAATCCTTCCGAGGTATTACTTAAGTTATCGGCTGGCGCCAGAAAAACTGAAGCCCTTATCCACCCGTCGATTTGTTCCACGCAGACACCTGCTGCGAAATATAGGCATTCAGTCCGTTCAAGCTACTCAACTGCGTATCCAGAGCGTTGTACCGTCTGGTGATCCGCTTTTCAAAGGCATCCACCTTCTCGTTGACCCGCATCTGGTCCTGGCTGTTGCGTTTCAGACTCAGCTGCAAGGAATCGTCCTTGGACTTGAAGAATCCATCATTCGACAGAAGGTTGGTGGCAAGCGCCTTGATCTTGACTGCGACCCCGTCTGCGGCACCTCCGCCGGTACTGCGAAAGAAGTTCTTCACATCTTCTGGGTTTTCGGTGAGCGCCTTGTTCAGCTTTGCACTGTCGACTGCCAGATCGCCGCCCCGCTGCTGGGTGATCCCAAGATCCACCAAGCGCTGAAATGGCCCCCCGGAGGAGGTAACCGACTGGATCGCGTTGCGCAGAGAGTTCTGAAGGGCCACAGTCGTGGAGTCACCTTGAAACAGACCGGCAGAGTTCGTTTTGGGGTCGAACTTCGTGGCCTCTTGCAACAGTTGGTTGATGTCGTTGTAAGCCTTCACAAACGCATCGATATTGGCCTTGATAGCCGAATCGTCTTTGCTGACAGTGATATCCACAGCCGCAGTCGTAACCTGCTCGGCCTTGAAGGTAACGCCCGAAATCGTGGAGGCAAACGTGTTGGTGGCAGACGTGACGGCAATGCCATTGACGGTTGCCTTGGCGTTGGCCGCCACCTGGGTCATGGTGCTACCAGCTACCAAACGCGACAAACCTGAAGCATCTGTGTTACCAGGACTGGTGATATCTGTATCACCGCCTTCCATGACACTGAGACGAAAGCCAAACTCCTCGCCGGTGGATTTGCTGCGCAGCAACAGGCGCTCTCCGGAGGCATCCGACAAGATCGAAGCAGTCACCCCGGCATTGGCGCCGTTGATTTTGCTGGCCACATCCGACAGCTTGTCAGTGGCGGTGATGGCAATGTCCACGGGCTGGCCGCTGCTGGGGGTGAACGAAGCGGGTGCCACACTCCACTTGCCCAGCTCAAGGCGCAGTGTGCCTGCGCCCAGTGCACCACCTACCGGTAGCAGCGCCGCAGAGGCTGTTGCCTGGGCCTTGGCCAAGCCCTGCACCTCCACACTGAAAGTGGTGGGCAACGTGCCCCCAATAGCGGTGGCCGATACAAACTTAGAGTCTGAAGACGTAGTTGAAACGCCGTTCCAGCCCGTCAGGCTGGCCAGTTTTCCAGCAGCGTCTGAGAAGGCGGAGACCAGCGACTTGATCTGACCAAAGGCAGAAATTTTGGTGCTAACCGTGGCAGCCTGGAGTTTCAGTGTGTCCAGGGGCTTTTTTTCCAGAGCGACCAGCTGGGTGATGATGCTTTTGACATCAAGCCCGTTTGTGCCTACGCCTGGGGATGAAATGGTTGCCATACAAACCTCCTGAACTGGTTCAACGGAAATTATGGCGCCGAATGGCGTCAACGAACATCCGTAACACGCCAGGAAAACCTGTCTTATCCAGCGGTCCTGGCGCCCGCCTTCCAAAAAGCCAAATGGCGGCGACAGAAATCTGCCGCCGCCTGAGGTTCGCCAGGGCGCTGCAACGCCCTGGCTGCCATGCCCGCCGCTTAACGCAGCAGGGCCAACACACCTTGGGGCAGCTGGTTGGCCTGGGCCACCATTGCCGTACCGGCCTGTTGCAGGATCTGCGAGCGCGAAAGGTTGGCGGTTTCTGCAGCGAAATCAGCATCCAAGATGCGGCTGCGCGAAGCAGCAAGGTTTTCAGAGGTCACTTGCAAATTGGCAATCGACGTTTCGAAGCGCGACTGTAGGGCGCCAAGCTTGGCGCGCTCGCTGCTCACATACGAAAGCGCCGAATCCACGGTCTTGAGCGCCTCTGTAGCTTTCTTGAAGGTGGTGACGTCCAGGTCGGAGACCTTCTGCAGCGACGAGCCCGCATCCGTGAACGCGTTGGAAGTGGTCACGTCCGTCGAGAAGGACTTTGCCGAATCCAGTACCACATAACCGCTGGTGAGCGAGTTATTGGCGACGGTGTCGGCTGCCAGGACGACATCACCCGCTACAGCGGTGCCGTCGGCCTGAAGCTTGGTGACCGTCACAGCGCCAGCGTTTTGGACTGCGGTATCTGCCACACGGATGTCATTGCCGGTCGCGTTCGTCAGCTCGATCGCGGTTCCTGCGGCATTCACCGTAGCCGTCACGCCGGTCTTCGACGACTGCTCGTTGATCGCCGAGACCGCAGCAGTAAGCCCCTCGGAAGTATTGGACGCCGAAAGCGTGAACGACACGTTCAGGTCAGCACTGTTGTCCGAGCGCAGTGCCAGGGTATAAGAGCCAGCAGCGCCGAAGCTCACTTGCGCAGTCGTGCGCGCGGTGGCGCTCACCCCGGTGTCTGCCTGGACGGCATTAATGTTGCCGGCGATGGTCTTGGCCGTAGCGTTGTCCGCGATGTTCACCGTCTTGCTGCCGAGGGAGCCGTTGATAGCCACCGTGCCCGACGTCGTGCTGTTGGCACCCCACGCCGCGCCCGAGGCGGCACCGCCCGCACCGTTGACTGACGTATTCTGGTTGTTACCGTACGTGGTGGTGCGCATGTTCGCAGTAGCAGCCGTGATGGTCTGGTTGGCATTGGCGCCGACCTGGAACTGCTGGGTGCCGAAGCTGCCGTCCAGCAGCTTGGAGCCGTTGAATTCGGTGGTCTGCGAAATGCGGTCCAGTTCGGATACGAGTTGCGAGACTTCCTGCTGCAGGGCTTGGCGGTCGCTGGCGCTGTTGGAGGCGTTGGCCGATTGCACCGCCAGCTCACGCACGCGCTGCAAGATGTCGCCGGACGCCTTCATTGCACCTTCTGCCGTCTGGGCCAGCGAAATTCCATCGTTGGCATTGCGCACAGCTTGGTTCATGCCACGGATCTGGCCCGTGAAACGTTCAGAGATGGCCAGGCCTGCCGCGTCGTCCTTGGCGCTGTTGATGCGCAGCCCCGAAGACAGGCGCTGGATGGATGTATTGAGCGAAGACTGGCTGGTGCCGAGGTTGCGCTGGGCGGTAAGCGATGCGACGTTGGTATTGATGGTGGAAGCCATTGCAAATCTCCTGAAAGAACTGACTGAATATGGCGTTGCCGCCAGCCGGGGCGCCAGCACCACGCTGGCCTCCTGGGTTCGCCGGTGCCTTCAAGCAACCTGGTGAACGGCGGGCCACTGAGGGACCGTTGCAATTGTTTTCGGACCACATCCGGAAAACTTGAGGGGCAAACGCACAAGTTGCGCGACTTTTTTGCCGCTTATCTCCCCTACACCAGAAATCGGCGTCTCCACAATCCAACCATCGTTCCCCCATTGACAGCCGGACGGGTGCGCTTGAACCGGCAAACAGATCCGTCTCGCGACGTTAAGGAGTTTCGCCATGGCCGCAACTATCAACACCAATGTCAGTTCGCTCACCGCGCAGCGCAACCTCGGCACCAGCCAGTCTTCGCTCAATACATCCATCCAGCGCCTGTCTTCGGGCCTGCGCATCAACAGCGCCAAGGACGACGCGGCAGGCCTGGCCATCTCCGAGCGATTTACCAGCCAGATCCGCGGCCTGAACCAGGCGGCCCGCAATGCCAACGACGGGATCTCCCTGGCCCAGGTGACGGAAGGCGCCATGAAGTCCGCCGGCGACATCCTGCAGCGCGTGCGTGAGCTGGCGGTGCAATCGGCCAACGCCTCCAACAGCGCCAGCGACCGCCAAGCCTTGCAGCAGGAGGTCGGCCAATTGGTGGCAGAGCTTGACCGGATTTCGCAAACCACCGAGTTCAACGGCCAGAAATTGCTGGATGGCACCTTTGGTACTGCTCAGTTCCAAGTGGGCGCCAATGCCAACCAGACCATCATCGCCGCCACTGCCAACTTGCGCACCAATACCTACGGCAACAACCAGAACACCTCGGCCAACGGCGCGGGCGCTCCGACCTCGGGCGCGGCCTGGGGCGCCAACAGCACCACCTCTGGAAGCGTGGTCATCAATGGCTCACGGGGTTCGGCCACGGTGAACATTGCGGCAAACCAGACAGCCAAGACCATTGCCGACAATATCAACCTGGTGGGCGCCACCACCGGCGTGAATGCCACTGCCCGTACTGAGACGGAAGTAGCATTTGTTGCCGCCGGGTCGTACACCCTGGCGTTGCGCTCCGACAACGGTGCAGACCAGACCGTGTCTTTCACACTGTCGGCCGCTACTGGCGCCGATGGACTCTCGGCGGGTATTGCCTCCATCAACGAACAGTCCTCCAAGACCGGCGTGACCGCTTCGCTCAACGCGGCGGGCACGGCGATTGTGCTGACCAACGCCACAGGCAACGACATCCGGGTGGGCGACACGACGGTGACCAACGCCGGCGACGTTTCTGTGACCAAGCTGCAGGCCGACGGCACCGCCGTGACTGGCACCGTTACCCTGACGGCAGACACCACTGCCGACAACTCTCTGACCAGCGGCTACGTGGTGCTGGACTCCGACAAGTCCTTCTCCACGGATGTGACCACCTCCAACGCGTTTACGGACGCCGGCTCCTCGCTGCAAAAAGTCTCCGACCTGGACGTGACTACCTTCAAGAAGGCGACCGAAGCGCTCAAGACCGTGGACTCTGCCCTGTCTTTTGTCAGCAGCGAGCGCGCCAAGCTCGGTGCACTTCAATCACGCTTCGAAACCAGCATTGCGGCTCTGAACATCACCTCCGAGAATCTGTCGGCCTCGCGTTCGCGCATCCTGGATGCCGACTTCGCAGCCGAGACGGCCAACCTGTCGCGCGCGCAGATCCTGCAACAAGCCGGCACGGCAATGGTGGCCCAGGCCAACCAGATTCCGCAGGGCGTGCTAGCACTCCTGAACGGCTAAGCCGCGCGGCGGCCGGCGCGGATACCGCACAATAGACGGCTTCACAGGCCAGCCCAGCTTATTCCGGCAGTGCGCGCCCGCCAGTAGAACACCGACCATGCCGCTCACCGTCGCCATCGTTCAGTCGAACTACATTCCTTGGAAGGGGTATTTCGACCTCATGCGCGCGGTAGACATCTTCGTTCTCTACGACGACGTGCAATACACCAAGCGCGACTGGCGCAACCGCAACCGCATCAAGACCTCCCAGGGCGTGCAATGGCTGACCCTGCCCGTGCGAGTCAAGAGCCGCTATCTGCAGCAGATCCGCGAGGTGGAAATTGCAGAGCCGCTCTGGCATGAGCGGCACTGGGCCAGCTTGCATGCAAACTACCGCGCGGCGGCGCACTACGACACCGTGGGCCCGCCGCTCGCAGAGCTGTATGCCCGCTGCGCTGGCCTTACGCACTTGTCTCAGGTCAACGCCTTGCTGCTGCGCGGCATGGCCGACCTGCTGGGTGTGCATACTCCGTTGGTGAACTCATCCACCCTGGGCCGCTGCCCGGGCCGCACGGAAAATCTGGTGCACCTGTGCCAGGCCCTGGGGGCGACCACGTATCTCACCGGCCCCGCTGCACGAAGCTACCTGGACCAGCACCTTTTTGAAGAGGCCGGTATCGCGGTGCAAGAGTTTGACTACACAGGCTACCCCCCGTATCCCCAGCTCCACGGCCCGTTCGATCACCACGTGAGCGCGGTGGATCTGCTGATGAACACTGGCGCCCAGGCAGTACGCTACCTGGATCGACCAGCGCCCGCAGCCCCATGAACAGTCCCATCGCCGCTACCCGCACTTATTACGAGGACAAGTTCCGCGCCCACGGCCCCGTTCCGAACGGCGTCGATTGGGGCCACGCGCGCGCCCAGGCATTGCGCTTTGAACAACTGTGCAAACTCCTGCCTCAGAGCCGCGCCCGTGCATCGCCCCCCTCGCTGAACGACTTGGGTTGCGGGTACGGGGCCCTGCTGGACCACCTGGGTGCTGCGGGTGAGCTGGTCGACTACCTGGGCATCGACCTGGTGCCGGACATGGTGGACGCGGCCAGGCAGCGCCATGGCGCGCAGGGCGCGTTCGCTGTAGGCAGCGGATGCCCCCGCGTGGCGGACTACGCGGTCGCCAGCGGCCTCTTCAACGTGCGCGGCCAGGTGCCCGAGGCGGCGTGGCAGGAATTCATCCTCGGTGTGCTGGACGACCTGAACACGCACAGCCGGCTGGGCTTTGCCTTCAATGCGCTGACCCGGTATTCAGATCCCGACCGCATGCGGCCCGACCTGTACTACGCCGATCCGCTGTGGCTCTTTGACTGGTGCAAACGGAAATACGCCCGGAATGTCGCGCTTTTGCATGACTATGATCTTTATGATTTCACGATCATCGTGCGCAAGGATGCGGCTTTTTCCGAGCCCGCAGATTGAGAAGGAAACGCATGAAAGTCTGCGACATCGATCGCAACCTGATGTACTCGGTGCTGCAGCATGGTTTCCGCGCCCTGCAGGTACAGCCCCATGTGGTGGAGTTGGGGGTGTGCAAGGGCGACAACGCCCAGCAGTTGCTGCAGCGCCTGAACCCCGCGCAGTTGGTGCTGGTGGACAGCTGGAGCACGGCGTCGAACCGCGACTATTGTCCCTTCGACCCCCTGCCCTCCTGGATCGACCCGCCTGAGGCCTACGACTTTTATTTTGGTGGCCCCACCTGGGAGCAAGCTACCTGGGACCGGCTGCACGATGGGTGCCAGCAGCGTTTTGCCGCAGAACCCCGCGTGTCCATCGTGCGCTCGCCCACGGCAGATGCCCTGCCCGCCGTACGCCAGCTCAACCAGGGTGCGCCCTACGACCTGATTTACGTCGATGCCAGCCACCAATATGAATATGTGCTGCGCGACCTGATGCTTTACCAGGAGCTGGTGGGCGCCAACGGCGCTTTCATGCTCAATGACTGCTGCTTCAGCGACGCTGGCCTGCGCCAGAACCTCGGCGTGCTGGAGGCGGTGGGAAACTTTCTCAAGCGCAGCGATTTCACACCCGTGGCCATCACCAGCACCGATTGGTCCGACGTCATCCTCGCGCGCAAAGGCAGCCTGCTGGAGCAGGCACTGCACTGGAGCCTGGTGAATTCCGACGTCGCGTTTGTCGATATTCCCGCCCAGCTGCTGCCCGCCGCCCGTCTGGTGCACGGCGACCAGCGCGCCCACCTGAGCTTTGTCTGAGCCTTCGCCCGCTATGCCCTCTCCCACCTCCACTGCCAGCCACGCGACCCACGAGTCGTCGGCGCTCACATACTCCAACAGCGACAGCCTGGCGGCGCGCGAGCAACTCTTCGGCATGCTGCAAGACTACCGCGCCACGCCCGAGGAAAAAGAGCGCTCGCTCGGCCTGTTCCTGCGCGGATCGCTGCTGGCGCGCATCCTCGCCATCGATGGGATCTACCGGCAGATCGTGGACATTCCGGGCTGCATTCTGGACATAGGCACCTGGCGCGGGCAGACCGCCGTGCTGTGCGAGAACCTGCGCGCCATCCACGAGCCCCTGCACTTCACGCGGCGCATCGTGTGCTTCGACACCTTTGAGGGCTATGCCGGCTTCTCCGACTCCGACCGAGCCAGCACCACCCATACGGAGGGCACCTACGCCGTGGGCGGGGACTATGCCCAATACCTGACCGAGTTGCTGACGGTGCACGAGCGCTGCAATGCCATGGGGCAGAACCATGGCAAGCACCGCGTGATCGCTGGCGACTGCCGGCAGACCCTGCCGGACTTCTTTGCCCAGCATCCCAACGAGTTCGTGGCCCTGGCGTTCTTCGACGTGAACGCGTACGACCCCACCCGCCAGGGCCTCGCACAGGTTTGGGACCGCCTGGTGCCCGGCGGCATCGTCGCCTTCTGGCAGCTGACGCGCGATGCCATCGTGGCCGAAGGGCGCGCGTATGCCGAGCAGTTCCTGCACGGGCGAGCCCACACGCTGCATCGCGCCGCCACCTACCCTGGCCTGTGCTACGCACGCAAGGCCTGAGCCACGCCCCATGCACACCGTCGTCCTCGGCAATGGCATCGTCGCGCTGAGCACCGCCTTCCGGCTGGTGCAGCGCTGGACCGCACAATCCACCGACACGCTGACCATCGTGGGCCGCTTCGCAAGGCCTGGCTCCGCCACGCTGGCCGCCGCGGCCATGTTCAATTCCTTTGCCGAAATCGAGGCCGGATCGCTGGACCACCCCCTGGACCTGTACCGCTTCGAACTCAGCCACCTCGCTACACAGATGTGGCCGGATTTCGAGCGCGCTCTGATCGCGGCTGCTGGCGAGGCCCTGCCGGCCGGCTGCCAGGGTTGCCAGGGCTTCAACTGCGGTGGATGCATCACCAGCGGCACCTATGTGGTCAACAACAACGCCGCCGACGACCTGGACGACGAGAACTTCGACGCCATCGTGCAGGCGCTGCGCGACTTCAACGAACCGCACTCGCTGGTGTCGCCGCGCGACATCCCCAACTACGCACCCGAACAGCGCCAGCGTGCCACCCGGGCGGTGTACATCCCTGGCGAAGGCTGGGCCAATCCCCGCCTCATGCTGGAGAAAATCGACGCCATTCTGCGGCGCGATGCACGGGTGCGCTTCCTGGATACCAGCGTCGACCGGCTGGAGGCCAGCGCCCCGGGTGCGGCCATCGCGGCCGCCGTGCTGGCCGACGGTACGCGCGTGGAAGGCGACCGGTTCCTGCTGGCCACCGGCGCCAGCGCCACGGATGTGCTTGCGCGCAGCCAGCTGGGCCTGCCCGTGCAGCGCATCTTCTATGGTGTGGGGGTGTCGCTGGAACTGGACAGCCCCGAGCACCCGCACACGCACTGCATCCGAACGCCCAACCGGGGCCTGGCCTGCGGCGTGTACAGCGTGCCCTACTACACCGGCCCCGAGGTTCCCCGCGGGTCGCGCATCCTCGTCGGCGCCAGCAACTTCACCTCGCCCACGCCCGTGCACCACGGTCGTGTCGGCAGCGTGGAAGCCCTGCTCAAGGCGAGCATGGAGCAGATCAACCGCAATTTCTATCGCGCCGGCCTGGTCCGCGTGAACGTGGGCTGGCGCCCTACCAGCCAGGACACCTACCCGCTGCTGGGGCGCACATCACTGCCCAACCTGCTGGTCGCCACCGGCACCAAACGCGACGGCTTTCATCTGGCGCCCGTTATTTCGCAGTACATGGCGGCACTGCTGCATGGCGAGGCCGTGGACGAGCGCTTCGCAAGCTTCGCGCCGGAACGCGCTCCCCTGCGCCTGCTCACGCGCGAGCAGGCGGTGGACAAAGCCGTGCGGCACCAGTTGAGCGCCGCGTACCAGCATGGCTTTTCGCCCGCGAAGAGCCGCATGCCCGAACAGGTGGCCCAGATGCTGCGCGACCAGGTAGAGAGGTTGCACGACGAGGTCGGTGCCATAGACTGGGGCATTCCCCCTGAAATGCTGGACATGTACCGCTACGGCCATGCCCGCGCCTGAACCGACATACCTCATGCAGCCACACGACCACGCGCCCATCCCCTTTGGCAAGCCCTTCATCGTCGGCAAGGAGCTGTTCTATATTGCCCAGGCCGTCATGAACGGCTCCATCGCGGGCGACGGCGCTTTCACCCGGCGCTGCCAGGAATGGCTGGAGGAGCACCTCGGCTGCTACAAGGCCTTGCTGACCACTTCGTGCACCACGGCCCTGGAGATGGCGGCCATCCTGGCCGACATCGGCGCGGGCGACGAAGTGGTGATGCCTTCGTTCACGTTTGTGTCCACCGCCAACGCCTTTGTGCTGCGCGGCGGGGTGCCGGTCTTCGTGGACGTCCGGCGCGACACGCTGAACATCGACGAGACACTGATCGAGCAGGCCATCACACCGAGCACCAGGGCCATCGTGGCGGTGCACTACGCGGGCGTTCCGTGCGCCATGGCGGTGATCAAGACCATTTGCCAGCGGCACGGCCTGCTGCTCATCGAGGATGCCGCCCAGGCGATCCTCGCCCACGACGAAGGCACGGCGCTGGGCACCATTGGTGACCTGGGCTGCCTGAGTTTCCACGAAACCAAGAACGTGATCAGCGGCGAGGGCGGCGCGCTGCTCGTCAACAACCCTGCGTTGGCCGAGCGCGCCGAAGTCATCTGGCAAAAGGGCACGAACCGCAAAGCGTTCTACCGCGGCGAGGTGGACAAGTACTCCTGGGTGGACGTGGGCTCGTCTTTCCTGCCCAACGAGCTGACGGCGGCCTTCCTGTATGCCCAGCTGGAACACGCCAAGCGCATCAACGCCCACCGGCGCGCGTTGTACGAAAAATATGTGCAGCTGCTGCGCCCGCTCGAAGAAGAGCACCTCGCCATGCTGCCCGCGGCCACATCCCAGCGGGCCAACGGACACATCTTCTACATGCTGTGCCGCTCTGCCGAAGAGCGCGCCGCCCTCATGGCGCATCTGCGCGCGCACCAGATCCATGCGGTCTTCCACTATGTGCCATTGCACGACGCGCCCGCAGGCCGCCGCTTCGGTCGCGCGCACGCCGAACTGCCCGTCACGGTGGACATCTCCGCACGGCTGCTGCGCCTGCCCATGTATTCGAGCATGGGCAATGAGGATGTGCGGGTGGTGGCAACGGCCGTGAAGCAGTTCTATGGCCTCCACAAGTAACGCGACCGACCTCCTCCCCGGCTCCGCCCCGGCCGACGGGGCCCAAGCCCACCCTCTGGCAACACGGGTTGCCGCGAACCACGACGCCTTTGCCGCGGCCCTGGACCAGGTGCGCCAGCGCATCGCCGAGGGCGACCTTGAGGCCGCTTTGCAAGCTGCCAGCGACTGCGCCCACGGCGCCTGGATGCGGCACAGCGGCCTGTTCGCTTCGCCCGCCCTGGAGTCGCTGCTGGCGCAGGTCGGGCAGGCGTTACCGGCGAGCGAACACGCACCGCCGCCAGGGGCAACCGCCACGCCACGCCGCGTGTTGACCGTGCTCACCAGCGTGCACGCCGTGGGCGGCCACAGCCGCATTGCCTGGCGCTGGATTGGCATCGACACGGGTTCGCAGCATACGCTGGTGCTCACGCAGCAGGAAGGCCGCCCGCTGCCCGAACCGCTGCAGGCGCTGGCGCAGGCCGGACGGGTGCGCATCGTGCAACTCGACGCTCCCTCCTGGCTGGGGCGGGCCGTGGCGCTGCGGGATCTGGTGACCCAGGCAGACCAGGTGGTGTTGCTCACCCACCCGCACGACGTGCTGCCCTGCACCGCTGTGCCCGCCGTGCGCAACGCACCACCGGTGCTGGCCATGGACCATGCCTCGCACGTGTTCTGGCTGGGTGTGGGCATTTCCACACTAGCCATCAACACGGCCACCATGGTGCTGGAGCACCGCCGGGGCATTGCGCGCGCGCACATCGGCTGGGCCTTGCTGCCCATGGACTTCTCGCGGCTCGAACACCCCTCAGGGCTCGACGTTCGCGCGGCCTTCGGCATTCCGGCCGAGGCGCCGCTGCTGCTGTCGGCGGGCTCCCCGTTCAAATACTGGCCCATTGAGGGCACCGATCTGGCGGCACTGCTCACGCCCGTGCTGGAACAACACCCCGACGCCCATCTGCTGGTAGTGGGGGTGGCCGAAGCACCCTTCTGGCAGTCCTTCCTGCAACACTTTGCCGGGCGCGTGCACCTGTCGGGCTACTTGCCGGAGTCCGACCTGGCCGCCTGCTACCACGCCTGCGACGTATATGTAGACTCGGTCCCGCTGTCTTCGCCCACCACCGTGCTGGAGGCCGCAGCGCTGGGCAAGCCCATCGTCCGCTATGCACCCGCCGATTGGCGCGGCACGGGCTTCTCGCTGGAGTTCGACTGCATTCCGGCGGATTTCTACCTCTGGTCCACACCCGAGGCCTACGCGGCAGACATCCACCGCCTGCTAAGCGACGCCGAACTGCGCAGCTGGCGCGGCAGTTTCGGCCGCGCCGCCGTGCGGCTGTATTACTCCGACGACACCTTCCGCCACAGCATCGAAGCACTGTACGCCAAGGCGGCCACTTTGCCGCGCATCGCCCCCGACGCGCAGGCTACTGCGGCACGCTGCGAGCGCATCGACACCCTGCTGGTGCAGCTGGCCGACAACATGGCGGCACAGCAGGCGCTCGAGGCCGCCCGCCCGCGGCCCAGCCAGCGCCCCCGCGTGCTGGCCTTCCACTTGCCGCAGTTCCACGCCATTCCCGAGAACGACGCCTGGTGGGGCGCCGGCTTCACCGAATGGGACAACGTGCGCGCCGGGCAACCATTGTTTGACGGCCATGCCCAGCCCTTTGTGCCCACGGAACTCGGCTACTACGACCTGTCCTCGGTCGATGTGCTGGCGGCCCAGGCGCGCCTGGCACGCGAGCACGGCCTGCATGGGTTCTGTTTCCACTACTACTGGTTCGACGGCCGCCGCCTGCTGGAAAAGCCAGTGGACCAGCTGCTGGCCCACCCCGAGATCGACCTCCCCTTCTGCCTGTGCTGGGCCAACGAGAACTGGACGCGCCGCTGGGACGGCGGGGAGCACGACGTTCTCATGCAGCAGTCCTACGCCCCTGGCCTGCACGGGCGCTTCGCCAGCGATTTGGCGCGCTACTTCGCCGATCCCCGCTATGTCCGCATCGGCGGCCGGCCGGTGCTGCTGGTCTACCGCACGGACGTGATTCCCGATCTGGCCGAAACCACCGCCGCCTGGCGCGACGCCTGGCGCGAGCTGGGCGTGGGCGAGGTGTACCTGGTGGCGGTGGAGAGCTTTGTGCCCATCGACCCCACGGAGCACGGTTTTGACGCAGCCGCAGAGTTTCCACCGCACCAGGTCCATGCCGCCACCCTGCCGCCCAACAGCCCGCCCAATCTGCTGGCCGACCCGGATGCCCGCGTGGGCGACTACGGCAAACTGGCCCACACCTGGCTGACGCGGCCGCGCCCGAACTACAAGCGCTTCCATGGCCTGCTGCCGGGCTGGGACAACAGCGCCCGCCGCCGGCGCGGCGGTGCCACCCTGTTTGTGGGGGCAAATCCAGACGCTTATGAAGACTGGCTGGGCCAGGCCGTAGGCCGCACGCTGGACGAGTTTGAGGGCGATGAGCGCCTGGTCTTCGTGAACGCCTGGAACGAGTGGGGCGAGGGCTGCACCCTGGAGCCCGACGCCCGCTGGGGCCGCGCCTACCTGGAGGCGACCCGCCGCGTGCTGCAGCGGCCGGAAAACGAGCTGCGCGCGCTGGCACGGGAGAGCGCACCGCCTTCGGAATACGTGCGCTGGCTGGAAGGCGCCTCTGCGGCATCGGATGATGCGCTGCTGCCCGCCCTAAGGGCTGCAAGCGCCGGCGTGGTGCTGGCCGTGGCGGTGAGCGATAGTGCCGATGGCCCGGCCGGCATGGCCACTACCCGCGCGTCGCTGGCCGCACAACTGCGGCCGGCCAACCGGATTGCGACCCCAACCGCGGGCGAACCGCTGCCTGCACTCCTAGATGGGCTGGAGGGAAGCGACTGGGCGCTGTGCCTGTGCGCTGGCGACACGCTGGCGCACGATGCATTGGCCCAGCTCGCCCGCGCGCTGGCGGCAGCGCCAGACACCGCGCTCATTGCCTACCTGGACCACGATGAGCGCGACGCAGGTGGCCACCTGGGCGCACCCTGCCTGAAGCCCGCCTTCAACCAGGACCTGCTGCTCTCCTGCGCCTACATGGGCCGGGCGCTAGCGGTGCGCACGGGCTGGCTGGCAGAACATCTGGCGCAGGCGCCAGGCGCAACCCGCTTCGGTCTGGCCTTTGCCTATGGACTGGCGCTGGCTGCGTTGCGGGAACGGGGCGCCGCCGCCTTCCTCCCCGTGCCTGTGCCGGCCCTGCACCTCACGACCGCCGAGCCCGCAGTCTTCGCCACCGACAGCGCCACGTGGCAGGCCATGGCCCAGCAACTGGCCGAACATGCCGCGCAGGCAGAGCCCGGCAGCCAGGTGCTCGAAGGCCCGCTGCCCGGCAGTTTCCACCTGCTGCCGCCGCTGCCCCGCACGCCGCTGGTGAGCATCATCATCCCCACGCGGGACCAGCTGCCCTTTCTCAGCCGCTGCATCGAGTCGCTGCTCGCCAAGACAGCCTACCCCGCGTTCGAGTTGCTGGTGGTGGACAACGACAGCCAGACGGCCGAAGCGCGCGAGTTCCTGGCCGGCCTCGAAGGCGTGATGCCCGACCGCATCCGCGTGCTGCGCGCCCCGGGCCCGTTCAACTTCTCGCGCATGAACAACCTGGCGGCGCGGGAAGCGCGGGGCGAATACCTGCTGCTGCTCAACAACGATACGGCCGCGCTCCAGGCCGACTGGCTCACGCACCTGGTACGCCAGGGACTGCGGCCAGGCGTGGGCGCCGTGGGCGCGCGGCTGCTGTTCCCGGATGGGCGCGTGCAGCACGCTGGGGTGGTGCTGGGCCTGTGCGGCCCGGCGGACCACCCCCTTTTGGGGCTGCCCGGGGACCAGCCGGGCTACCAGGGGCGCGCCCAGCTCACGCAGGACTTCTCGGCCGTCACTGCAGCCTGCCTGCTGGTGTCCCGGGCCGTGTACGACGAAGTGGGCGGGCTGGACGAGGCGCAGTTCGGCGTGAGCTACAACGACGTGGACTTCTGCCTGCGCATTGGCGCCACGGGCCGGCGCATTGTCTGGACGCCCCTGGCCACCCTGCTGCACGAGGGCAGCGCCAGCCAGCGCGCCGCCGTGGAGGGCAAGACCCAGCAGCAAAAGCAGGAGCGCTTTTCTGCCGAGCAGGCGGCCTTCTATGCCCGCTGGCCCGCATGGGTGGCACACGACCCGCACTACAGCCCCCACCTTTCGCTGTCGGAGCGCAATTACGAGATCGAAACCCGCACCGTGCTGCGGCCCGACCCGCTGCAGGGCCTGACGCCGCACCATATCGCCGTCTTCGCGGCCGATGCCACCGGGTGCGGCCAGTACCGCATCCTGCAGCCCTTGGCGGCCATGCGCGATGCCGGCCTGTGCACCGGTGCGCCCTCACCCGAGTTGCTGCCCACCCACCTGCTGCTGCGCACTGGGGCGGATACGCTGGTCTTCCAGCGCCCCTACACCGAAGCCGGCCTGGCCGCCCTTGCAGCCGCCCGTGCCGTACCCGGGGTGCGCACCATCTACGAGGTGGACGACCACATGGCCCAGGTGCCCGTGAAGAGCATCCATCACCAGGACATGCCCAAGGACCTGCGCGGGCGCATTCTCAAGGGCATCGGCCTGTGCGACCGGCTTGTGGTGTCCACCGAACCGCTGGCACAGGCGCTCGGCCCCCACGCCGCAGAGGTGCGCGTGGCCCCCAACCGGCTGCCCCCGCGCATGTGGGGCAGCGCGCCGCCCGTGCGCCCGCCCGTGGACGGCGCCCTGCCCCGCAAGCCGCGCATTGGCTGGGCCGGGGGGGCGGGGCACCTGGGGGACCTGGAGATGGTTGCCGACGTGGTGCGCGAACTGGCCGACGAAGTGGAGTGGGTGTTCTTTGGCATGTGCCCCCCCACGCTGCGCCGCTACGTGAGCACCTACTACGCGGGCGTGCCCACGCTGGAGTACCCACGCCAGCTCATGGCGGTGACCCAAGGATGGGACCTGGCGATTGCCCCCCTGGAGGCCAACGCCTTCAACGAGTGCAAATCCAACCTTCGGCTGCTCGAATACGGCTGGTGCGGCGTGCCCGTAGTCTGCTCCGACGTGCTGCCCTACCAGGACGGCGGCCTGCCCGTGCGGCGTGTGCGGAACCGGTTCAAGGACTGGGTGGCGGCACTGCGCGAGCGGCTGGCCGATTTGCCCGCGGCTCGCCAAGAGGGTGCGGCGCTGCAGCAGCAGGTGGCCGCACACTGGTTGCTGCGCGGTGCTCCGCTCCAGGATTGGTACCGCGCCTGGACAGACTGAAAAGCTCTTTGTGTATGGAATTGCCCGTTTGCCCAAGTATTTCTTGACTGGCAGCTATTACTAGAGGAGCAGCCTCAAAGATGAAGGCACTGAATGATTAGACTGACCACGCCGCCAACGCTCCCTCAGACGGGCCGGAAAAGCTGGTTGTTGGCTGCTAAATGGCGCCATCGACGCCAGAGGGGCTGAAGTACATTTAAGCCATCCTTGCCCGTCGACTGCGGACCGTACCGAGAACCCAGTCTGAACCCACTCCTTTTCAACCATGCTCGTCATCATCGGTTACATCGTCGTCTTCGGGTGCATCTTTGGTGTGTACGTTCTGCACGGCGGCAACATTGCCGTGATCTTGAAGGCGCTGCCCTTCGAGATCGTCACGATTCTGGGCGGTGCGCTGGGCGCGTTTGTGGTCAACAACCAGCCCAAGGTGCTCAAGGCCACCATGGCTGCCATCCCCATGGCGCTCAAGGGCTCCAAGTACACCAAGGCGCGTTACATGGAGCTGATGGCGATGCTCTATGACATCTTGCAAAAGGCCCGCAAAGAAGGGCTGATGGCCATCGAGAAAGATGTGGATACGCCCGCCGAGTCGGAAATCTTCAAGAAATACCCGACAGTGGGCAGCGATCACCACGTGATCGAGTTCCTCACGGACTACCTGCGGATGATGGTGTCGGGCAACCTCAATTCGCACGAAATCGAAGCGCTGATGGACAGCGAAATAGAAACCCATCACCAGGAGGCCCATGCCCCGGTGGCAGCCCTTGCCCGGCTGGCGGGTGCGCTGCCGGCCTTCGGCATCATTGCTGCGGTGCTGGGTGTGGTGAACACCATGGGCTCGGTGGGGCAGCCGCCGTCGGTGCTGGGCGGCATGATCGGCTCGGCGCTGGTGGGGACTTTTCTGGGCATTTTGCTGGCCTACGGGGTGGTGGAGCCCCTGGGCGGGCTGGTGGAGCAAAAGACCGAAGATGCGGCGAAGGAGCTGCAGTGCATCAAATCGACCCTGCTGGCCAGCATGCAGGGCTACAACCCTGCTACCGCCATCGAATTTGGCCGCAAGGTCCTCTTCTCGACAGACCGGCCCTCGTTTATTGAACTGGAAGGGCATGTAAAGGGCAAGAAGTAGCGCCAGCGCAGCTTCCTGCACGGGCCCCACACCATGGCAGAAAAGAAACTCCAGCCGATCATCGTCAAGCGCATCAAGAAGGGCGGGCACAAGCCGCATGGCGGCGCCTGGAAGATTGCCTATGCCGACTTCGTGACGGCGATGATGGCGTTTTTCCTGCTGATGTGGCTGCTCGGCTCCACCGCCAAGGGGGAGCTGCAGGGGATTGCGGCGTATTTCGCATCGCCACTCAAGGTGGCGATGGTGGGCGGCGACGGTGCGGGCAACAGCTCCAGCGTGATTCCGGGCGGGGGCAATGATTTGTCGAAGGTGCACGGCCAGGTGCGGCGCTCAGACCAGGAAGAGGCCCAGCAGCGGCGCATGAGCATCGACGCGGCGCGTGCCGAGCGTGCCAGGGAGGACCTGGCCCGCATCAAGGCGCTGGAGGCCAAGATCGACGCGCTCATCACCGAAAACCCGCGCCTGAACGAATACAAGTCGCAGATCCGCATCGACATCACGCCGGACGGCCTTCAGATCCAGATCATTGATGACCAGAACCGCCCCATGTTCGACAGCGGCAGCGCGCTGGTAAAGCCCTACATGCGCGACATCCTGCGCGAGATTGGCGCCGCCTTGGGCGGGGTGGAAAACCGCATCAGCCTGGCCGGGCACACCGATGCCGTGCCATATGGCAACAGCGACCGGGGCTACAGCAACTGGGAGCTGTCGGCCGACCGGGCCAATGCCTCGCGCCGCGAACTGGTCTCGGCCGGCATGCCAGACGCTAAACTGGGCCGTGTGGTGGGCCTGGCGGCCAGCGATCTGCTGGAGCCAGACAACCCGCGCTCACCCTCCAACCGGCGCATCACCATCACGGTGCTGACCCGCGAGGCGGAAGAACGACTCATGGGCAAGGGGATTCCCGAAATCACATCCACAGAACTTCTGCAAGATTCGCGGGAGAATCCCCCTCCGGGCCGGTAGAAGTTACGACTTGTCACACTCCCCGTCACCCCTGACAATATCCCTAGCCATTTCCGACTGAAAGGGTCCCACGTGACCACAGCCCTTCGTTTTTTGATCGTTGACGACTTCTCCACCATGCGGCGCATTGTGCGCAACCTGCTCAAGGAAAGCGGTTTTGCCGATGCCGACGAGGCCGAAGATGGCGTGGCCGCATTGAACAAGCTGCGCAGCAGCAAGTTCGACTTTGTGGTCACCGACATCAACATGCCCAACATGAACGGGTTTCAGTTGCTCGCCGAAATCAAGAAGGACGACAAGCTCAAGCACCTGCCCGTTCTGATGGTGACTGCCGAAGCCCGCAAGGAAGACATCGTGGCGGCCGCCCAGGGCGGTGCAGCGGGCTACATCGTCAAGCCTTTCACCAAAGCGACCCTGGAAGAGAAGGTGACCTTGATCCTCAAGAAGATGGGGCTATGACGCCATGGATGCCACACCGGACAACAGCCAGACGCCGGCCAACGTACACCACAAGATTGGTCTGCTGACACGCCAGCTGCACGACTCGCTCAACGAGCTGGGCTACGCCGAGAAGCTGCGCGGCTCCATGGGCGAGCTGCCCGATGCGCAAAGCCGCCTGTCGTACATTGCCCGCCTGACGGGCGAAGCGGCCGAGAAGGTGCTCAACCGTGTGGAGCAGGCCAAGGCCCAGCACGACTACATCGCCTCTGAAACGCGCCGGGTGGTCAACGCACTGGTGGCCGACCCGGTGGCCGCCGTGGCCAAGGGCGAGATCTTCAACTTCCTGACCGATGTGGAGCGGGTGACCAAGGAAGCCGATACGCACCTCACCGAAATCATGATGGCGCAGGATTTTCACGATCTCACCGGCCAGGTGATTGCCCGCGTGGTGAACCTGGCGGCCACCATTGAAGACCAGCTGGTGCAGCTGCTCATCCAGACGGCCCCGCCGAACGCGCAGATTCCGGTGGCCGAGGCACCCCGCGCCCAGCACCTGCAGGGCCCGGTGGTGGACCCCGAAAGCACCCCGGACGTGGTGACCGACCAGTCCCAGGTGGACGACCTGCTGGCCAGCCTCGGCTTCTGAGGCTGAGAATATTGGTCAAAATGGGCTCCAGCGCTTATACAGCAAGCGCTGGCAGCTATCATTTTTGAATAATTTGCTTCACATTCCGTAGTGCCTGCCAAGGCGGGCCAAGCGGTGGGTGCCGTCGCCCGCAGCGTGCACCGCGGCGCGGATAAGAAGGGGCCGAGCCCCCCTTATCGCGCTTTAGATTTCCGGGTCGCTCACGACAATGGCATGACACAAGTTGTCACGCCATCATGGAATCCAGCCAAGAAAAAAGCCTTCCCGCGACGGAGCGCAAGCTGCAGAAAACGCGCCAGGACGGCCAGGGAGCGCGCTCACGCGATCTGTCGCACCTGGCGATCCTGGGCGCAGGGGCGGCCTGCCTGCTGGTGCTGGCCCCCGAGCTGATGGCGCGCATGGAATGGGCCATGGGCCAGCAGTTGGCGTTTGACGCCGCCACTGTGATGGCGCCGGGCAGCATGCTCAAGCGCCTGAAGGACATGGTCATGGTCGGGCTGATCGCCAGCGCGGTATTCGCCATTCTTACCAGCACGGCCGCCCTCGTCAGCGCGATCGGGGCGGGCGGCTGGATCTTCAGCCTCAAGCCCATCACACCGCAGTTCAACCGCCTGAACCCCATCTCGGGGTTTGCCAACCTGTTTTCCAAGCAGCAGATGGCCAACGTGGCCAAGATGGTGCTGATGACGGCGATCCTGAGCTATGTCGCCTGGAAGTTCATCGGCAGCAGCATCGAGAGCGTGGCCATGCTGGTGCTGCAACCCTCCCCCATTGCCATCCGCCAGCTGGCGGACTGGCTGACGTCGGGGATGAGCCTGCTGCTGCTGGTGGTGTTTCTGGCAGCCCTGATCGACGTGCCCCTGCAAGCCTACTTCTTCAAGGACCGGCTCAAGATGTCGCACGAGGAAGTCAAGCAGGAGCACAAGGAGTCGGAAGGCAGCCCCCACACCAAGGGCCGCATCCGCCAGAAGCAGCGCGAGATTGCCGACCGCGCCAGCGTGGGTGCCGTGCCCAAGGCCGACTTTGTGGTGATGAACCCCACCCACTATGCGGTGGCGCTCAAGTACGACGAAAAAACCATGAGCGCGCCGCAGGTCATCTCGCGCGGTACCGACCTCGTCGCCATGAAGATCCGCGATGTGGCCAAGGCGCACGACGTGCCCGTGCTGCAGTCGCCCATGCTGGCGCGCGCGCTGTATGCCCACGCCGAGCTCGACCAGGCCATTCCCGCCACGCTGTACACCGCCGTGGCCCAGGTGCTGGCCTATGTGTACCGCCTGAAGGCCGCCCTGCGCGGCGAAGGCCGCATGCCCGACAGCCTGGTGGAGCCTTTTGTGCCGCCTGAGCTCGATCCGTTGAACCGCACTCCTGCACAAGGCGCTGCCGTATGAACACCTCCGTCAAGTCCCTTCAGCAATGGGCGGGCAGCCACTCGGGCGCCTTGCAGGGCCTGTCGGCCCCGCTGCTGGTGGTTGCCATCCTGGCCCTGATGGTGCTGCCCATCCCGCCATGGATGCTCGATGCGTTCTTCACGCTGAACATCGCCGTGGCCCTGATGGTGATGATGGTGGCCGCCTACATGCTGCGGCCGCTGGATTTTGCGGCGTTTCCTTCGGTGCTGCTGCTCACCACGCTGATGCGCCTGTCGCTGAACGTGGCCTCCACGCGCGTGGTGCTGCTCGAAGGCCACCAGGGCCCGGGTGCTGCGGGCGCGGTGATCGAGGCCTTCGGCCACTTCCTGATCGGCGGCAACTTTGCCGTCGGCCTGATCGTGTTTGCCATTCTGGTGGTGATCAACTTTGTGGTGATCACCAAGGGCGCCGAGCGCATTGCCGAGGTGTCGGCCCGCTTCACGCTGGATGCCATGCCGGGCAAGCAGATGGCCGTGGACGCCGACCTGAATGCCGGACTGATTGACGAGAAAGAAGCCAAACGCCGCCGCGCCGAGGTGTCGGAAGAAGCGAACTTCTTCGGCTCGATGGACGGCGCCTCCAAGTTTGTGCGCGGCGATGCGATTGCCGGCATCCTGATCCTGATCATCAACATCGTGGGCGGCTTCGCCATCGGCATGCTGCAGCACGGCCTGTCTGCCGGGCAGGCTGCCGACAGCTACATCCTGCTGGCCATCGGCGATGCGCTGGTGGCGCAGATTCCGGGCCTCCTGATCTCGGTGGCGGCCGCCATGGTGATCTCGCGCGTGGGCAAGGAACACGACATGGGCCGCCAGATCGTGCAGCAGCTTTTCATGTCGCCCCGCGTACTGGGCGTGACGGCGGGCATCCTGATCTTGCTGGGTGTCATTCCGGGCATGCCGCACGTGGTGTTTCTGACCATGGGCAGCCTGCTCGGCTACGTGGCCTGGGTGCTGTACGAACGCCAGAAGGTACCCCCCGAAGTGGAGGCCCCACCTGCCCCCGTGAGCGACGGCGAAGCCACCTGGGACGACCTGCAGCCGGTGGACCTGCTGGGCCTGGAGCTGGGTTACCGCCTGATCAGCCTGGTGGACAAGAGCCGCCAGGGCGACCTGCTCACCCGCATCAAGGGTGTGCGCCGCAAGTTTGCGCAGGAGGTGGGCTTTTTGCCGCCCGCCGTGCATGTGCGCGACAACCTCGAACTGAAGCCCAGCGGCTACCGCATCACGCTGCGTGGCGTGGTGGTAGGTGAAGGCGAGGCCTTCCCCGGCATGTTCCTGGCGATCAACCCCGGCGGCATCAGCACGCCGCTGATTGGCACGCCCACCACCGACCCGGCTTTTGGCCTGCCTGCGCACTGGATCGACGACCGGCAGAAGGAAGCGGCACAAATGGCGGGTTTTACGGTGGTTGATTCCGAAACCGTGATGGCCACCCATTTGTCACACTTGATGCAAGTGCAAGCCGCCAAGCTTCTGAGTCGTACCGAGACCCAGCAACTGGTGGAACACGTGGCCAAGCTGGCCCCCAAGCTCATCGAAGAAGTGGTTCCGAAAATGGTTTCCATCGCAACGTTCCAGAAAGTCCTGCAGCTGCTGCTGGAAGAGTCTGTGCACATCCGCGATATCCGCACCATCATCGAAACGCTGGCCGAGTTTGCCGGTGGCATCAGCGACCCGGTGGAGCTGGCCCGCCGCGTGCGCATTGCGCTGTCGCCCGCCATCGTGCAGCAGATCTACGGCCCCACCCGCGAACTCAACGTGATTGCCATCGAGCCCGGCCTGGAGCGCCTTCTGGTGCAGGCGCTGGGCAATGCGGCCGGCCCTGCGCTCGACCCTGGCGTGGCCGACATCCTCACGCAAAAGGCCGCCGAAGTGGCCTTAAAGCAGGAAGAGATGGGCCTGCCCGCCTGCCTGCTGGTTCCCGACCAGATCCGCAACGCCATCTCCCGCCTGGTGCGCCGCGTGGCGCCCCGGCTGCAGGTGCTTGCGCACAGTGAAATCCCCGAGACCCACACCATCCGTATTGGGCCGATCCTTAAAGGTGCATCAGCATGAACATCAAACGCTTTACCGCCCCCACCTCCCGGGAGGCTCTGGCCAAGGCGCGCATGGCCTTTGGCGACGGCACACTGATCCTGTCCAACCGCCCCACGGCCAACGGCGTCGAGGTGGTGGCCACGGCGGAAGACACCCTGTCGGCACTGGATGGCGGGGCCGCACCGTCCAGCAACCCGCCCCTGCTCGCCCCCAAGCCTGCCCGCACCGCAACGCAGCGCGCCAGCCAGCCCGCCGCCAGCAGCCTGGACCGCAACCCGGTGGAGGAAGACACCGAGCAGCTGGCGATGAGCACGCTGTCGTTCCAGGACTACGTGCGCGAGCGCATGCTGCGCCGCCGCCACGAGGCGCTCAACGGCCCGGCCGAACCACAAACCTTGTCGGAGCGCAGCCGCGACCAGGAGCCCGAGCGCGAACGCATGCCAGCACCCGCCGTGGTGCGCCACAACCCGCTGCGCAGCATCCCCATGGACATTCCACCGGAGCCTCCACGCCGCCGGCAGGAAGCCGCCAGCGCCCACCTGGCCCAGTCGAACAACAACCAGCAAAGCGTGATGAACGAACTCCATGCCATGAAGGAGTTGATCGAAGACCGCTTCAACACGCTGGCCTGGCTGGGCCAGGCGCGCCAGAACCCGATCCAGTCCAACCTCATGCTCAAGATGATCCGCGCGGGCTACTCGCCCTCGCTGGCGCGCGCCGTGCTCGAGCGCATGCCCGAAGACCTGTCGGCCGCCGAATCGGTGCGCTGGCTGATGGAAGTGCTGGAGCGCAACCTCAAGACCGACCAGGCCGAGCCCCCGCTGTATGAGCAGGGTGGCATCTTCGCCATGGTGGGCTCCACCGGCGTGGGCAAGACCACCACCACGGCCAAGCTGGCCGCGCTGTGTGCGCGCATCCATGGCCCCGGCAGCGTGGGCCTGATCACCCTGGACACCTACCGCGTGGGTGCCCACGAACAGCTGCGCAGCTATGGCCGCATGCTGGGCATCGTGGCCCACCTGGCGCATGACCGCGCCGCGCTGCAAGACCTGCTGGGCCTGCTCAGCGGCAAGAAAATGGTGCTGATCGACACCACCGGCGTGGCCCCCCGCGACCCGCGCAAGCGCGACATGCTGGACGTGCTGGACCTGCCCCACGTCAACCGCCTGCTGGTGCTCAACGCGGGCTGCCATGGCGACACGCTGGATGACGTGCTCACCGCATTCAAGACCGAAGGCTCGCAGCAGGCCATCCTGTCCAAGGTGGATGAGGCCGTGAAGCTGGGCCCCGCCATCGACGCACTGATCCGCCACCAGATGGTGCTGCGCGGCGTGACCAACGGCCAGCGCGTGCCGGAAGACTGGGAACGTGCCGACGCGCACAAGCTCATCAGCACCTCGATGCGCGCGCCCGCCAAGTCGGCCTTCGACCCCAAGGCGACCGACCTGAACTTCTTCTTCTCGCATTCGCCCGACAGCGTGGGCGTGAACATGAACATGAACGAGCGGGGGCTGGTCGATGCTTGATATCGGCTTTCACCAGGCGGCCGGCCTGCACAGCTTCACCCCGCAGTCAGAGCTGCGCGTGGTGGCTGTTGCCAGCCAGGACAACGCGGGCACTGGCCTGGAGACGCTCTGGCAGATCTGCGCGAGCCTGCAGCGCCTGGGCTACCCGGTGGTGGTGCTTGACGGCACCGCGCAGGAGACGGACGAGTACCCGGGCCTGCTGCACCTTCTGCAACAGGCGCCGTGGAACGAGGGCGTGAGCCTGAACATGGGGGCCATGGCCTCATCACTGGCGGTGATTCCCGCAGCCAAAGGCCTGCAGCGCATCAGCCGCGAGGCCAGCCGCAACGAGACCGCGCCCCTGCCCAGCCTGCTGCCCTACTTCCGAACCTATGGGTTGATCGTGCTGCACGCGCCTGCTGCCACGCTCGGGCCGCTGCTGACGCACACCGCCACCGTGCCGCTGGTGGTGATGGGCGACGGCTCGGCCGGGGTGCTGAGCAGTTACAAGAGCCTCAAACAGATCGCTGTCCACACCGGGCTGCCCTGCATGGTGGCCGCTTTGCTGCGGGGCAACACGCCCGCAGAGCGGCGCAAGACCCAGCATGCGCTGATGACGCTGCAGGACTGCGCGGAGCGTCACCTGGGCGGCCCCGTGCGCACCACCACCATCGCCACGCAGAACCCCCAGGACGTTCAGCGCCTTGCCTTGCAACTGCTGGAGAATGCGGGCACTATCAGTGAACCGCTGACTGCGCTGACTGCACTGCCTGCCGGCAACTTGACAGGCATGCCTGCGCATTTTGTCCGGAGCCATTGAACTGAACCGTCCGGAGCTTTTGACCAGAGCGTGTTATGCACTTATACGTACCCACGTTGACCCCAGAGGCCGGTGATCGCAAGGCGCAGTGCGCAGCCAGGGCCGTTGCCCTGGCAAGTGCTGCAACGCGGCGAGTGCCTGCCTCTGGGGTCAGCCCGGAGGGAAAGCCGGGGCAAGGCCCGGCCACGTCGTTGCAGGCCGCTGGCAGTATGGATACTGCGACGCGTCCTGCGTCTCGTTGTCGGGCCTTGCCCCGGCTTTCGTGGGCACGTATAAGTGCATAACACGCTCTCTATGTACACCTCCAAAGGCCAGCTCGATCGTGATGCGACCATCCGCCAGCACGTGCCGCTGGTGCGAAGGATTGCGCACCACATGATCGCCAAGCTGCCCCCCAATGTGGAGCTGGACGACCTGATCCAGGTGGGCATGATGGGCCTGGCGGAAGCCCTGTCGCGCTACGAAGTGACCCAGGGTGTGCAGTTCGAAACCTTTGCCACCCAGCGCATCCGGGGCGCCATGCTCGACGAGTTGCGCGAGGGCGACTGGATGAGCCGCAGCTCGCGCAAAAGCCAGAAAGACATCGAGCACGCGGTGCAGCGGCTGGAGCAAAAACTCGGCCGCAGCCCGCTGGAGTCGGAAATCGCCAGCGAAATGGGCATGGGCCTGCCCGAATACCAGAGCCTGCTGGGCAAGGTGCGGGGCACGCAGCTGGTGTACCTGGAAGACATGACCCGCGGCAACGAGGACGATGACGGTTTCCTCGACCGCCATGTGGCCGACAGCGACGCCGACCCGATGGAATTGCTGCGCGACCAGCGCCTCAAGATATCGCTGGTCAACGCCATCAAGACCCTGCCCGAGCGCGAGCAGCACATCATGGGCATGTACTACGAGCACGACATGAACCTCAAGGAGATTGCCGCCGTGCTGGGGGTCACCGAATCCCGCGTGTGTCAGCTGCACAGCCAGTCCATCGCCCGCCTGCGGGCCAAAATGCGGGCGCACTGAGCGCGACCCGTCTCCCGGCTGCGCCGGGTGGGCATTCAGAAGCACTCACGAGTACTTTTGAGTCGGCACGAACCCCATTGAACCGTTCGGGCTTTTAAAGCATCAACAGGGTGCCGACTCCATAAAACAATAGCTGCTTGCGCTTGTCAGTCAATGGTTTCAGACCGTTATCTATCTGAAACTCAATAACGACAAGCGCAAGCAGCTATCTTTTTTGGGTTTGAGCTTATCCCGCCGACTTGTAGATGCGTGCCACGCCCGCTTTGCCGGGCTGCACCGCCCTACCGTCACCATAGGTGGCGGGTGTGCCGGCCTCGGGCAGCAGGCCTGCAACCTGCCGGTCGGCGTTGGCGGACAGCCTTGCCAACCCTTCGCGCTGGTTGGCCAGCATGGCGCCAATGGCCTCTACACGCTGTTGCAGCGGCGCGGGCAAGGGCTGGCCCCGCTGCGCAGACTGCTCCAGCGCGTAGGTCAACTGCGCCGCCGCGTCACGCAGCGCGGTGCTGCTCTTTTCCAGGGATTGGGGATCTGCCGCCAGAAGGGCGGCAGAGACTTTTTCGATCAGCTGCTCAACAGCCGAGAGGGATTCTTCCAGTGGCATGGCGCATTGTGCGGTGGATGGCGCCTGCCTGCCAAAAAAGTTGCGATGCGATGGGGGATCAATCAGCCACGCGAGCGGGCCAGGATTTCTGCGGCGTTGGAGAGCATCTTGTCGGCAATGGCGTCCGCGTTCACCGAGAACGTGCCTTTCTCGATGGCGGTGCGCACGGCCTGGACCTTGCCAGCATCAAAATCGGCAGTGGAGCGGGCCGTCTGGTTCAGCGCACGCGCAGCAGTGGAAACGGTGACAGGCACACCGGCGGATGACACCGCCGCAGCATCTTTGGCAGCCCCTTCAGCAGCGCTGGGGGGGCTTTTGGCTTGCTTGGCAAGCCCCGTCTGCGCCAAGGCGCCCGGGAGTTCCGGTTGTTGACCAATCTTCATCGCTCTCTCCACCACCCCGTTTGATGTGGGGCACAGTAGCAATGTTTTCGACCCATTTGGCCGGGACTTTAGCGATTTATCGCGCCAACGTCATCACAGCGCGACCACAACAGTCCCAGATTCGTTCACAGTACCGCTAATGATTCGACCATTGTCCATGCGAATGCGAACAATCTGCCCTGCGACACCGGCCGACATGGCCTGCCCCGCCGAGGCGACCGCATAGCCCGGGCCCTGCGCCAGCACCTTGACCTGGGCCCCGGCCCGGAACAGCTGGGGCGCCCGGACCATGCTTTGGCGCAGCGCCTGGCCCGCAACCAGCGGGCGCGCTGCCACCTGCCCCACCCACATTTCCGGGTTGGCCATGACGGGCGCCGATTCCTCGGCCCAGTCCACCTCGGCCTCCATGGCGTCCTGGGCGGAGAGCACCGTGCCCGTCGCCACCGGGCCGGTCAACACCCACGCCGGGCCGAAGGCCTTGACGGTGACCGGCAGGAACACGTTCCAGGCGGTGGGCCCTTCGACACACCGCAGCCCCAGCCGGGTACGCCCCCAAAGCTTGGCGCCCGTTGGCAGATAGGGCTCGACCCGCGCGCACGGCGCCAGCCGCAGGCGCGAATCCAGCGAGCCAACGCTCACTTCCATGCGCAGGGGCAATCCAGCGGCCTGGTTGCGCGACATGGCGTCGTCCAGCCAGCGCTGGGTCAGTGGGCCGAGATCGGTGCCCGGGTCTGGAGCGGCCTGGGCCAGAGCGGCGCCGCTGCCCGCCAAGGCCAGCACACCCAGGGCGCACGCGCGAACCAGGCGGGCGGCAAGGCGGGGCATTGCAGAAGAAAAACGGATTGATGGCATGGGGGCCTCCTGGGCATTGCTGCACTGCCCGCACGGGCGGCAAAGACTATTTCACGACTGGAACTATAGGCACGCCGGGCGCGGGCAAAACCCGGAACTGCGCGTGCAATGGCGCGTTCTTCGCGCTTTAGCAAAACGCACCCGCTTTCACAATCGAACCACGCCGGAACCTGCCCCCGGCTCTGTTGAATGCAACCCAGGGTGTGAGGCCAACATGCTTGACAAGATGACCAACCGGATGGACTTCCTCGGAAACGCGCTGATCCTGCGCGCCGAGCGCCAGCGCGCCATCGCAAGCAACATTGCCAACGCAGACACCCCCGGTTATGTGGCCCGCGACTTCCGTTTTGCAGATGCCATGCGCGAGGCCACCGGCTCCGGCGACAGCCGCATGGCGGCAGGCACTTCCGTCGGCACCCAGGGCGCCACCGACCCCCGCCACATCCCGCTGCCCGCTGCCAGCTCAGGCACAGGCGCCCCCGGCACACTGGGCTACTCCGTGCAATCACAGCCCAGCCTGGACAACAACACGGTCGATCTGGACCGCGAGCGGGCCAACTTTGTCGACAACGCGGTGCGCTACGAGACCACGCTGCGCTTCATCAATGGCAACGCCAAAACCATGCTCAGCGCGATCCAGGGCCAGTAACCGATAGCCCCGCCGCGCAGAAAGCGAGTTCCCCATGTCCATGTTCTCCATCTTCAGCGTCTCTGGAAGTGCCGTCAGTGCCCAGTCCCAGCGGCTCAACGTGGTGGCCAGCAACCTGGCCAACGTCGACGCCGTGGCCGGGCCCGATGGCCAGGCCTACAAGGCCCGCCAGGTGGTGTTCCAGACCGCACCCATGGGCCCGGAAAGCTCGGCCGGTGTGCGCGTGAGCGCCATCAGCGAAAGCGACTCCCCGGGCCGCCGGGTGCACGACCCCAGCCACCCGCTGGCCGACGACCAGGGCTACGTGACCCATTCCAACGTCAACGCCGTGGAGGAGATGGTCAACATGATCTCGGCCTCCCGCTCCTACCAGAACAACGTCGAAGTCATGAACACGGCCAAGACGCTGCTCCTCAAGACCCTGCAGATGGGCCAGTAACACCAGGACACCGCCATGATTTCCAGCGTCACCTCCTCCACGGCCCCGGGCACCGCGGCTTCTTCCAAGACGGAATCCGCCACCGACCCGGCTGCCGCGCAAGACCGGTTCCTGAAGCTGCTGGTTGCGCAGCTGAACAACCAGGACCCGATGAACCCCCTGGACAACGCCCAGATGACCTCGCAGATCGCGCAGATCAACACCGTCACCGGCATCCAGCAACTCAATGACACCGTGAAGGGGCTGGTCAGCCAGTTCGCCGCCCAGCAGCTGATGCAGGGCAGCGCCATGGTGGGCCGCCAGGTGCTGGTGGAGGGCAACAGCCTGGCGCTGGACAGCGAAACCAGCAAAGCGACGGGCGCCTTCGACCTTGCAGGCTCTGCGGCCAGCGTGAAGGTTCAGGTGCTGGATGCCACCGGCAAAGAGCTGGGCACCGTGGACATGGGTGCGCTGCCTGCGGGGCGCTACAACTTTGCATGGGACGCCGCCGGCTACGAGGGCGACAGCGCAGGCCTGCGTTTCAAGGTGCTGGCTGCCAATGGGGAGGTGCCTGTCGCCTCCTCGGCCCTGACCATCGACACCGTGTCCGCCATCAGCATGGACAACGGCACGCTGCAAATGCAGCTGGCCCGCGGCGGCATGACCACCCAATCCGGCATCAAGGCCATTCTGTAATTCGATTCCTCTCAGGAGCACACCATGGGTTTCCAACACGGCCTCTCGGGCCTGAACGCCTCCAGCAAGAACCTGGATGTGATCGGCCACAACATCGCCAATGCCAATACCACCGGTTTCAAGGCCTCGCGCGCCGAGTTTGCCGAGATGGTGGCCGCCTCGATGGGCGGCGGTGGCGGCAACTACGGTATCGGGGTGGAGGTGGCTGCTGTGGCGCAGCAGTTCTCCCAGGGCAACGTCAACGTCACGGGCAACAACCTGGATGTGGCCATCAACGGCAATGGCTTCTTCAAGGTGATGCAGACGGATGGCACCCCCGCGTACACGCGCGCGGGCAACTTCAAACTGGACAAGTCCGGCGACCTGGTGACCAACAACGGCGCGCAGGTGATGGGGTTCCGGGTGGACCCGGCAACGGGTCTGAGCACGTCGGAAGCACAGCCGCTGAGCTTTCCCACCGGTGCGCCCATCGAAGCCAAGCAGACCCTGAACATGACCGCCACGCTGAACCTGGATGCGCGCGCCAAGGACGCAGCAGGTGATCCGGCCGCCACTCCGCCCGTTCCACCCACACCGCGCTCCACCTATGGAACGTCCATCAATGTGTACGACACGCAGGGTGTGCCCATTCCCGTCAACCTGTACTTCGAGAAGAATGGCTCCAACAACTGGGACGTCTATACGCAGCTGGATGATCCGACCGCTGTTCCGCCAGTCGTGGCAACCCCCATTGGCCAGCTTGCCTTCGACGGAAACGGAAAGTACGACCCGGCCGCCAGCACGGTCCCCATGGTGGTCAATGTTGATCCCGCCACCTCCAATCCGAACAACCCGCCCGCTCCCTGGGACGTGAACATCGATTTCGACAGCGTCACCCAGTTCGGCAGCAAGTTCGCCGTGGCCGACCTCACGCAGGACGGCTACGCCTCGGGCGACCTCACCAGCATCAACATCTCCAACAACGGGATGGTCATGGCCAGCTACTCCAACGGCGTGACCCGGGCCGAGGCGCAGGTGGCTCTGGCCAACTTCCGCAACCCGCAGGGCCTGCTGGCCGTGGGCGGCAACAACTGGGTGGAATCGTTTGACTCCGGCCCGGCCGTCATGGGCAAACCGGGCGATGGCAACTTCGGCGCACTGCGCTCCGGCGCACTCGAAGACTCCAACGTGGACCTCACGGCAGAGCTGGTGAACATGATGACCGCCCAGCGCGCCTACCAGGCCAACGCACAGACCATCAAGACGCAGGACCAGGTGATGTCCACCCTGGTGAATCTGCGATGAAGCAACACCCCCCTGTGGCGCTGCGCGCCTTCCCCCCGCTCTCGCAACGCTGCGCGCTGCGGGCGAGGGGACGCAGCCAGCGCGGCGGGGCGGCCCTTGCGCGGCTGCCCTCGCTCGGGGCGCGCCAGTTTCTGGCGTCGCGCGCACAGGGCGACCGGGTGAAAAACTAAAAGGAAAGCACGACCATGGACCGCATCATTTACACCGCGATGACCGGCGCCAACGCGGCCGCCCACCGGCAGGCCGTGCTGTCCAACAACCTCGCCAACGCCTCCACCCAGGGGTTCCGTGCAGAGATGTCCACCTTCCGCTCCGTGCCCATCCAGGGCGATGGCTCCACCACCCGCGTGTTTGCGCTGGAGGCCACGTCGGGCCATGTGAGCACACCCGGCCCCGCGCAGACCACGGGCCGCAACCTCGATGCCATGGCCCAGGGCAATGCCTGGTTCGCGGTGCAGGGGCTGGACGGCACGGAGGCCTATACACGCGCGGGCCAGTTCGAAGTGTCGAACAACGGTCAGCTGGTGACGCCCCAGGGCTTGCCCGTGCTGTCGGACGGTGGTGCGCCCATCGACGTTCCCCCCAACGCCACGGTCACCCTGTCACCGGATGGCACCGTCTCGGCCCGGGTGGGCAACGAGCCGCCCGTGGCAGCCGGCCGCATCAAGCTGGCCACGGCGAACGCGGAGAACCCGGTGCGCCGCGGTGACGACGGCCTGTTCCGCGCGGCCAACGGCAACGCCCTTGCCGCCGACCCCAATGCCCGCATGCAGCCGGGCGCGCTGGAAGGCTCCAACGTCAACGCGGTGGAAAGCATGGTGGGAATGATTGCGGCCTCGCGCCAGTTCGAGCAGCAGATGCGCCTGTTGCAGACCGCCGAAACCAACGACAAGTCCGCCGGCCAGCTGCTCAGCCTCAACGGCTAAAGGAAAGGAAACCCTGCCATGATGAATTCCCTCTGGATTGCCAAGACCGGCATGACCGCCCAGCAGACCAACCTGGACGTGATCTCGCACAACCTGGCCAACGTCTCCACCACCGGTTTCAAACGCAACTTCGCGGTGTTTCAGGACCTGATGTACCAGAACCACCGGCAGGTGGGCGCACAAACCGGAGACGACACGCAGCTGCCCACCGGCCTGCACTTGGGCCTGGGGGTCAATGTGGGCTCCACCTCGCGCAATTTCATGCAGGGCTCGCTGGCCAACACCGGCAACGCGCTGGACATTGCGGTCAACGGTCAGGGCTTCTTCCAGATCCAGATGCCCGACGGCACTACCGGCTACACGCGCGCCGGCAATTTCACGCGCAACGGCAACGGCGACGTGGTCACGAACGAGGGCTATCCGCTCATTCCGGCCATCAACCTGCAGATTGGCGACACCCTCGACATCGGCCCGAACGGCCAGGTCTCGATCACCCGCGCCGGCGTCACCACGGCGGGGCCGCAAATCGAGCTGGCCAATTTCGTGAACCCGGCCGGGCTGGAGCCGCTGGGCAACAACCTGTATCGCGAAACCGTGGCGTCCGGCGGCCCCGAGGCCGGCAACCCCCTGACCAATTCGCTGGGGGAAATCCGGCACAAATTTCTGGAAAACTCCAACATCAACGTGGTGGAAGAGCTGGTCAGCATGATCCAGACCCAGCGCGCCTACGAGATGAATTCCAAAGCCATCCAGACATCTGACCAGATGCTGGCCAAGCTGTCCCAACTGTAAGGAGCGCCAAGATGACCTCCCTCCTGCGACTGACCGGCTCCGTGGCCCTCGCCCTGCTCGCTACCGGCTGCGCCACCCTGAACCCGCCGCCACCCGTGGACGTGCTGTCCACCGCGCCGCCGGTTCTCGCCCCCGCCCAGCCGCGCAACGCCGTGCCTGCCACAGGCAGCCTGTTCCATACCGCCAGCTACCGGCCGCCACTCGAAGACCAGCGGGCACGCTTTGTGGGCGACATGGTCACCATCCGGGTTTTCGAGAAAATCAAGGCCAGCCAAAACAGCCGGTCGAACGTTGACCGCGACGGCAGCGTTGGCGGCGGTATCACAGCGCTCCCTCTGCTCGGTGCTTCCACAGCAGCAAAGATCGCCGGGCGCTCGGCCATGAAAGCTGGTTACGACAACGATTTCAAGGGCGGCGGCAAAACGACCAGCGAAAATGAATTCGACAGCAAGATAACCACCATCGTCACCGAAGTGCTGCCCAATGGTCACCTCGTCATCACGGGTGAAAAGCAGGTGGGCGTGAACCGCAGCGTGGATGTGCTGCGGTTCTCGGGCATCGTCGATCCTCGCCATCTCAGCCGCGAAGCACAGCATGCAGGCAGTGTCATCGACTCGATATACGTTGCCAACGTGCGCGTAGTCTCCCGCGGCCAGGGCGAGCAGGCGGAGGCCCAGGCCATCGGCTGGCTGACACGCGCCTTCAACTCCATCACGCCTTTCTAAATGAACCCCCTGGTCGCTCGGTTTCTCCGCCTCTCCGCCTCGGCGCTGGTGCTGTGCGGCGGCCTGGCCACCGCGCAGGATCTGCGCGACCCGCCCGACCAGACCTTTACCGTCTGGCCCAACATCCCGGTGGTGCGCGCGTCGGACCTGGGCGACTATGGCCAGGACCGCAAAATCTTTGCCGACCTGCACACTGCCAAGGCCGACCCGGCCAAGACACTGGAAGCACTGCAGGCGGTGGACCAGCTGCAGGCACACCACGAGCGCATGGCGCTGGCCCAGCTGGGCCGCACGGTCAATACGCAGTTCATTGGCGAGGTGGACAAGCAAAGCCGCCGCATCAATGGCGCGCGGCCCCGGTTGCGCTTCGAGTTCTCGGGCATCTCGCCCGATGAGCTGCAGCGTGCCGCCGCGCTGGATGCTGCGGCCCGGCAGGCGCTGCAGGACAAGGCGCGCAACGTGGCACTGGCCGCCTACATCAGCTACACGCGCCTGCAGGAGACGCTGGTGCAGGCCACCGTCACGCTGGTGCGGCTGGGCACCGGCGCATCGCAGAGCTTCACCGTCACCGCCCCGGTGCAGGAGCTGGGCGAAGCGCTGGCGCGCGCCGTGGTGGACTACTTCAGCGGCACGCGCTTTTCCGCCCACCAGAACCCTTTGGGCGCTGCACAGTGGCTGCTGTCTGCGCCGGGGCATGCAGACCAGCTGGTATCGCGCGACATGGCGCAGCGCTATTGCCAGTCGCAGCAGGCGGCACTGCCCACCGTCGAAGAAATGGAAGCCGCCGAGGCCGCGGGCTTCTACGGCGGCGGCGTGACCCTGCGGCCCCACACCCCCTACCACGTGCAGACCGGCCTGTACGACCCCGCCGACGATGCCGGCAAAGTGCACCCCAACTACATCGCCAGCGTGCGCAACGGGTACTACTACTGCATCCGCAACCCGCTTCCAGCTGCCCAGGCGCAACGCCCGAAAAATCAAAAAAGATAGCTACCCGCGCTTGATGGATAAGCGCCAGAGGCCAATTTGGCTTGAAATCAAGCCCACTTTGTGACCCCAACAAGCGCCGGAAGCCGCCTCTTTTCACGCTTTAGCTGGCGGCACAGCTCTCCACAATGGAGGCATGAACCTCCTGCCTTTGTCCCGCCGCATTGCCTACCTGGCCGCACTCGCAATGCTGACCCTGGCCCTGCCCGCGCAGGCGCTGCGCATCAAGGAAGTCGCCGCCGTGCAGGGGGTGCGCAACAACCAGTTGTCGGGCTACGGACTGGTGGTCGGCCTGGACGGCACGGGCGACAAATCGGGCATGCCCATCACCGGGCAGGCCATGCAGAACTACCTGCAGCAGATGGGCATCAGCCTGCCGCCGGGCTCGGCGGCCCTCAAGCTCGACAACGTGGCCACCGTGGTGGTCACGGCCCAGCTGCCGCCGTTTGCGCAGCCCGGCCAGATGATCGACGTGACCGTGTCCTCCATCGGTTCGGCCAAGTCCATCAAGGGCGGCACCCTGATTGCCACGCCCCTGCGGGGCGCCGACGGCGAGATCTATGCCATTGCCCAGGGCAACCTGGTGGTGGCGGGCGCCGGTGCCACGGGTGGCCGCGCCAACACGGCGGGCGACCGCAGCAGCGTGCAGGTCAACCACCTGAGCGCCGGCCGCATCCCTGACGGGGCGCTGGTGGAGCGCTCGGTGCCCACCCCGCTGCACGAAGGCGACACCATCACACTGGGGCTCAATGCCTCGGACTTCCAGACCGCGCGCACCGTGGCGCAGGCCATCAACGCACGGCGGGGCCCGGGTACGGCCGAAGCGCTGGACGCACGCACCGTGCGCGTGCAGGCGCCGCCCGATGCGCATGCCCGCGTGAACTTCATTGCCGAGCTGGAAGAGTTGCCGCTGCCCGAAACGCCCCGCGCGGCCAAGGTGGTCATCAACGCGCGCACGGGCTCCATCGTTCTGAACCAGGCCGTGACGCTGGGCCCGTGTGCCATTGCGCACGGCAACCTGTCGGTGATCATCGACGAGACCCCGGTCATCAGCCAGCCCAACCCGCTGTCGCGCGGCCAGACGGTGTCGGCCGTCAAGAGCGACATTGCCATCCAGTACGACGGCGGCAAGGTGGTCAACATGCCGGCTGCACCGCTGCTGAGCGATGTGGTGCGCGCGCTCAACAGCCTGGGCGTAACGCCCCAGGATCTGCTGGCCATCCTGCAGGCCATCAAGGCCGCCGGCGCCCTGAACGCCGAGCTGGAAGTGATCTGACCCCGGAGGAGCAGCCATGGCCCTCACCTTGCCTTCCTCCACCACGACCAGCAGCACCACGAATGCGCTGGCGGTGGACATCCGCTCGCTCAACGCGCTCAAGGTCGATGCGGGTGCGGCCAACAGCGCCCAGGCCACGCGTGAGGTGGCCAAGCAGTTCGAATCGCTGTTCATGCGCGAGCTGATCAAGAGCATGCGCGACGCCACGATGAAATCGGGCCTCATGGAGGGCGAACAGGCCAACCTCGGCCAGGACATGCTCGACCAGCAGCTGTCGATCAGCATGTCGGGCATGCAGGGCGGGCTGTCGGAGGCGATTGCACGCCAGCTCTCGCGCCAGATGGGCGGTGCCGACACCAGTTTCTCCGTGCCTTCCACGCTCAGCCTGCCGCAGGCACAGTCCCGCGCAACATTGCCCTCCACATCGATGCCTGCCGAAGCCACGACCCAGGTTCCCAGGGGCCGCGATGGCTTTGTGCAGCACCTGAGCGGCACGGCCGAACGCGTGGCGCAGGAAAGCGGCATTCCCGCAAGCTTCATGCTGGGCCAGGCCGGGCACGAAACCGGCTGGGGCAAGAGCGAGATCCGCCACAAGGACGGCTCCAATTCGTTCAACCTGTTCGGCATCAAGGCCACCAAGGCCTGGACGGGCAAGGTGGCCGAGATCACCACCACCGAATACATCAACGGCAAGGCCCAGAAGGTGACGGCCAAGTTCCGCGCCTACGACTCGTACGAGGATTCGTTCCGCGACTACGCCCGCCTGATCAAGGAAAGCCCGCGCTACGAGAAGGCCGAGTCTGTGGCCCAGTCCGGCTCGGCCATGGCCTATGCCTCGGCGCTGCAAAAGGCGGGGTACGCCACCGACCCCGAATACGCCAGAAAGCTCAGTGGCGCCATCAACAGCGTGCTGCGCGCACAGCGGGCGCAGGCTTGACCATGCAAACACCCCCTGAGTCGCTTCGCGCCTTCCCCCTCTCTCGCTTCGCGGGAGGGGGACGCCCCCAGCGCGGCGGGGCGGCCCTTGCGCGGGGGCACTGGCTAGGGCCGCGCCAGTCTCACGCGCTGGGGGTGCAGGCAGCGCTGGGGATCGCTGAAATGCGAGGTGAGTCATGAGCTTGCTTAACGTGGGCGCCCGCGCCCTGCTGGCCAACCAGGTGGCCCTGCAAACCGCAGGCCACAACATCGCCAATGTGAGCACCGCAGGCTACTCGCGCCAGACCGTGGTGCTGCAGACTGTGCAAGGCCAGTTCACCGGCGGTGGCTACATCGGCAAGGGCGTGGACGTGCAGACCATCTTGCGCAACCACAGCGAGCTGCTCACGCGGCAGGCGACGGCGGCGTCCTCGGTGGACGCGGGCGACACCGTGCGCATGGCCCGCTTGCGCCAGCTGCAGGAAGTCTTTAGCGGTGGCCCGAGCGGCATCGGCGCGTCCATCAACGACATGATGAATGCCCTGTCGGATGTGGTGAGCTCGCCCACGGACCTCACCGCCCGCAGCGTGGCCCTGACGCGCATGGACGAAACCGCCGCGCGCATGCGCGATGCCTCGCAACGGCTCGACGAGATCGGCTACACCGTGGCCGAGCAGCTCAAGGGCAGCATGATCGCGGTCAACAGCCTGGCCAGGAACATTGCCGCCGTGAACGAGCAGATTGCCCGGGCCAAAGGCAACGGCCAGCCCGCCAATGACCTGCTGGACCAGCGCGACCAGCTGATCCGCGACCTGAACCAGCACATCCAGACATCACAGGTGGCTGCCGATGACGGCTCGGTCAGCGTTTTTGTGGCTGGCAGCCAGCCCCTGGTGCTGGGCAACAAGGCTGCCCTGCTGTCGATCGAGGACCCCGCGGATTTTGGCGCGGGCAGCGGCAAGAAGGTGCTCACCTTCCAGCAACCCGGCTCGGCCACCAAGGTGGAGCTGAACGAAAGCATGCTGGGCGGCGGCCAGGTGGCAGGCCTGCTGCGCTTTCAGAACAACGATCTGGCCGAAGGGCGCAACCTGCTCGGGCGCATGGCCATCGCCATCAGCGAGTCGATGAACACGCAGAACCGGCTGGGGCTGACGCTGGACGGCACCCCCGGTGAAAACCTGTTTGCCCCGATCAGCCTGGGCAATGCCGTCACCGGCAGCGCCAACACATCGGGTGCCACGATGGGGCTGCAGGTGGCCGACCCCACCAGGCTGCAGGCGTCCAGCTTCGAGATCGCCTTCACAGGCGCGGCCGCCGGGTCGGTGACACGCCAATCGGACAACAAGGTGTTCGTTTTCGCAACCCTGGGCGAGCTGTCGACCATCATGGGCAACAACGGCCTGGCCATCAATGACGGCGGTGCGCCGCCTGGCGCGTTTGCAGGCGCGGCGGCTGGCGACCGGTTTCTGGCAAACCCGATGGTTGGCGCGGCGGCGGAATTCAAGGCACTGCAGTACTCGCCGGTGGACCTGGCGGCTGCCAACCCGGTCAACGCAGCTATGGGGGCAGCGAATGGGGGTACGCTCCAGCTGGCATCCCTGAAGGCGACTGGCCCGATCACGCAACCGGCCACGGGCAGTCCTGTCACGATTGCCTTCACGGCGGGATCGCCTGCAACCTATTCGGCTACGGTTCCCGGCCCACCCATAGCAACCATCGCTACCGGCAACTACGTTTCCGGCGAGACCATCGCCATCAATGGCTGGGAAATCACGCTGCAGGGCGCACCCAAAAGCGGCGACACCGTCACGGTGGGCGCCGCCACTGACGCGCAGTTTGGTGACTGGTACAAGCGCGACGCGGGCAACGCGCGCGCCCTGATGGACCTGCGCGATGTGCAGATGTTCGACGGCGCGACCCTGTCCGACGGGTTTGCCAGCGCCATGGCGCAGGTGGGCACGCGCACGCAGAGCGCGCAGTACGCGGCCGAGCTGTCGTCCGCCATTGCCGCCAACCTGGAGCGCGACCGCACGGCCGTCTCGGGCGTCAACCTCGATGAGGAAGCTGCCCGCCTGATCCAGTTCCAGCAGGCCTACCAGGCATCTGCCAAGATGCTGCAGATTGCGCAGAACATTTTCGACACCCTGATCCAGGGGCTGGGCCGCTGACGGCCTGAACGGAGTCCTCCATGAGCAACTCTCTCTACCGGGTGAGCACCGCCAACCAGTACGACACGGCACTGCGCAACATCGGCCAGCGGCACACCTCCCTGTCCAACCTGCAGGAAAACCTGACCTCCGGAAAACGGGTCGTGCGGCCCAGCGACGACCCGGTGTCGGCTGCGCAGGCGGAGCGGGCCATCAACCGTCTGGCGCGCATCCAGACCGAGCAGCGCGCACTGGAAACCCAGCGCAATGCCATCGCCCAGGCCGAGTCTGCGCTGGGTGATGCCATCGGGCTCATGCAGAACTTCCGCGAGCTGACAGTGAGCGCCGGCGGCGGCACCTTGACGCCCAATGACCGGGCCACCATCGCCAACCAGCTGCAGGGGCTGCGCGAGCAGATGGTTGAAGTGGCCAACCGCAAGGACACCAACGGCGTGCCGCTGCTGGGCGCGCTGGGCAGCGCCCTGGCACCTTTCCTGGGCCCGCTGACCACCACGCCAGACTACAGCTTCGCCGGCCTGCCGGGGCAAACCTCCAGCACCGGGGTGACCATCCCGGGCATGCTGGACGGAGACTCTGCCTTCATGTTCAACCCGCAGCGCGACGGCGTTTACAACGCGGCGGTGAGCGCCATCCCGAACACCCGGCAGCTCACGACGTCCGCCGTCACCCCGGTGGACAAGTCACTGGTCACGGGCGACAACTACACCATCGCCTTCAGCGCCGTGGGCCCGGGTGCGACGCCGGGCACCAGCACCGCGACCTACACCCTTACCAACACAACCACCGGTGCTATATCTGCACCCGTGACTGTGCCCGACTACCCCTCGGACAAGCCGTTGACCATCGCCATGACCGACATTCCGGGGCTGAGCTTCACCATCACCGGCAACCCGGCCAACGGCGACACCATCACGCTGCAGCCGAGCCCCAGCATATTCAGCACGCTGGACAGCGCCATCCGCGACATCCGCGACGCGCCCAACAGCAATGCGGCCATCCAGGCAGTGGGGCAGGCCCTGGCCAACATGGACATCGGAATGGAACGCCTGCACAACATGCGCGGTTACGCGGGCGAGTTGCTCAACCGCGCAGACCGCATCACGGGCGACCAGGAAAAGCGCTCCGTACAGCTGGAAGGCGACCGCTCGCGGGCCGAAGATCTCGATATGATCAAGGGCATTTCGGACTTCCAGAACCAGCAGGTAGGCTACGAGGCTGCGCTCAAGTCTTACGCGCAGGTTCAGAGACTCTCGCTGTTCAACTACATCGGTTAATGCCCGTTTGCGGGGGTGCAGGAGGCACTCCGTGACCAGGGCCCATTACATTGCCTGAGAGCACATGGCCCAATCCGTTCTTGGCAGCCTCATCCTGGGCTACCGCCCTTTGTGGAACCGCACCCGCAAGCTGGCGGGCATCCAGCTTTACGCGCACAACGAAGCATCGGTTGCGGTGGATGCAGCGCATCTGCTGCGCACCCTGCAGGAGCTGTGGACCGCCAGCTCGCCGCCGCTGCTCATATCGGCCCAGACACGCCAGCTGCTGTGCGACCTGCTGGAGCATGCGCCGCGCGGTGCGCCGTGGATCGAGGTGCGCGGAGACTGGCTGTCCGATTCGGCGATCTACGCACGGGTGCGGGCGGCGCACCAGCGGGGGCTCAAGCTGGTGTGGCGCGGTGGCGCCCACCAGTTGCCCGAAGCCGATGTGGCGCGCTGTTTTGACAACAGCCTGCTCACCCTGCGCCCCGAAGATGCCGCAGCCGCGCTGCAGGCCGCCCCCCCTGCCCGCCCGGGCGCAACGCCGCAAGCGCCGCGCGCCGCAAGCCCGGTGCTGGCGGGACAGATGTACGAGGGCGTGGCAAGCCGGGCGCTGATGGAGCTGTGCCTGGACCACAGCAACGCGCTGGCCCTGGCGGGCTGGCCATCGGAAGACGTGCTGTACGGCCTGCGCCACCATCCCCAGCAACCTTCGCACGCGGTGATCTTCAAGCTGATGAAGGCGATTGACGCCGAGCAATCGCTGGAAACGTTTGAAGACATCATGGGCGAAGACCCGCTGCTGGCGTACCGCTTCATGGTCTACACCAACTCGGCGGCCCTGGGCCTGCGCACCGGCATCGACTCGCTGCGGCGCGGGCTGGTGATGATGGGGTACGGCTCCATCAAGCGCTGGCTGTCCGACCAGCTGCCCCATGCCAGCACCGACCCCAACATGCACCCGGTGCGCGAAACCATGGTGATGCGCGCCCGGCTGACTGCGCACCTGCTTGATGCCGGGATCGAGCACGACCTGCGGCGCGAGATCTACCTGTGTGGCCTGCTCTCGCACATCGACGAACTGCTGGGCGAGCCGCTGGGCACCATCTTGCGCCGCCTGCCATTGTCCGAACGCATCTATGACGCCACCGTGCTGAACACCGGCCCCTACACCGGCGGCCTGCAAATGGCCTGCGCGCTGGAGACGGACGACGCCAGCGCGATCCGCCAGCTGTGCGAAACCTTCGAGATGGATCTCGAAGAGGTCAACCGCGCGTTGCTGCGCGTTCTTGCCGACCTCGACGTAGAGCGAAAATAAGCATGTTTTTGGCCGCCAGCGCTTATCCATCAAGCGCGAGCAGCTATCATTTTTAACATCTCCGGGCGCTGCTCCGTCAACGCCCCTGCTGCTCGGCCCGCACGCGCTGGAAGACCTTCCAGAACGCCGCGTCCTGTGTGGTGGCGAAGTTGATGCGCATCAGCGTGCTGGGTTTGCGCTCGGCGTGGAACAGCGCGCCAGGCGCCAGCAGATAGCCCTCGTCGAGCATGCGCTGCGACAGCGCGTCGGTATCCACCCCCGTTTCCACCCAGCCAAACAGGCCCACCGGTTCGGCGGCAAACGTGCAGCCCGCGCCCAGCGCCAGCTTGACGCTGCGGGCGCGCGCGGCATCCAGCCGCGTGCGGATGCGTTCGGCGTGGCGGCGCAGCTGGCCTTGCTCGATGCACAGGGCAAGGGCCTTTTCCAGCAGCGCAGGCGTGGTCAGCGTGGCCAGCAGCTTGGTGTCGAGCAGTTGCTCCACCAGTGCGTGCGGCGCGGCCATGAAACCGATGCGCCAGTTGGGCGCGAGGATCTTGGCAAATCCGCTCACGTAGATGGTGCGTGAGAGGCCGTCGAGCGCCGTGAGGCGCGTGGCATGCTCGGGCGCGATGTGGCTGTAGGTGTCGTCTTCCACCACGTAAAAGTTGTGCTGGTTGGCCAGCTGCAGGATGCGGTGCGCGCTGCCCGGCGTGAGGCAATAGCCCGTGGGGTTGTGGAACACGCTCACGCTCACGTAGAGCTTGGGCTTGTGCACCTCGCAGTAGCGGGCCATCACCTCCAGGTCGGGCCCGTCGGCGCGGCGCGGCACGGGCAGGATGTGCATGCCCAGCGCCGCCAGGCGCGCAAACTCCACGGCCCAGCCGGGCTCCTCCACCATCACCGGGTCGCCCGGGCGCAGCAGGGTGCGGCTCACGATGTCCAGCGCGTGCGTGGCGCCCACCGTGGTGATGATGTGCTCGGGCACCGTGTGCACGTTGAGCGTGGACAGCCTTTTGGCCAGCACGCACCGCAGCCCCGCATCGCCCAGCGGCTCTCCATACTGCAGCGAAAAATCCTGCAGGCTGCGCGAGTTGGTGACCTTGCGCACCGCAGCGGGCATGAAGGTGGACTCCAGCCACTCGGGCGGGAAGACCCCCATGCCGGGCTGCGGCTTGTCGCTGACCTTGTGGAACATCCCCCGGATCAGCGCCGTGGCGTTGACGGGCGACACCCCTGCAGCGGCGCGCCCGGCAGCACGTGCTGCCAACCCGTGGGCGGTGCTCCAGTTGCCGGCAGCGCTCTCCAGCGCAACGTCGGCGGGCCGGGCCTGCGCACCGGCGGGCAGGTCCGGCCCGCGCGGGGCGAGCCCACTTTCACGCACAAAGAATCCCCGGTTCTTGCGCGCCTCCACCAGCCCCTGTGCCAGCAGGGTGTCATAAGCGGCCACCACTGTGGACGGGCTCACGCCATGCTGCTGCGCGCACTGGCGCACCGACGGCAAACGCGCGCCGGGCGCCATGAGGCGGTTGCGGATGCGCTCGGCAAACCGGGCCGACAATTGCTCGGTGAGTGACTGGGTGGAAGATTTCATCAACATCGAATGCCCCCGGAGCGCGCGCCGCCAGCGCCTGTGTACTGTCCTGCCGGGCAATACAGTTTTGCAACTGCGCCGACTGTCTGTACTGGTTGTGTACTGGTGAGAAGATTACATTGAAGACCGCCCCGCCACAAGTGCCTCCCCCACTCTGCCCCCACCCTGCCCCCATGAGCGCCGCCGAACTCACCGCCCTGCTGCTGTTTTGCACCGCCATGAGCTTTTCGCCGGGGCCCAACACCACCTTGTCCACCGCGCTGGCGGCCAACCTGGGGCTCAGGCGGGCACTGCGCTTTTGCCTTGCGGTGCCCACGGGCTGGACGCTGCTCATGCTGGGCAGCGGCCTGGGGCTGGGGGCGCTGATCACAGGCGTGCCCGCGCTGCGCTGGGGCGTGACGCTGCTGGGCGTGGCCTACATGCTCTGGCTGGCCTGGAAGCTGTGCCGGGCGGGCAAGATGGCAGAGATCGACACCACGCACCTGAACGTGACGTTCTGGCAGGGGGTGGGTCTGCAGTTTGTCAACATCAAGGCCTGGATGCTGGCCCTCACCCTGAGCGCCGGCTGGGTGGTCAACGCCGCCGGGCAGCCCGCGCCCAACCCCGGCGAGCGGCTGGCCATCATCTGCGTGGTGATGATGGGTTTTGCGTTCACCAGCAACTTTGCCTATGCACTGATTGGCTCGCTGCTGCGCCAGTGGCTCGCCCAGGGGAGCCGCCTTCTGTGGTTCAACCGCCTGCTGTCGCTGGTGCTTGCCGCGACCGCACTGTGGATGCTGACGCTATGAAGGCCGATGAAATCCGGGGACTGTGGCTCGGACTGCTGGGCGTCACCATCTTTGCGCTGACCCTGCCCATGACGCGCCTGGCCGTGGGCACGCCCGAGGCGCCGCAGATGTCGGGTGTTTTCATTGCACTGGGCCGTGCCGTGGTGGCTGCAGGGCTGTCCGGCCTGTTTCTGCTGGCCACCCGCGCCCCCTGGCCGCGGCGTACTGACTGGTGGCCGCTGGCCATCACGGCGGCGGGGGTGGTGTTCGGCTTCCCGCTGTTCACCTCGGTGGCCATGCGCTATGTGGAGGCCGTGCACGCCAGCGTGATTGTGGGCGTGCTGCCGCTGGCCACGGCGGCGGTGGGCGCGCTGCTGCACCGTCAGCGCCCCTGTGCAGGCTTTTGGCTCTGCGCCGCCGTGGGCAGCGGCCTGGTGGTGGGGTTTGCGCTGCTGCGCTCGGGCAGCGCCGGCATGGCCCTGCACCCCGCTGATGCGCTGCTGCTCGCTGCGATGGCCTGTGCCGCTGTGGGATACGGCTATGGCGCCCGGCTGTCGCAACGCATGCGGGCCGAGCATGTGATCTGCTGGGCCTTGGTCATCTCCCTGCCCATCACCTTGCCCGCCAGTGTGCTGGCGCGCCCGGAAGGGGCCGTGCAGGCGTCTGCCTGGTGGGGTTTTGCGTACGTTGCGGTGTTTTCGATGTGGCTGGGCTTTTTTGCCTGGTACCGGGGGCTGGCCCTGGGGGGCACGGTGCGTGTGAGCCAGGTGCAACTGGTGCAACCGTTTCTGGGCATGCTGTTTGCCGTGCCCCTGCTGGGCGAGCGGCTGGACGCCGTCACGGTGGGTTTTGCGCTGGCCGTGATCGCCACGGTGTTTGTCGGCAAGAAGATGCCGGTGCGCGCGGCAGGAAACCCCCCATGAAGTGCCGCCTGCCCACCCGTGCCCGACAATGCGCCACCCCCACGGGCGGCCTTGCCGCACCCTCTTTTTTGAACAACTTAGTAACCGTAGCGGCCACGGCGGCCGCCCGCAGGAGACGAGAGTGAAACTGAACGACCTTCCCACCACCAGCACCTGGACCCTGGCACGCCGTGCCGAGCGCATGAACCCCTCGGTCATCCGCGAAATCCTGAAGGTCACCGAAAAGCCCGGCATCATCAGCCTGGCGGGTGGCCTGCCATCACCCAAGACCTTCCCGGTCTCCGCGTTTGCCGCGGCCTCGGCCGCTGTGCTGGCCAACGATGGCCCCGCCGCCCTGCAATACGCCGCCAGCGAAGGCTATGCACCGCTGCGCCAGGCGATTGCCGACTTTTTGCCCTGGGACGTGGACGCCGACCAGATCCTGATCACCACCGGCTCGCAGCAGGCGCTGGACCTGATCGCCAAGATCCTCATCGACACCGATAGCAGCGTGCTGGTGGAAACGCCCACCTACCTGGGCGCGCTGCAGGCCTTCACGCCCATGGAGCCCAACGTGGTGTCCGTGGCCAGCGACGACCAGGGCGTGCTGATCGACGATCTGCGCGCCAAGGTGGGCACGGGCGCGAACAAGGCGCGCTTTCTGTACGTTCTGCCCAACTTCCAGAACCCCACGGGCCGCACCATGAGCGATGCGCGCCGCGCCGAGCTGGTGGCCGCCGCCGCCGAGCTGAACCTGCCCCTGGTGGAAGACAACCCCTACGGCGACCTGTGGTTCGACGCACCGCCGCCGGCCCCGCTCACGGCCCGCAACCCCGAGGGCTGCATCTACATGGGCTCGTTCTCCAAGGTGCTGGCCCCCGGCCTGCGCCTGGGCTACATCGTGGCGCCCAAGGCCGTGTACCCCAAGCTGCTGCAGGCCAAGCAGGCGGCCGACCTGCACACGCCCGGCTACAACCAGCGACTGGTGGCCGAGGTGATGAAGGACGGCTTCCTGGACCGCCACGTGCCTACCATCCGCGCGCTGTACAAGCAGCAGTGCGAGGCCATGCTGGCCGCACTCGACAGGGAAATGCAGGGCCTCTCCGTGCACTGGAACCGCCCCGACGGCGGCATGTTCCTGTGGGTGCGCCTGCCGGAAGGCATGAGCGCCATCGATCTGCTGCCCAAGGCCGTGGAGCGCAATGTGGCCTTTGTGCCCGGCGCGGCCTTCTATGCCGACAACGCCGACCACCGCACCCTGCGGCTGTCGTTCGTGACCTCCACGGTGGAGCAGATCGCCACCGGCATCGCGGCGCTGGCCGCAGCGATCAAGGATGCGGCCCCCTGAGCGGCTGCGCCGCTTCCCCTTCTCTCGCTGCGCGGGAGGGGGACGCAGCCAGCGGCCTGGCGAAGCCAGTTCCGCGGCTACCTCGGATGATCGCGCCTTCTTCATGCACCCGGGGTCGCGCAACGCACCATGAAAGTCCATCAAGCATGCTAAGAGTCTGGGGAAGGATGTCGTCCATCAACGTGCGCAAGGTCGTGTGGGCCGTGCAGGAGCTGGGCCTGCCCTCGGTGCAGCGCACCGACGCGGGCGGCCAGTACGGCATCGTGCGCGAGGCGCGCTACCTGGGCCTCAACCCCAATGGCCTGGTGCCACTGATTGAGGACGAGGACACGGGCGTGACCCTGTGGGAGTCCAACGCCATCGTGCGCTACCTGTGCGCCCGGCATTCGCTGGGCAACCTGTACCCCGAAGACCTGCCCACGCGCTTTGTGGCCGAGCAGTGGATGGACTGGCAGCAGACCACGCTGAACCCCGCCGGGCGCGATGCCTTCATTCAGTGGATACGCACGCCCGCGGCCCAGCGCAACGATGCACTGATTGCCGCATCGGTGGCGGCCACGGAGCCCCTGCTGGCCCTGCTGGACGCCCACCTGGCGCGCCAGACCTTCATGGCGGGTGAGCGGTTCACGATGGTCGACATCCCGGTGGGTTGCGAGATCCACCGCTGGTGGAGCCTGCCGCAAGATCGCACCGCACGCCCCCACCTGGAGCGGTGGTACAACACGGTCAGCACCCGCCCCGGCGCCCGCGGGGTCCTGGACCAACCCCTCTCCTGACCGCGCCTCACCATGCACCAGCGCCCCTTCAAGCAGATCGACGTCTTCAGCGACCGCCCCGGCTACGGCAACCCCGTGGCCGTGGTGCTGGATGCCGACGGCCTGAGCGACAGCGACATGCGCCGCTTTGCGGCCTGGACCAACCTGTCGGAAACCACCTTTCTGATGCCGCCCACAGACGCCGGGCGCGCGGCCGGAGCCGACTACCGCCTGCGCATCTTCAGCCCCAATGGCGAGCTGCCTTTTGCGGGCCACCCCACGCTGGGCACCTGCCACGCTTGGCTGCAGGCAGGCCACCGTCCGCAACAAGACGGCATGGTGATCCAGGAATGTGCGCTGGGCCTGGTGCGCATTGCCCTGAGCGGCGACACCCTGGCGTTTGCGGCGCCCCCGCTCAAGCGCAGCGCCCCCAGCCCCGCGCTGGTGCCGCTGATTGCGAGCGCCCTGGGCCTGCGCCCGCAGCAGATTCTGGGTGCGCAGATGCTGGACAACGGCCCCGTGTGGCTGGGCCTGCTGCTCGACAGCGCCGACACGGTGCTGGGCCTGCACCCCGACCACGCCCGCCTGAAGGACCTGGGCCAGGACGTGGGCGTGATCCACGTGGGCCCAGCCGTCAGCAACACCGCCCAGCCCGGCGTGGTGGTGCGCGCGTTTGCCGCGCCCATGGGCAACCCCGAAGACCCGGTGACGGGCACCCTCAACGCGAGCCTGGCCGAATGGCTGATTGCCGATGGCCTGGCCCCCCGCAGCTACCTGGTGGCCCAGGGCGAATGCCTGGGCCGCGCGGGCCGCGTGCACATCCGCCAGGACGATGACCACCAGCTGTGGGTGGGTGGCCGTGCCGTCACCTGCATTGACGGGGTGGTGTTGCTGTGATCCGGCCTGGCTCCACCGTACCGCCGCCCAGCGGTTGACCCCCGGGGGGCCTCACGCCTTCCAGGCCCCAACCTCACCGAGCCCGCAGACACCGCCCACGCGCTGGTCTATCCCCCGGCGTGTCCGGCACTTCCATCATTTCAGCGTTTTTCAACATAGGACTTGACCACCATGCACCAACGCCCTTTCCAGCAAGTTGATGTCTTCACCGGGCAGCCCTACCGTGGCAACCCTCTGGCCGTGGTGCTGGACGGCTCCGGCCTCAGCACCGAAGCCATGCAGGAGTTCACCAACTGGACCAACCTGTCCGAAGCCACCTTTGTGCTGCCCCCCACGCCCGAAGGCCGCGCCGCCGGCGCCGACTACCGCGTGCGCATCTTCTGCCCCGGGCGCGAACTACCTTTTGCCGGCCACCCCACGCTGGGCAGCTGCCACGCTTGGCTGCGGGCGGGCGGCCAGCCGCAGGCGTCAGGCAAGGTGGTGCAGGAATGCGGCGTGGGCCTGGTCACGCTGCGGCAGGACGGCGAGCGCCTGGCCTTTGCTGCGCCTCCGCTGATCAGGAGCGGCCCGCTCGCTGAAGAGGACGTCGTGCTGATCGCCAGCGGCCTGGGCGTGGCGCGCAGCGACATCCTGCACCACGCCTGGTGCGACAACGGACCCAACTGGCGCGGCGTGATGTTGCGCAGCGGCAAGCAGGTGCTGGCGCTCAAGCCAGACGCCAGCATCCTCGGCCAGCTCGACGTGGGCGTGGTGGGCCCGCGCGGAAAAGTCGGCGTCATCGGCAGCACCGATGCCGAGGGCATCGCCTTTGAAGTGCGCGCCTTCTTCCCCGGCAACAACGGCCTGGCCGAAGACCCCGTGACCGGCAGCCTCAACGCCGCACTGGCGCAGTGGCTCATCGGCGCCGGGCTGGCACCCACGCAGTATGTGGCCGCCCAAGGCACCTGCCTGGGGCGCGCCGGGCGCGTATATGTGGAGCAGGACGGCGACACCATCTGGGTGGGCGGCAGCTCGGTCACCTGCGTGTCGGGCGAGGTGTTGCTGTGACCACATCCCCCTGCGCGCCCTGCGTGGACCATCTGGTGGTGCTGGCGGCCGACCTGGCGAGCGGAGTGGCCTGGTGCGAACGCACGCTGGGCATCACCCCCACAGCGGGCGGCGAACACCCGCTGATGGGCACACACAACCGCATCTTCAATGTCGGGAGCCCGGCGCATCCACGCGCCTACCTGGAGATCATTGCTATTAATAGAGAAGCTATTCCCGCAATACCATCAAGCGCCAGACGCTGGTTTGACATGGATGATGCCGCCTTGCAGCAGCAGGTGGCAGAGCAAGGCCCGCAGCTCATTCACTGGGTGGCCTCCGTGCCGGAGGTGGCCGCGCAGTGCGCAGCACTGGCGGCGCTGGACATCGAACGCGGCGCCATCATCACCGCCAGCCGCCCCACACCGAACGGCCTGCTGCAGTGGCAGATCACGGTGCGGGACGACGGTCTGCGCCTGATGGACGGCTGCCTGCCCACCCTGATCCAGTGGGGCAGCACGCACCCTTGCGACAGCCTGCCCGCCAGCGGCGTGCAGCTGCAGCGGCTCACGCTGCAGCACCCGCAGGCCACCACGCTGCAGGCCGCATGTGACGCCATCGGTGTCGGCCCGCTGGCCGCCGTCGCTGCAGGTAGCGCGCCCCGTCTCACTGCACTTTTCGCCACGCCGCTGGGCGCGGTCACCCTGTCGTCTTTGCCCGAAAAGAAAGCCGCCGCATGAACACCCGCCTCGACCCCACCGCCTTGCTGCCCACACTGGCCGAGATCGAAGCCGCCGCCGAGGTCGTGTACCGCGAATTTGCCGCCACGCCCCAGTACCGCTGGAGCCTGCTGAGTGCACGCCTGGGCACCGACTGCTGGCTCAAGCACGAAAACCACACGCCCGTGGGCGCCTTCAAGATCCGTGGCGGGCTGACCTACTTCGACCAGCTCGCCCAGCGCGGCGCGCTGCCCTCTGAGGTGATCAGCGCCACACGCGGCAACCACGGCCAGAGCATGGGCTGGTCCGCGCGCCGCCACGGCGTGGCCTGCACCATCGTCGTTCCGCGTGGCAACTCGGTCGAGAAGAACGCCGCCATGCGCGCACTGGGCGTCACGCTCATCGAGCACGGCAACGACTTTCAGGAAGCGCGCGAACACGCGATGCAATTGGCCGCCCGGCGCGGCGCGCACATGGTGCCCAGCTTCCACCCCGACCTGCTGCGCGGCGTGAGCACCTACTGGTGGGAATTCTTGCGCGCCGTGCCGCAGCTGGATGTGGTGTACGTGCCCATCGGCCAGGGCTCGGGCGCGTGCTCGGCCATCGCCGCCAAGCTGGCGCTGCAGCACCCCGTGCGCGTGGTGGGCGTGGTCAGCAGCCACGCCACCACCTATGCTGATTCGCTCGCGGCGGGCCGCGTGGTGGAGGCTCCCGTCACCACAGAGCTCGCCGACGGCATGGCCTGCCGCGTGGCCGATGCCGAGGCCCTGGCCGTGATGGCGCCCCACATCGATCACATCGTGCAGGTGAGCGACGCCGAGGTGGCTGCCGCCATGCGCGCCCTGTTCACCGACACGCACAACGTGGCCGAGGGCGCAGGCGCGGCGGGTTTTGCAGCGGCGCTGCAGGAAAGGCAGAGCCTGGCCGGCCAGAACGTGGGCGTGGCCCTGACCGGCGCCAACGTGGACGCGCCGGTTTTCGCAGGAATGCTGTCGGCGCACTGAAACGTGATACCTGGGTGTTTTGCCTGTCAAAACCAAACTTCAGCTGCCTACGCCAGCGCAACCGCAAAGGCGGCCCATTCATGTTGATTGCGAAAGGGTTTACCCGATCTTCCGTTTCATTCCTTGAAATTTTCATGATGGCGTTTGACGCCATCCGCACCGCCCCACCATAGTCTCCCCATCCGCAGCCACCTGCGGCAGGAGACGACACCATGCGATGGAAACAACGCCCTCCAGGCTCTAACTGGGGCGAGTTCGGACCCGACGACCAACTGGGGCGCGCCAACCTCATCGGGCCGGAGCAGGTTCTCAAGGGCGTACAGGAAGTGCGCGAAGGCATCAGCTTGTGTCTCTCGCTGCCGCTGGACCTTCCGGGCGGAAATGCGCTCAATGCAAGGCGCCATCCGCCGCGCCTGTCGCCCACCCGCAATGGCGATCGGCCCTACGTCAATTTCCCGCTCGGCCACGTCTATGCGGGCGCCACCGACGTGATCAGCGACGACCAGGTGCTGCTGTCGCTGCAGTACTCCACCCAGTGGGATTCGCTGGCCCATGTGGGCTCGCTCTTCGACACTGAGGGCGACGGCCAGCTGCGCACCACCTACTACAACGGCTACCGCGGCCACGAACATGTGCTGGGCCCTGTCGACCACGGGCTGCCCGCGCGCGACGCCGACGGCGCTCCCGGGCCGTACCGCCCCGTGTGCTGCGCGGGCCGACCCGCCGACGCCAGCGTGGCGCGCGCCCTGGGTGTGGAAAACCTCGCCAGGAAAGGCATGCAGGGTCGCGCGGTGTTGGTGGACCTGGCCCGCGTCTACGGCACCGACTTTCAGGACATCGGCTACGACCAGCTGATGAACGCCATGGCGCAGTGCGGTGCCACGGTGGAGCCGGGTGACATGTTGCTGCTGCGCACCGGCTTTGCAGGCCTCGTGTTGTCCATGCAGGGCCAGCCTGATGCCCACCGGCTGCACCACAGCTGCGCAGCCCTGGACGGCAGCGACCCGCAACTGCTGCAGTGGATCACCGACAGTGGCATCGCCGCACTGGTGGCAGACAACTATGCCGTCGAGCGCCACCCACCCACACGCGTGCCTCAGGACGGTTCCCCGTACGCCGTGGTACCCCTGCATGAGCACTGTCTGTTCAAGCTGGGGCTGCCACTGGGTGAGCTGTGGTACCTCGACGAACTCGCCGACGCACTGCACGCACGTGGCCGCACACGCTTTCTGCTCACCGCTGCGCCGCTGCGCCTGCCGGGTGCGGTCGGCTCACCCGTCACGCCCATCGCCACGCTTTGATGACCGAACCCTTCCCAAACGCCCAAGGAGACACCATGAAACGCATCACGCCCTTCCCCCGCACCCCCCGTACCGCCCTGCAGCAAGCCTGCCGGGCCGCCTTGCTTGGCGCCACACTCGCCGCCACCTGCCTCACCGCGCCGGCGCAGGACACCAGCATTTCCGACGACATCGTTCGCCTTGGCATCCTGACGGACCTGGGCGGACCATTTGCCGACATCACCGGCCCGGGCAGCGCAGCCGCCATCCAGATGGCCATCGACGACTTCGGCGGACAGGTACTGGGCAAGAAAATCGAATTGCTGGTGGTGGACCACCAGAACAAGGCCGACATCGCGGCGAACAAGGCCCGTGAATGGTTCGATACCGGCAAGGTGGACGCCATCATGGATGTCGCCGTCTCCGCCCCCGCACTGGCCGTACTGGAAGTGGCCAAACAAAAGCAGAAGGTCATCGTTTTCAACGGCCCGGGCACCGACCGGCTCACCGGCGACCTGTGCATGCCCAGCACCGTGCACTACGTGTATGACACCTATGCGCTGGCCAATGTCACCGCCAGCGCGATCACGCAGCGTGGCGGCAAGGAGTGGTATTTCATCACGGCAGACTACGCCTTCGGCCACAGTCTGCAGGACCAGGCCAGTGCTGTGGTGACCGCCCAGGGCGGAAAGGTTCTGGGCGCTGCCAAGCACCCCATCGCGGCCACGGATTTCGCCTCTTTCATGCTGAGCGCACAAAACAGCAAGGCGCAGGTGATCGGCCTGGCCAACGCCGGCAGCGACACCGTGAACACCATCAAGGCCGCACGCGAATTCGGCCTCACGCAGGGCAAGAACAAGCAGACGCTGGCAGGCCTGCTCATGTACATCAACGACATCCACGCCATCGGCCTGCGCACCGCCGGCGGCCTGATGCTCACCGAAGCGTTCTACTGGGACATGAACGAGGAAACCCGGGCCTGGTCCAAGCGCTATTTCGAGAAGATGAAGAAGATGCCCAACATGAGCCAGGCGGGCGCCTACTCCTCCACCATGCACTACCTCAAGGCCGTGCAGGCCGCCAGGACCGACGACACGGCCAAGGTCATGGCCCAGATGAAGGCCACGCCCATCAACGACTTCTTCGCCAAGAACGGCCGTATCCGGGAGGACGGCCGCATGGTGCATGACATGTACCTGTTCGAGGTGAAGTCGCAGGCCGATTCGAAATATCCGTGGGACTACTACAAGCTGGTGGCAACGGTGCCGGGCGACAAGGCATTCCTGCCGCTGGCGCAGTCCAAGTGCCCGATGATCAAGAAGTAAGGACGGGCCGGCCATGACGACACCCCAGCAGACGGCCCTTATCGTGGGCGCAACGGGCGTGGTGGGACAGGCCTGCCTGCACCACTTTGCCAGCTTGCCGGGCTGGAGCGCCATTGGCGTGGCCCGCCGGCCCATTACGCCGCCGCCCGGCGCCCAGGCCCTGCAGCTGGATCTGCAGGACAGTGCTGCGTGCGCCGCCGCCCTGGGTGGGCGCGACGACATCACCCATGTGGTGTATGCCGCCGTGTATGAAAAGCCCGGGGGTCTGGTGGGCGGATGGCGCGACGAAGAACAGATGCAGGTCAACCTCGCCATGCTGCGCAACGTCATCGAGCCACTGGACCGCCCTGGCAGCCCACTGCGCCACGTCACCATCATGCAGGGCGGCAAGGCCTATGGCGTGCACATCCACCCCGAGATCGCCGTGCCCGCGCGCGAACGCTGGCCGCGCGACCCGCACGAAAATTTCTACTGGCTACAGGAGGACTTCCTGCGCGAGCGCCAGGCCCGCTCGGGCGACGCATGGCACTTCACCATCATGCGCCCGCGCATCGTGTTCGGCGAGGCCGCGGGCAGCAACATGAACCCGATCCCCGCCATCGGCGTGTATGCCTGGCTGCGCCACGAGCAGGGACTGCCGCTGGCCTACCCCGGCGGCCCGGCCCGCGTGAACCAGGCCATCGACGCCGAGCTGATCGCCCAGGCCTGTGCCTGGGCTGCAGAGTCACCCAACGCACGCAACGAAACCTTCAACCTGGAAAACGGCGACGTGTTCGTCTGGCAAAACGTCTGGCCCGTCATTGCCGACGCGCTGGGCATGCCCATGGGCGATCCCGAGCCGCAGTCCCTGGGCGAGAGCCTTCCGCGGCAGCAGCAGGCCTGGGAGCGCATCGTGGACAAATACCGGCTGGACGCGCCCCGCGACCTGATGGCCTTCATCGGCCAGGGCGCCACCTATGCCGACTTCCAGATGAACCATGGCAAGCAGGGCCCGCTGCCGCCGGTGCTCATGAGTTCGGTGAAGATCCGCCAGGCGGGTTTTGCGGCCTGCATCGATACCGAAGACATGTTTCGCAAGTGGTTCGGCCGGCTGCAGCAGCGCCGCCTGCTGCCCACCGCAGAACAGGCCAGGGCATGAAGATCACGGGCGTCACCAGCACCATCGTCGATCTGCGCCTGCATCGCATGCACCGGCTGGCCATGGCCACCATGGCCGGCCACACCCTGGTCATCGTGCAGATGCACACCGACGAGGGCGTGACGGGGCTGGGAGAGCTGTCGGTGATCACGGGCTACAACGAAATCAGCGCCGGGTCAGCCAAGGCCGTCATCGACGAAGTTCTGGCCCCCGTGCTCATGGGCCAGGATCCGCGCCGGCTCTGGCATGCCATCGGCCTCATGGACCGCGCGATCAAGGGCAACCTGCCCTGCAAGGCGGCGCTGGAGATGGCCTGCGTGGACATCACGGCACGCGCGCTCAATGTCTCCAGCGCGGCCCTGCTGGGCGGTGCGGTGCGCGATCGCCTGGAAATGCTGTGGGTGCTGGCCAGCGGCGACCTGGAGCAGGAATTGCGCGAGGCGCGGCACAAGCTGGAGCAGCGCACACACCGGCATTTCCTGGTCAAGATCGGCACCGGTGACCCGGGCGACAATGTGCGGCGCGCCGTGGCGATACGTGATGCACTTCCCGAGGCGGCCACGGTGCGCGTCGATGTCAACCAGGCGTGGGACGAGGCCACGGCGCGCTGGGCCATCCCGGCCCTGCACGCGGGCGGCATCGCAGTGGTGGAGCAGCCCGTGCACGCCGCCAGCATCGACGCCCTGCGCCGCCTGACACACGCCAGCCCCATCACCGTGATGGCAGACGAAGCGGTGGCCACCCCGCAGGACGCCCTGGCCTACACCAGCACCCATGCGTGCGATGCCCTGTCCATCAAGGTGTCCAAACATGGCGGCCTGCTGCGCACCGCGCAGATCGCCCAGATTGCCAGTGCAGGAGGCCTCGCCCTCTTTGGCGGCACCATGATCGAAGGGGCTATCGGCACGGCAGCCTGCGCACAGCTGTATTCAACGCTGCCCGACCTGCAATGGGGGTGCCAGCTGTTTGGCCCCCAGTTGCTGGTGGACGACGTGGCCACCAGCGCCCTGCGCTATGAGGACTTCGCCCTTTGCGTGCCCGACGGCCCGGGGTTCGGCGCCACCCTGGACCCGGACAAGCTGGCCTACCACCAGCGGCGACAGGTCGCCTGAAACACAGCAGCCTCCCCTTTTTTTCATCCGCGGCCACAGAGCCAGGCGCTTTCTGCGCACATTTCCATCCCCTTGTCTGAAGGAGACATCCATGCCCCTGTTCATGAATCGCATCAACCGCCGCGCCACGCTGGCATTCCTGCTGGCCCCTGTGATGGGTGCAGCGCTGCCCGCCCACGCGCAGGCCTATCCCGACAAGGCCGTGCGCGTCATCGTTCCGTTTGCTGCCGGTACAGCGACCGATACGATTGCGCGGCTGGTGGGCCAGCACATTGCAGACGCGCTCAAGCAGCCCGTCGTGGTGGACAACCGTGCGGGCGCCAATGGTGCCATCGGGGCCGACGCCGTCGCCAAGGCCCGCGCCGACGGCTACACGCTGCTCGTGACCACCAACACCACCCAGGCTTCCAACCTCAGCCTGATGAAGTCCATTCCCTACGATCCGCAGAAGGACTTCGCGCCCATTTCGCTGCTGGGCAAAGGCGCTTTCGTGCTGGCTACGCGCGCGGATGCGCCCTTCAGCACGCTCGCCGAGTTCGTGGCCCATGCCCAGAAGAACCCCGGCAAGGTGAGCTACGGCAGCGCCAACAGCTCCGGCATCATCAGCGGGGCCACGCTGGCGCTCAAGTCCAAGCTGGACCTGATCCACGTCCCCTACAAGAGCGGCCCGGCTGCGCTCAGCGACGTCATGGGCGGACAGACATCCAGCCTGTTTGTGGATATCCAGTCCGCGCTGCCGCACCTGCGCAGCGGCAAGCTCAAGGCGCTGGGCGTCACCAGCGCGCAGCCGCATCCCTTGCTGCCCGGCGTGGCCAGCCTGGCCAGCGCACCGGGCATGGACAACTTCGACCTGAGCTACTGGATTGCCGTGTACGCCCCGGCAGGGACGCCCGCGCCGGTGCTGCAGACACTGAATCAGCAGGTGGTGCGGTTCACGCAATCCAAGGAAGTCATCGCCCGGTTTGCCGACCTGGGCTTCACCGTCGAAGGCAGCACCAGCGCCCAGCTGGACGAGTTCACACGCAGCGAGATCGGCAAATGGCGCAGCCTGATCCATGCCGCGGGGATCACGCCGGAATGAGAAACCTCGCGGCGCCGGTCCGCGGACCGGCGCAGCGCAAAGTGCGAGGCTATTCGCCAGGGCGCTGGGCCCACTCCCATCCCAGCCGGGCCAGCGGCCCGGCCTTGCGCCCGGTTTCCTCGGCGTCGGCCGAAGCAGCGCTGCCGTCGGCCGCCCGCTGCGCAATGCCATACAGGATGGCCGCCATGCGAAACAGGTTGTAGGCCATGTAGAACGACCAGTGACCCTGCACGTCACGGCCGGTGGCCGCACTGTAGTCAGCCAGGTACTGCGCTTCGGTGGGAATGCCCAGCGCGGGCAGGTCCAGCCCGCCCATGCCGCGCCACAGCGCGGGCGGCACATTCCAGGCCATGCAGTGGTAGGCCAGGTCGGCCAGCGGATGGCCCAGCGTGGAGAGCTCCCAATCCAGCACACCGATCACGCGCGCCTCGCTGGGGTGGAACACCAGGTTGTCGATGCGGTAATCGCCGTGCACCAGCGTGGTCTCGTCGCCCGGCGGCACATGTGCCGGCAGCCAGTCCATGAGCTTGCGCATGTCGTCGTCCAGCGGCACCGAGAGTGCCCGGCACTGGCGCGACCAGCGGTCGATCTGGCGCTGCACGTACTGGCCGGTGCGGCCGTAGTCGGCCAGGCCCACGGCGACAGGGTCCACGCTGTGCAGCGCGGCGATCACGCGGCCCATTTCGCGGTAGATCGCGCCGCGCTCGGCAGGCGTGCTGCCCGGCAGCGCCGGGTCCATGAACACGCGGCCCTGCAGAAACTCCATCACGTAGAAGGGGGTGCCCAGAATGGTCTCGTCCTCGCAATAGGCCAGCATGCGCGGCACTGGCACGTCGCTGCCCTGCAGCGCCTGCATGACACGGTATTCGCGGTCGATGGCGTGGGCCGACGCGGCAAGCTGGCCGGCCGGCTTCTTGCGCAGCACGTAGGCGCGATCGCCCGCCGTGACGCGAAAGGTGGGGTTGGACTGCCCACCTGTGAGCGGTGCCACGGCGATGGCCTCGTCACCCGCGAGCCCCTGAGCGCGCAGGTAGTCCGTCAGTGGCACCATGGGCACCATGGGCACGCACTGCAGCAGCGAATCGGCGGCGCTCACAGTGAACTCACCAGGTGTGCACCATCCACCGCCACCGTCGCGCCCGACATGGCGGCACCGGCGTCGGAGGCCAGCAGCAGCAGCGGGCCGTCGAGGTCGGTCATCTCGCCAAAGCGCCGGCTCGGGATGCGGCTGCGCAGCTTGTCGCCCGCCTCGCTGGTGAGGAAGTCGCGGTTCAGGTCGGTCACCACGTAGCCGGGTAGCAGCGCATTCACACGGATGCGGTGGCGCGCCAGCTCCAGCGCCATGGCCTTGGTGGCCTGCACCACGCCGGCCTTGGAGATGGCATAGGGCGCCACGCCGCCCGCCACGCGCTCGCCCAGGATGGAGGCCACGTTGACGATGCTGCCGCCCTTGCCCGCCGCCACCATGCGCCGCGCCGCCTCGGTGGCCACCAGCCAGCAGCCCTTGAGGTTGGTGTCCAGCACCTGATCGAAGTCCTCTTCGGTTTGCTCCAGCAGCGGCCGCGTGACCGTGACACCGGCGTTGTTGATGACCACATCCGGTGTGCCCCAGCTGGCGAGCTCGTCAAAGCAGGCGCGCACGCTGGCCGCATCGCTCACGTCCAGCGACAGCGCGCGCGCCTGTCCGCCCGCGGCGGCAACGCCATCGACCACGGCCTGCAGCTTGTCGGCGCGGCGCGCCGCCACGGCCACGCGTGCGCCCACCGACGCCAGCAGCTGCGCGAAATGCGTGCCCAGGCCACTCGATGCGCCGGTGACCAGTACCACGCGCCCGTCCAGGCGGAATCGGCTCAAGGCATCCACGCTCATGCCCCGCCTCCCGCCGCTGCTGCCTCCGCCTTTTCGGCCTGGTGCACCAGCTTGCGTGCCATGCTCCAGCGGTGCACTTCGCTCGGGCCGTCGTAGATGCGAAAGGCGCGCATGTCCGTAAAGATGCGCATCACCGGCGATTCGGACGTGACGCCCGAGCCGCCCAGCATCTGCACGCTGCGGTCCACCACACGCCACTGCGCTTCGGAGCACACCACCTTGGCGCGGCTCGATTCGAAGTTGCACTTCTCGCCTTGGTCCAGCAGCCACGCCGTGTGCCAGATGTGCAGGCGCGCGGTGTGCAGGTCCATGTCGTTGTCGGCCAGCATGAAGCCCACGCCTTCGTGCTCGGCCAGCGGCTTGCCAAACGCCTGGCGCTTGCGCACATAGGCCAGGGCGGCGTCGTGCGCGCGGCGCGCCTGGCCCAGCCATCGCATGCAGTGCGTCAGGCGCGCGGGCGCCAGGCGCACCTGGGCGTAGCGAAATCCCTTGCCGATCTCGCCCAGCACATCGGCGGCGGGCACGCGCAGGTTGTCAAAACGCAGCACGCCGTGGCCGCCGGTAAAACAGGCGTCCATGGCGTCCATGCTGCGCTCCAGCGTGATGCCGGGGCGGTCCATGTCCGACAGGAACATGGTGGCCGAGCCATCTTCCATGCGCGCCATGATGATGGCGTAGTCGGCCCCCTCGGCGCCCGTGATGAACCACTTGACGCCGTTGATCACATAGTCCTCGCCATCGCGCACGGCGGTGGTGGCCAGCATGGAGGGGTCTGCACCGGCACCGGGCGCGGGCTCCGTCATGGCAAAGCATGAGCGGATGTGGCCAGCCACCTGCGGGCGCAGCCAGCGCTCTTTCTGCGCGGGTGTGGCCACCTCCTCCATCAGGTGGATGTTGCCTTCATCGGGCGCGTGGATGTTCAGCGCCGTGGGGCCCAGCCACGAATAGCCGGCCTCTTCGAACACTGCGGCCTTGGCCACATGGCTCAGGCCCAGGCCGCCCATTTCCCTGGAAGCATGGGGCGTGAGCAGGCCCGCCGCACGGGCCCGGGCCACCAGCTCGCGGCGCAGCGCTTCACTGGGGCCGTGCGACGACTGGCGCTCGTCGTTTTCGAGCGGGATGACCTGCTCGGCGATGAACTGGCGCGTTCTGTCGCGCAGCGCCTGGATGTCAGGGGACAGGTGGAAATCCATGCAAGCTCTCCTTCGGGGTTCGGTGTCCCACAGAAATTATTGGAAAAAACAAGCTGCAGCGCTTATGGGTAAAGCGCCACCAGCTATATAAACAGTAGCATAACGAGTCGCGGGCACTGCCCTGGCGCCACCGTGCCGTCCGCCCCCACCATCACGCCAGCGCCGGCTCCGCAGCCGCCACCGGCTGCGCGCCGGAGCCTGCGGCGGCCGCGCATTCCACCAGCGCGTCCACCACCACCGCACCCTCACCGGCGGCCCCCACCATCACCGGGTTCAGGTCCACCGAAGCGATGGCGCCGCGCGCACCGGCGATCACCTGGCCCACGGCCACGGCAATGTCGGCCAGGGCGGCGACGTCCAGCGGCGGATCGCCGCGCACGCCGTCGATCAGCGGGGCGATGCGCAGGGTGCGCAGGGCCTGCACCACCTCCTGCTGGCTGAAAGGCGGCAGCAGCACGGCCACGTCCTGCAGGGCTTCGACGTATTTACCGCCGTCGCCCACCACCACCACCGGGCCAAACACGGGGTCGATGCGCGCGCCGACCATGAACTCGTGCTGCCCCTTGTGCATGGCGGCGACGATCACGCCGTCACGGGCCACGCCCATCTCGGTCATCTTGGCGTCAAAGCGTCCGTACAGCTCGCCGGCCTGCTCCGCACTGGCCACCCCCAGGGCCACCAGGCCATGTTCGCTCTTGTGCGGCACCTCGGCCGAGCAGGCCTTCACCACGGCGCGCCCACCCACGGCGTCGAACGCGTTGCGCGCCTCCTGGGCCGAGCGGCACAGGTACATGGGTACGGTAGGCACCCCATGGCGTGCCAGCAGCGCCAGGCTGTCGGCCTCGTTGAGGAAGCCCTGCGCGCCCTGCGGAACGACCACCGTGGGCAGCGTGGGCCAGGCGGTGCGCTCGCGGCGCATCAGCGCCGTGTGCCCCGCCACCTGCGCCAGCACGCCCAGGGCCTCGCCCTCGTTCGGGAAGGTGGCAATGCCCTGCGCGCGAAAGGGCTCGGCCACGCTTTCCTGCCAGGCGGCCACTGCCACCGGCTTGCCCGTGGTGGCCTCGAACGCTGCGGCATCGCGCGCGAAAGCCTGCACGTCGTAGCCCGCGCCCGCAACCGGAATGTTGATGAAGAACAGGTCGGCCGCCGCGTCCTGCGCCACGGCGGGCAGCACCTTGCCGAACAGGCCGCTGTCGCTCAGCAGCGCCGCGGTGATGTCGATGGGGTTGCTGGCCGTGGCAAAGCCCGGCAGCTGGGAGGCCACGGCGTCCTGCGTGTGCTGCGCCAGTTCGGCCAGCGGCAGCCCCTCGTCGTCAGCGGCATCGGCGCCCATGACGCAACTGGCGCCCGAGTTGCTGATGATGACCAGACGGCGGCCCTCGGGGCGCCAGCCTTTGAGATACGCCTGGGCCGCGCGCGCCTGCTCGTGCGGGTCGCGCACGCGCCAGATGCCATGGTGGCGAAAGAACGCATCCACCGTGCGGTCCTCGTTGGCCAGTGAACCCGTGTGCGAAGACGCCGCCTTTTGCCCCTGCGCCGAACGCCCCGCCTTGATGGCAATGATCGGCAGGTCGCGCTCGCGCGCATGGGCAGCGGCGGCCGCCAGCATCTCGGGGTTGGCGATGCTTTCCAGGTACAGCAGCAGCAGCTTCACATCGGGATCGTGGGCCACGGCCAGGGCCAGCTCGCCCACCGTCACGTCGGCCTCATTGCCCGTGGCATGCACATGGCGCACACCCAGGCCGCGCCCGCGCAGCAGGCCATAGGTCATGGCGCTCATGCCGCCGCTCTGGCTGACGATGCCCACCGGCCCGTCCATGGGGGGCACCTCGATGAACATGGTGGAAAAGCCTGCAATGGCACCGGTGCCAAAGTTGGCCAGGCCCTGGGTATTGGGGCCGTACAGGCGCATGCCTGCCGCGCGTGCCTTGGCCACCATGTGCTGCTGCAGTTCCAGCCCCGCGGCACCGGTCTCGCCAAAGCCCGAGGCAATGATCACGGCCGACTTGACGCCGCGCGCCGCGCAGTCCTCCACGGCCGCCACCGTCTTGTCGCCGCCCACCACCACCAGGGCCAGGTCCGGCACTTCGGGCAGGGCGCCGAGCGAGGCATAGCTCTTGTGACCCTGGATCTCCGCACGCGACGGGTTGATGGGATAGATCGCACCCTGGAAACCATGGCGCTGCATGTAATAGATCGGGCGCCCGCCGATCTTGTGGATGTTGTCCGAAGCGCCAATGATGGCGACCGAACGCGGATTGAGAGCGGAAGTCAGGAGGTCTTGCATGGCAGTAGGTGTGTCTCGGTTATTCATGGAGTGCGGCTTGTGAAACCGGCGCGACGCAGGCGAGGGCCGCCGTGCAAGGGTCGCCAAGCCGTGCAGGCGGCGCTTTGCTTGCGTGCACTGGCGGCGTCCCCTTCAGGGGGAAGGCGCGAAGCGACTCAGGGGGTCAGTCAATCTTTGCCCCGGAGGCTTTCACCACCTTGGCCCACTTGTCGACCTCGGCCTGCAGGAAGTTGCCGTAGGCGACCGGCGTGCTGTAGGCGGCAGCAAAACCCTGGGCGTCAAAACGCTGGCGGATATCCGGGCTTTCCAGCACGGCCTTGATCTCGGCGTTGAGCTTGGCCACCACCTCCTTGGGGGTGCCGGCGGGCGCCAGCAGGCCGTTCCAGGCGATGGCTTCATAACCCGGCAGGCCGGATTCCGCCACGGTGGGCAACTCGGGCGCCACAGGCGAGCGCTGTGCGCTGGTCACGCCCAGGGCCTTGAGCTTGCCGCCCTTCACATGCGGCATCGACGACAGCATGGTGTCGAACATCAAGTCCACCTGTCCGCCCATCACATCGGTCAGCGCGGGGGCGCTGCCCTTGTAGGGAACGTGAGACATCTTCACCCCGGCCATGGCGCTGAACAGCTCCGCCGAAAGGTGGGTGGACTGGCCGTTGCCCGACGATGCGTAGTTCAGGCCATCCTTGCGACTCTTGGCCAATGCGATGAGCTCGACCACGTTGTTGGCCGGCAGCGCGGGGTTGGCCACGATCACCAGCGGGCCGCTCGTGAGCTGCGAGACAGGCGCGAAATCCTTGGTCAGCGAATAGTTGAGCTTGGGGAACAGTGCCGGATTGATGGCATGTGCCGTGGTGGCCACCACAAGGGTGTAGCCGTCGGGTTCGCTGCGGGCCACGGCCTCGGCACCCAGGTTGGCGCCGGCGCCGGGCTTGTTGTCGATCACGAAAGGCTGGCCCAGGCGCTCCTGCAGCTTCTGCGCGACAGCGCGCGCCACGATGTCGGTGGGGCCGCCTGGCGGGTAGGGCACGACCAGCTTCACCGGCTTGTTCGGATAGGCCTGGGCAAATGCCAGCGGCGAGGTGGCGGCGCACAGGGCGGCGCAGGCCAGGCCAATCCAGTGGCGGCGGCTCGTCAGGCGGGAAAGGGAGGTGTTCATCATGGCTTGTCTCCTTGGGTGATGTGTTGTGGATGCCGGTGAATGAAAAGGACCGAAAGGAAAGAGAGGGGGCGCTAGGGCGCAGGCGCAAAGCGCACCAGCGTGCGCCCCTGGTGGTCGAAGAAGCCGGCGTGCACGCGATCGCCGATGTGCACGCCCGCTGTGGCATGGGCCATGAGGCGCGGCCCCTCGTCGAGATGCACCAGCACCAGCGTGTAGGGCGCCAGTGCGCGGAACTCGTCCGACGGCGCACGCGCCACCTCGGTGACGGCGCACACCGTGGCCGCGCCGGCGGCGTCGCGCCAGTGCAGGCTGCCGCGCTCGCCGCAGTGCTGGCAGGCGTAACGCGCCAGCGTCTGCGTGCCGCCGCAGGCCGTGCAGCGCTGGTAGCGCAGCACGCCATTGCGCAGGCCGTCGGTGAAGGGGGCGGCCAGGGGGCGCGGTGCGGCGGATGTGTTGGTGTTCATCTCAGTTGTCCTTAGTGCTTCGCGCCACCCAGGGCGCATGAAACTGGCGCGCCCCAAACCAGGGCAGCCGAGCAAGGGCCGCCCCGCAGCGAGGGGCTGCGTCCCCCTTCCCACGCGCAGCGTGAGAGAAGGGGGAAGACGCAAAGCGTCTCAGGGGGTTGTCGCCTCACTTCAGTCCTCGCGAGACAACAGCAGGCTGACATGCGACGACATCACGCCGCCGTCCGCATGGATGAAGGCGGTGCGCGGCGGCGCAATCTGGCGTTCTCCGGCCTGCCCGGTCATCTGGCGCCAGGCCTCGACCGCATGTGCCAGGCCACCGGCCACGCCGCAGTGGCCATACGACAGCAGGCCGCCATGGGTGTTGAGCGGCAGCGCACCGGTGGGCGCAAAGTCGCCCCTGCGGGCGCGCTGTGCTGCGCCGCCACGCGGCGCAAAGCCAATCTCTTCGAGCAGCATGACCAGCGTGATGGTGAACGAGTCGTACACCGCCAGGTAGTCCACGTCGTCCAGGCCCAGTCCTGCCTCGCCGAAGGCACGCTGCGCCGCCTCGGCCGCGCCGCACTGCATCACGTCCGCCATGGCTGTGAGGTGCTGGTGGCGGTGCGCCTGGCCGGCACCCACCATGGCCACGGCGCCGCTCGCCGAAGGGTGTGCGGACACGACGAGGGCCATGGCACCGTCGGAGATCGGGCAGCAGTCCAGCAACGACAACGGACGGGCGATGGGTTTGGCGTTCAGCACCTCCTGCACCGTGATCGGCGTGCGCAGGTGCGCATCGGGGTGGCGGGCCGCGTTGGCGCGCATGAGCACCGCAAACTCGGCCAGGTCCGCCGAAGTCACGCCCGTGCGGTGCATGTACTCCGATGCCATGAGCGCGTAGTACGCAGGCACCGAAGCGCCGTTGGGCACCTCGAAGTCGGCATCGCCCACCTGCGCCAGCGTCTGGATGGAGCTGTCACGCGACTGGCCGGTGAGGCGGTTCTCGCCGCCCAGCACCAGCACGTTGCGACAGCGGCCCGAGCGCACCAGATCCCGCGCCGCCATCAGCATGGCAGCGCCCGAAGCGCCGCCCAGCTGCAGGCCATGTGCATAGTGGGGGCGCAGCGCCAGGCGCTCACACACCAGGGTGGACAGCATCAGGTGCGGCAGCGTGGTGGCATAGCCGCAGAGCACGCCATCGATTTCATGGCGCGCAAGGCCTGCACTGTCGATGGCCTGCGCTGCAGCCGCATCCATCAGATCAAGCGCAGTGCGCCCTTCATGGCGGCCGAACGGGGTGCCACCGGCCCCCCGCACATACGCCGTTTGCAGCGCTGCAGTCATCGTTTTGTCTCCTTGTGGATGGTGGGTGCCCGCCGGTCGGCGCGGGTGGCCTCGGCCCAGCGCACCTGGCACACCGTGGCCTCGTGCAGCAACGCCTGCGCCAGTGCGGCCTCGCGGGTGAGAATGCGCTCGTTCAGCGCGGCAATGCTGAGGGCTGCCACCGGCCGGCCTTCGGCATCGAGGATGGCCACACCAATACCGCCCATGCGCTCCACGACCACATCCAGCAGCACGGCATAGCCGCGTTCCCGTGCCTGCGCAACGCGCTCGCGCAGCAGCGCCGGGGTGATGCGCGGGTAGCGTTCGAGCTGCCCGCTCAGGGTTTCCAGGGCAGCTTCGCGCTCGTCGTCGGGCAGCCAGGCCAGCAGCGCGAGGCTGCCTGCACCCACCCCCAGCGGGCGGCGGCTGCCCACGTTGAGATAGTTGGCCCGGATGGGGTAGGTGCCTTCCTCGACGTCGATGCACAGAGATTCGACGCCGCTGCGGATCGACAACACCACGCTGTCCTGGAACACCCCCGCCAGACGCATCAGGCTCGGGCGTGCCAGGGGGCGGGGGTCAAAACGCCGCAGCGCAGCAGCCCCCAGCACCGTGAGCTCCGGGCCCAAGGTGAATTCCTTGCTCTTCGCGTCGCGCGCCACAAAGCCTTCGCGCGCCATCACATCCAGCAGGCGCAGCGCTGTCGCCTTGTCCAGATCGGCAGCGGCTGCAATGTCGGTCAGGCGCACGCCACCGCCCTCGGACATCACCCGCAGCACGCGCATCGCGCGCTCCACGGAGGAGGTGCTGCCTCGCTCATGGGTGATGACGGCTTTGGGACGTGCTGGGGATGGCATGGATAGAGTTTCTTTCGATGAAACTGTTTGTGTGTCATCAATCTATGCGCTTGCCCACCAGCAGTCAAAACAGTCCCTGCAAGTTTCATCAAGCAAAACTTTTGATCTGCAGAAAACTCTGGCGGTGGGCGGTCTGTGCGTTGTGTTTATGGCGCACGACTCAACGGTCGAAGTCGCCGCAGTGACAAAGGCGCTTTCACACCGAAAGCCACAATCTGCGCCATGGGAACCCTCTACCTTGTGCGCCACGGCCAGGCCTCGTTTGGCGCTGCAGACTACGACCAGCTCAGCCCCCTGGGCCGCCAGCAGGCAGTGCGCCTGGGCGAACACTGGCGCGCACGAGGGATGGCGTTCGACGCGGTCATCACCGGCACGCTGCGCCGCCACACGCAAACGCTGGAAGGCATTGCCGAAGGCCTGCAGACCGCGCCCGAGGTACTGCAGTTACCAGGACTCAACGAATACGACAGCCACGCCCTGATCGCGGCCATCCACCCCCAGCCCCTGGGCCCGGCCGACACTCCCGAGCGCTACCGCGCGCACTTTCGTGTTCTGTGTGACGCGCTGGCGCAGTGGATGGCGGGTGTCATCAGCCCCCAGGGCATGCCGACATGGAACGAGTTTTCAGCCGGGGTGCGCAGCGCGCTGGACCATGTGCGCCACCACCATGCAGGCCAGAACGTGCTGCTGGTGAGCAGCGGCGGCCCCATTTCCACGGCCGTGGGCGAGGTGCTGGGCACGGCGCCCGAGGTGACGATTGCGCTGAACATGCGCATCCGCAACAGCGCGGTGACGGAGTTCTCGATTGCGCCCAAGCGCTTGATGCTGCAGACGTTCAACACGCTGCCGCACCTGAACGAGCTGGAGCATGCGCAGTGGATCACGCACGCCTGAGGGCATTATTCTTGGTCTTTTCGGGCCCTGGCGCCCGTGCATAAAGCGCCAATAGCTATTATATTTATAGCAATTCGCTTTAACGCAGCCCGGGCCCGTCCGCCAAGGTAGACAGCGGCAGCGCCTGCAGCTCCTGCAGCAGCACCACCAGTTGCCCCGCAGCGGCATCCACCACCGCCCGCCCCTTGTCCACCGAGGCTCCAGCCGCGTTGCCCACGGCGCCCGCCGGGTGGTAATCCTGCATTTGCCAGCCCAGCTTGGCGCTTTTGCCGTTGCCCAGGATGGCGTAGCGCTCCGACCGGTTCTGGGAGGTGGAGCGGAAGTTTTGCGCGTGCTCCATGTGCACCGTGGCGGGCGCCAGGTGCAGCATCATGGAGGTCTCGATCTCGCCCGCATGGATGCCAAAGCGGTGCTCCTGGGCGCTGAACTGGCCCGCCACCGACTCGGGCAGCGGCAGGCTGAACCAGCTGGCGCTGTAAACGATGAGATCGCAGCGGCTGCGCAGCTCGCGCGCCACGATGTCCATCACGCTGACCTGGCCGCCGTGGCCGTTGAACATCAGCAGCTTCTTGACGCCCGCGCGGGCCACACATTCACCAATTTCCGTCCACAGCGCAATCACCGTGGCAGGGGACAACGTGAGCGTGCCGGGAAAGCGGATGTGCTCGGGGCTCAGGCCCACGTTCTGCGGGGGCAGGAACAGCACCGGCAAATCGGCGGGCAGCTGCGGCAGCGCGGCATCGATCACCCCCTGCAGCAGCGTGGCATCGACCGACAGGGGCAGGTGCGGCCCATGCTGCTCGATGGCCGCCACCGGCAGCACAGCCACCACCTGGTCTGCTTGGCCGCTGTGATGCAGCGCGGCAAAGTCGCGGGTGGTCAGGTCCGCCCAGAAGCGCGAGGGCAAGGCCAGGGCGGAGGAAGTTGGGGGCACGGCGGCAGCGGTCATGCCGCGATGTTAGCTGCGGTCTAAGCCACGCACGCACGCCCTATCGCAGCGCCGTGGTGATGAGCCAGTACACACCATGGCCCGCGCCCAGTGCCAGCAGCAGCGCCAGTGCCGCACCGCTGGCGCGGGTGGGCAGGCCACAGTGCCGCTGCCACGCGCGCACCCCCAGCGCCACGACAGCACTGGCAGCGGCCAAGACCGCCCAGAGCATCCACACCAGCCCCCGACCCATGCAGCCAAAACTTTCGCAATACAGCGTGAAGCCGTAGTACGACAGTGCCACCAGCACCGCACACAGCGCGAGCAGCAGGCCGTCCAGCACCCGCCCCATCCGCTGCGCCCTGCGCGAAGGGGGTGTGGCGGCGGCGTGGGAAGCAGGTGCGTTCATGAAAGCCTCAGCAGGGGATGCGGGCCAGCATAGCGCCGGGTTGCACACAACGTGCCGCCGCCCGTCCCGCTACCATCACCGCATGACCCAAGATCTCTTCCGCCAAGACGCCTACCTGCGCGAATGCAGCGCACACATCACCGCCGTCACCGATGCCGGCATCGTGCTGGACCAGACCGTGTTCTACCCCCTGGGCGGCGGCCAGGCCGGTGACAGCGGCGTGCTGGTGCTGGCCGACGATACCGAGATCGCCATCGCCGACACCCGCAAGGGCAAGGACGCCGAAGGCAACCCCACCAGTGACATCGTGCACATCCCCGCCCCCGGGCAGGAAGAGAGCTTGGCGCAGGTGGCGCCGGGCGCTGCCGTCACGGCCCGCATCGACTGGGAGCGCCGCCACCGCATGATGCGCCTGCACACCACCAGCCACCTGCTGTGCCATGTGGTGCCGCAGCTGGTCAACGGCTGCTCCATCACGCCCGACTATGCGCGGCTGGACTTTGCGATGACCGACCCGCTGGACAAGGAGCAGCTGACCGCCGCCATCGCCACCCTGGTGGCCGCTGCGCACCCGCTCACCGTGGCCTCGATCAGCGACGAAGAACTGGACGCCAACCCCGCGCTGGTCAAAAGCATGAGCGTGCAGCCCCCGCGCGGCACCGGGCGCATCCGCACCATCCGCATCGGTGGCGAAGACAACGCGCCGCTGATCGACCTGCAGCCCTGTGGCGGCACGCATGTGGCCAACACGTCGGAGATCGGCGCCATCGTGGTGACCAAAATCGAGAAAAAGAGCGCAACGACTCGACGGGTGGTACTGGGCTTTGCTCAGTGAGCGCAGCGACGAGCACGCTCCTCAAATGTCAACAATCTTGAGCCGCCGCAGCCCCCGGTTGCAATGGCTTACCCCGCCAGACCCACAACGGGGACAATAGCGGCCCGCGCGCGCGGCCTTTTTTGGACTTCTTGCACCCGGCTTCCTGGGGCTGCGGCGCTCACTTTTGCCTGCCGCCATGCCGATCTCTCTGCGCTCCGTCTCGTCTGCCTCCCTGCGCCAGCACCGCTGGTTCCGCCCTGTCGTCCGCGCGCTGGCGGGTTTGATCGTCCTGTGGCTGGTCACCTGGCTGGCCATTCCGCCGCTGGTCAAGGGGCCGCTGGAGCGCATTGCGTCCGAACAACTGGGCCGCACCGTCACCGTGGGTGGCATCGACTTTGAGCCCTGGAGCCTGGAATTCGCGCTGCGCGACGTGGCCGTGGCGGGTGCCAACGGCGCGCCCCCGCAGCTGACCATTGGCCGCGTCTATGCCGATGGCGAGTTGCAATCCCTGCTGCGCCTGGCGCCCGTGGTGGACGCCTTCACCATTGAAAACCCCGTGCTGCGCATCACCCACCTGGGTGACGGCCGCTATGACGTGGACGACATCATCACCAAGGTCACCGCGCCCCAAAGCGAACCCGAGACCGACACCGGCCCCGCACGGCTGGCGCTGTACAACCTGGCGCTGACGGGCGGAAGCATCGACTTCATTGACAACACCGTCCGCGAGACCCACGAGGTGCGCGCGCTGGCGCTGCAAGTGCCGTTCATCAGCACGCTGCCCTCGCAGCGGGAGGTGAAGGTGGAGCCCCACCTGGCGTTCACGCTGGATGGCAGCCGGTTTGACTCGTCTGTCCAGAGCACACCGTTTGCACAGACTGGCCATGCCGATGCACAGATCCAGCTCCAGGGCCTGAACCTCGCGCCCTATCTGGGTTACCTGCCCGCGAATCTGCCCGTCAAGGTGTTGGGCGCCACGCTGGATGCGGATGTGAAGGTGGCCTTCGAACAGCACCCGCGCATGGCCGTGAAGCTGACCGGCACCGTGCAAGCCAGCGGCGTACGCATCGCTGACCGCCAGGGCGCCGACCTGCTGAGCTATGAGCGGCTGAAGATCGACATGGCCGATGTGCGCCCGCTGGAGCAGATCGTGCGCCTGCAGCATGTGGAGCTGACGGCGCCCGTGGTGACCGCCACGCGCGATGCGAACGGGCAGGTCAACCTGGCGCAACTGGCAGCGCCCGCCCCGCAGCCAGCGGCGGCCCAGGGCACGACCACCGCACCTGCGGCAACTTCATCTGCTGAACCGGCGTCTTCGCCTGCGGCCGGGGCCAGCGCAGCATCCGCCACAGCGCCCCCCGCATCCACGGGCAAAGCCAAGGCGAAGACAGCCGCCCCCGCCTGGGCGGTCGAAGTCGCCTCGGTCGCGGTGCGCGGGGGCACCCTGCGCTGGGCCGACGCCACCACGCGCCCCGCTGCCGCCCTGCAGGCCACCGACATCACGCTGGATGCGGCCGACGTCGCCCTGCCCTTTGCCAAGGACAACGCCAAGCCCTTCAGCTTCAAAGGCGGGCTCAACCTGCAGGGCAGCACACTCAGCTTCACCGGCGAAGCCACGGACCAGAAGGCCCAGGTCAATGCCACCCTGAACGCCCTGGCCCTGCAACTGGCGGCACCCTACCTGGCCCAGACGCTGGAGCCCACGGTGACCGGCCAGCTCAGCGGCGATGTGGGACTGCTGTGGCAAGCGCGCACGCCACAGGCCGCGCAGGCGGGCGTCACCGGCGTCACCCTCAAGGCGGGCCCCCTGGCGCTGGAGCAACTGGCCGTCAAGCAGGGCAAGACCACCTTGGCCAGCCTGGGCAAGCTCGACATTGCCGGGGCCGAAGTGCCTCTGGACGCACGCACCGCCAACCTTGAGCGCCTGGCCATCAGCCAGCCGCAACTGGCGGTGGAACGGGGCGCGGACGGGCGCTGGATGTTCGAGCGCTGGCTCAAGGCGGCACCCGCCGCGCAAGGCAGCGCAACGACCGACCCAGCCCCCGCCAGCAACGCCGCGCCCTGGAAGCTGCGCGTGGCCGATTTCTCGGTGCAAGGCGGCACCGTCTCGCTGGCCGACAACGCCCAGCCGCGCCCCGTGGCGCTGGACGTGACGGCCCTGGGCATCACCGCCCGCAACCTGGCCACCGATGGCAGCAAACCTGAAGCCTTCACGCTCACCGCCCGCGCCGCCGCACCGGGCAAGGGCAGCAAGGCCGCGCCGGGCAAGCTCGACTACCAGGGCACGCTGGCCCTGCAGCCGCTGGCCACCCAGGGCAAGCTCGACGCCACCCGCCTGCCGCTGCACGCACTGGACGGCTACCTGGCCAGCCAACTGTCGGTAGAACTGCTGCGCGCCGATGTGGGCTACCGCGGCCAGGTGGCCCTGGCGCAGACCGACAAAGGAGTCAGCCTGCGTCTGAGCGGTGATGCCGTGGTGGAAGAACTGCAGGCCAACAGCACGGCCGCCTTCACCCCCAAGACCGAGGCCCAGGTGGGTGAGGAACTGCTGGCCTGGAAGAGCCTGAACCTGCGCGGCCTGGCCGTGGCCACAGCCCCCGGCACCGCGCCGCGCGTGGAGGTCAAGGAGACCAGCCTGGTGGACTTTTTTGCCCGGGTCACCATCAACGAGGCCGGCCGCATCAACCTGAGCGACATTGCCAAGACCCCGGCCGAGGCACGGGCGGCCAATGCGGCCAGCACGGTCGCCCCCACCGCGCCGGCTCCCGCCACAGCGGCATCGGCCGCGCCCACTACTGCCACTGCACCCACCGCCGCCGTGGCCCAGGCCGACCCGCTGGCCCCTGTGGTGGCCTTTGGCCCCGTGAGCCTGGTCAATGGCCGGGTAGCGTTCTCCGACTTTTTCATCAAGCCCAATTACTCGGCCGACCTGTCCGATCTGACCGGCAAGCTCAGCGCGTTCTCGTCCGAAGCCTCGGGTGGCGAGCCCGTGCTGGCCGACCTGGAGCTGCGCGGCCGCGCCGAGGGCTCGGCATCGCTCGAAGTCACCGGCAAACTCAACCCGCTGGCCAAACCGCTGGCCCTCGACATCGTGGGCAAGGTGCGCGACCTGGAGCTGCCCCCGCTCACGCCCTATTCCGTCAAATACGCGGGCCATGGCATCGAGCGCGGCAAGCTCAGCGTGGACGTGAACTACAAGGTGCTGCCCAATGGCCAGCTCACCGCCAGCAACCGGCTGGTGCTCAACCAGCTGACCTTTGGCGAGCCCGTGGAGGGCGCGCCCAACAGCCTGCCCGTGAAGCTGGCCGTGGCCCTGCTGGCCGACCGCCAGGGCGTGATCGACCTGGACCTGCCCATCAGCGGCTCGCTCAACGACCCGCAGTTCCGCATCGGCCCGGTGATCGGCAAGATCATCGTCAACCTCATCGGCAAGGCGCTGACCTCGCCCTTCAGCCTGCTGGCCAGCGCGTTGGGCGGGGGCGACGAGATGAGCCACGTGCCCTTTGCCCCCGGCAGCGCCACGCTCACGCCCGAGGCGCAGCAGAACCTGGACAAGGGGGCCAAGGCCCTGGCCGACCGCCCCGCGCTCAAGATCACTGTGACCGGCACGGCCAGCCTGCAGGACGAGCGCGAAGGCCTGCAGCGCGAAAGCCTGCAACAACGGGTGCTGGCCGAAAAACGCCGCGCCAATCCGGGCGACACCGCCCCCGTGTCGGCCGCCGGATACCCCGCCCTGCTCAAGGAGGTGTACCGCCGCGCCGACATGCCCAAGCCGCGCAACCTGGTCGGCCTGGCCAAGGACCTCACCGTGCCCGAGATGGAAGCCCTGCTGCTGGCCCACCAGCCCGCCACCGAGGCCATGGCCGCCGAGCTGGCCACGCAGCGCGGCCAGGCGATCCGCGCGTACCTGGTGGCACAAAAGCTGCCGGTGGAGCGACTGTTTGTGGCGGCGCCCAAAGCGGGCAAACAAGCCGAAAAGTGGACACCCCGTGCGGATTTGAGCCTGGCGACACAATAGGCGGCTGGCTGGCGGAAGGTTCCGGGGAATCCCCCCGCCAGTCTGATCGCCCCGCAGGCAGCTCGCTGGGCGCCGGAACCAAACCCGTCAGCCCCGCTCCCACACTGCACCATGCCCTACCGCCTGTTCCACCGCCTTGCAGTTACTCTTCTTTTGATAGCTGCTAGCGCTTACTGGACAAGCGCCAGCGCCCAATTTAGTTCAAAAACCAGCGGACAGGGCACCAGCGTTGTCACCACGCCCTATGTGCGTGCCGAGCTGCTGGCCCATGCGCCCCAGGGCGTGGCGCCCGGCCAGCCGCTGTGGCTGGGTTTGCAAATCACCCACCAGCCCGAGTGGCACACCTACTGGAAGAACCCTGGCGACTCCGGCCTGCCCACCGACCTGGCCTGGACGCTGCCCGCCGGTCTGGACGCGGGCGAGATCGCCTGGCCCCTGCCCAAGAAGATCCCCATCGGCACGCTGGCCAACTATGGCTACGAAGGCACGGTGCTGCTGCCCGTGCCCGTCACCGTAGCGAGCACCTTCAACCCCGGGCCACAGGCCCAGAACACCACCATCCAGCTGCGCGCCTCCTGGCTGGTGTGCCGCAAGGAGTGCATTCCCGAAGAAGGCGAATTCACGCTGCAGTTGCCCATCCAGAGCACCACGGCGCTGAGTGGTGCTGCGTTCGAGGCGGCCGCCAAGGCCCAGCCCCAACCCGTGCTGGCAGGCACCAACGGCATCGTGCCCGACAGCCAGGCGCAGATCGCCGACGGCAACCTGCTGAACGTCAGCGTGCAGGGCCTGCCCGTGGCGCTGCGCGGCAAAACACTGGACCTGTTCCCCGAAACCGCCGAGGTCATCGACAACGCCGCGCAGTGGAAGCAGGCGTGGAACGGCAGCGTATGGACCGCGCAGATTCCCCTGTCGGCACAACGCAGCGCCAGCCCCAGCGTGATGCCCGTGGTGCTGGCCGAGCAGTCGCCCGCACATGCCACCGGCCCCGACACACGCACCGGCTACCGCGCCGAGCTGAAGGTGCTGGGTACCTGGCCGCAAGCAGCTTCCATGGCTACCGTTTCACCCGCACTCGAAGCCGCACTCAAGGCCAATGCAGCGCAGGCGGCAACCTCGGGCGCGTCGGCCTCGGGAGCCTCGTCCCTCACACTCACCGCCGCGCTGCTGGGCGCCTTGCTCGGCGGGCTCATTCTCAACCTCATGCCCTGCGTGTTCCCGGTGCTGGCGATCAAGGTGGTGGGCTTCACCCAGCATGCGCAAGACCGGCGAGCGCACCGTGTCAGCGGCATCGCCTACACAGCGGGTGTGGTGCTGTCGTTCATCGCCCTGGGCGCCCTCATGCTGGGCCTGCGCGCGGCGGGCGAGGCGGTGGGCTGGGGCTTTCAGCTGCAATCGCCCGCCGTGGTGGCATCGCTGGCGGCGCTGTTCACGCTCATTGCGCTAAATCTCGCCGGGGTGTTCGAGCTCGGGCATTTCCTGCCGTCGTCGGTGGCCAGCCTGCAGGCACGCCACCCGGTGGCAGACAGCTTCCTCACCGGCGTGCTGGCCGTGGCCGTGGCCTCGCCGTGCACGGCGCCGTTCATGGGCGCATCCCTGGGCCTGACCGCCACGCTGCCCGCGCCCCAGGCGCTGGCCGTGTTTGCGGCGCTGGGGCTGGGGCTGGCGCTGCCGTACCTGGCAGCCAGCTTTGTGCCCGCCGTGGCGCGCGCCCTGCCACGCCCCGGTGCGTGGATGGACACCTTCCGCAAGCTGATGGCCTTCCCCATGCTGGCCACTGTCGTCTGGCTGGTGTGGGTGCTGGGCCAGCAAAGCGGCATCGATGGCGCCGGTGCGCTGCTGATCCTGCTGGTGGGCCTGTCGCTGGTGGTGTGGGCCCTGTCGCTGGCCGGGCGTGCGCGCGTGTGGATGGCTACTGTGTCCATCGCGGCCATGTCCTTGCTGGTCTGGGCCTTCGTGCCCCACATCACGCACATTCCTACCGCGCAGGCCGCCACACCGTCCACGCAGGCCTCGGCCACCGGCTGGCAGCCCTGGGCACCCGGCGCGGCCGAGCAGATCGTGGCTACGGGCCGCCCGGTGTTTGTGGACTTCACCGCCGCCTGGTGCGTGACCTGCCAGTACAACAAGAAGACCACGCTGGCCAACGCCGATGTGCTGGCCGACCTGCAGACCAAGAACGTGGCCCTGCTGCGTGCTGACTGGACGCGCCGCGACCCCGCCATTACGGCGGCGCTGACCCAGCTTGGACGCAGCGGCGTGCCGGTGTACGTGTTCTACCGCCCCGGCAAGCCGCCGGTGGTACTGACCGAGGTGCTCAGCGTGGACGAGGTGCGCGCCACCATTGCGCAGTTGTAGGTCGCTGCCCCACACCTTTCCGCCTTCGACAACCCGCCAACCCCTTCAGGAGACCCCGCCATGAAGCTGCTTCGCCGTACGTTGATCGCCACCGCTGCCCTGGTCGCACTGGGCGCCCAGGCCGCCGCCACCGTGGGCCAGCCCGCACCCGACTTCACGCTCAAGGACACGTCGGGCAAAACCGTGCGCCTGTCGGACTTCAAGGGCAAACACGTGGTGCTGGAATGGACCAACCCCGGCTGCCCCTTCGTGAAAAAGCATTACGACAGCGGCAACATGCCCACCACGCAGAAACACGCCACCGGCCAAGGCGTGGTGTGGCTGTCCATCAACTCCACCGAAAAAGCCAGCAGCGACTACCTGGAGCCCGCCAAGCTCGCTGCCTGGAAAGCCGAGCGCAAATCCGCCCCCACCGCCGTGCTGATGGACGAGGAAGGCACCGTGGGCCGGAGCTACGGCGCGCGCACAACGCCCCACATGTACATCGTCAACCCGCAGGGCCAGCTGATCTATGCGGGCGGCATCGACAGCATCCCCTCGGCCCGCCCCGCCGACATCGAAAAGGCCACCAACTACGTGAAGGTGGGCCTGGCGGAGGCGCTGGCAGGCAAAGCCATCTCGGCCGCGACGACGGCGCCGTACGGGTGCAGCATCAAGTACAAGTCACCAGCCTGAGGTCTGTGCGCCGCACTTGCTGCCGCACGTCCGGTGGTGCACCAGGCGGCGTCTGCCTGCCCCGAGCAGTTCACGGCCCAGGCGCGCCGGGAAAGCCGTAACACAAATTCACCAAATTTTCCGGCGAATCGGGTTTTAACCAATTGACTTTTCTGCGGTATTTCACGGTTTCTTTCAAGTGTCATATTCGGCAGTTGTAATCGCTGCAAGCCACCGGCCTCTCTTGCGAGCTGGAGGCTTGGGGTCGTGCATAGCTTCTGGTGGGGTGGTTGCGATCCCAAGTCCCCGGTCAGCGTTGCGGGGCCCCTGCGCTTGCATCTTCAACCACCGGAATTGACCCCCATGAAAAAATCCCTGATTGCCCTGGCTGTGCTGGGCACCGTCACCACCCTGGCCTCGGCCCAATCCAGCGTCACCCTGTACGGGCGCGGCGATGCCGGCCTGGGCAAGGTGTTTGGCGGCAAGTCGGAAATGATCAGCAGCTACAAGGAAACTTCCATGATTGGCCTGCGCGGCACGGAAGACCTGGGTGGCGGCCTGAAGGCCATCTTCAATTTCGAACAGGAAGTCAACCTGGAAACCGGCGGCACCACCGCCAACACCTGGAACCGCGCCGCCCTGGTGGGCATCGGCGGCGGTTTTGGCACGTTCGAGATGGGCCGCATGACCACCCCGCAAGCCCGCACCATGGGCACGTTCGACCTGAACGGCACCGCCAACCAGAGCTCGGCGCTCAAGAACGTGGACCTGCGCGCCGACGGCAACCTGGGCAGCAACCGCCAGAACAGCCAGTTCCAGTACACCTCGCCCAACTTCAGCGGCTTCCAGGCCCGCGCAGCGGTCCTGCTGAAGGAAGACCGCGGCGCAGCACCCGCAGCACCGGCTGCCGACACGCGCAAGTCGTCCTACCAGCTGGCCGCCAGCTACAAGAGCGGCCCGCTGACCGTGGGCGCCGCCGTGCAGAGCAAGATGGCCGAAGGCGCCAACAACCGCACCGGCTTTGCTGTGGGCGCGCGCTACGACTTCCCCGCGGTCCAGGTGAGCGCGCTGTACACGCAGGACGAGTCGCGCACCACCGGCAAGGGCTTCGGCTTCGGCGTGGCCGTGCCGCTGGGCGCACTGATGGTGGGCGCGCAAATTGCCCGCGTGACGGACAACCCCAACCCGGCCCGCGATGGCGCCACGGCCTACGAACTGTTCGCCAACTACTACCTGTCCAAGCGCACCATGCTCTACGCGGCCTATGGCGGCCTGAACGACGAAGCCAAGGCCATCCGCAGCACCACCGGCTCCAACACCCTGGGCGTGGGCGTGGTCCACAGGTTCTGACGGTTGGGCACCAGGCGGCACCGTGCCGCCAGCCTGCCATTCCCCCAACGCCGCGCCCTGCGCGGCGTTGTCGTTTACGGGGGCGTATGCCTTGCGCGCCTGCGCACCGCCGCCAGCGGCCTGCGTACACTGGCGCGCATGCTCCACACCCCCGACACCATCAGCACCCTGCGCCACCTGCTCACCGCCTGCCGCACCATCGCGGTGGTGGGGCTTTCGCCCCAGTGGCACCGCCCCAGCTACTTCGCCGCGAAGTACATGCAGGCGCATGGCTACCGCATCGTGCCGGTCAATCCGCTGGTGGCGCAGGGCGGCGGGCAGATTCTGGGCGAGACGGCCTATGCCAGCGTGACCGAGGCGGCCGTCGCCCTGGCAACGCAGGGCCAGACCATCGACATGGTGGACTGCTTTCGCAAGAGTGAGGACATCCCGCCACTGGCCGACGAGGCCATTGCCATCGGCGCACAGTGCCTGTGGCTACAGCTGGGCGTGTTCAACGAGGCCGCAGGCCTGCGCGCCGAGGCGGCAGGCCTGCAGGTGATCCAGAACCGCTGCGTGAAGATCGAACACGCACGCCTCTTTGGCGGCCTGGGCTGGATGGGCGTGAACACGCGGGTGATCACCGCCAAGCGCCTGCGCCAACTTCCTTACTAGCAAATTCATAGCTTCCAGCGCATACCCATCAAGCGCTAGAGGCCAATTTCATTCAAATTCTGGCACCCACTCCACCATGTCTGACACCCCCACCTCCGGCGCCGACCGCGACTTCGGCTTTGGCACCCGCGCCATCCACGCCGGCGCCCAGCCCGACCCCGTGACCGGCGCGCGCGCCACGCCCATCCACCAGACGACGAGCTTTGTGTTCGACAACGCCGAGCACGCCAGCAGCCTGTTCAACCTGCAGACCTTTGGCAACGTCTACAGCCGCATCAGCAACCCCACGGTGGCGGTGTTCGAGGAGCGCATTGCGAGCCTCGAAAACGGCCGTGCCGCACTGGCCTGTGCCAGCGGCATGGCCGCGCAGATGGCGGCGCTGCTGGCCATTCTGAAAACCGGCGACCATATCGTGGCGGCCAGCACGCTCTACGGCGGCACGGTGGGGCAGCTGGGCGTGGGTTTCAGCCGTCTGGGCATCGAGACCACGTTTGTGGACCCGGCCGACCCCAAGAACTTTGCGCGCGCCATGCGCCCCACCACCCGCGCCGTGTATGGCGAAACCATCGGCAACCCGCTGGTCAACGTGCTCGACATCGCAGCCGTGGCCGAGGTGGCGCATGCGCACGGGGTGCCGCTCATCATCGACAACACGGTGGCCAGCCCCTACCTGTGCAACCCGCTGGCCCTGGGCGCCGACATCGTGGTGCACAGCGCCACCAAGTACATCGGCGGGCACGGCACCACCATGGGCGGCGTGGTGGTGGAGGGCGGCAAGTTCCCGTGGGACAACGGCAAGTTTCCCGAGATGGTGGAGCCGAGCCGCGCCTACCACGGCGTGAAGTTCTACGAGACCTTTGGCGACTTCGGCTACACCATGAAGGCGCGCATGGAGGTCAACCGCACCTTTGGCGGCGTGCTCTCGCCCATGAACGCTTGGCAGCTGCTGCAGGGCGCCGAAACCCTGCACCTGCGCATGCGCGAGCACTGCCGCAACGCGCTGGCCGTGGCGAAGTTTTTGCAGAGCCACCCGCAGGTGGCGTGGGTCAACTACCCCGGTTTGCCGGATTCGCCGTATTTCGATCTGGCGCAAAAGCAGTTCCGTGCAGTGGACGGCACGCCGGGCGCCTCGGGCATCCTCACGTTTGGCGTGAAGGGTGGGGCCGCAGCGGGCGAGAAATTCATCGACGCCTGCGAGTTCTTGAGCCACCTGGCCAACATCGGTGATGCGAAGACGCTGGTGATCCACCCCGCATCGACGACACACCGCCAGCTGAGCGAAGAGGAACTGGCCCGCGCGGGCGTGAGCGCGGACATGGTGCGGCTGTCGGTGGGTATCGAGGACGTCGAGGACATCCTGTGGGACATTGACCAGGCGCTGGCGCAGGCCAGCCGCTGAGCGGGCCCACGAACCGGTTTTAAGCCTCCGCCGCCAGCGCCCCCAGCCGCTGCGAGAGGGCCTGGGCTGCATCGCGCAGATGCCGGGCCACCGGGCTGCCCGGGCCCGTGGGCAGCGTCGCGGTCGGCCCGATGGCCGCCAGGCACAGCACCAGTTGCCCGAACCCGTCGAAGACCGGTGTGGCCAGGGCGCTGATGCCCGGCAGCAGCTGGTCGGCCACCACGCTCAGGCGGTGGGTGCGCACGGCCTCCAGTTCGGCCGCAAACGCCGGCTCGTCCAGCGCCTGGGCAAAGCCCTCGGCGGCCAGTGCGACTGCCACGCGCTCGCGCGGACCGAAGGCTGCAAACACCTTGCCCGTGGCCGTGTGCCTCATCGAGGCCGTGGTGCCGTGGCGCATGGCCACATACACGGCGGTGGGCCCTTCCTCGACGCGGATGACGGTGGGGCCGCTGTCACCCCACACCGATGCCGATACGGTGTGGCCAATGCGCTGGGCCAGCGCGGGCAGCTCGGCAATGGCCAGGCGCACCGGGTCCACCTGCTGCAGGCTGATGAGGCCCAGCTGCATGGCCAGCGGGCCCAGGCCGTAGTGGCCGCTCACCGTGTCCTGCTCAATCAGGCCCAGCTTGCCAAAGCTCACCAGATAGGGGTGGGCCTTGGCGGCCGTCATGTCGGCGGCGCGGGCCAGGTCTTTGAGCGCCATGCGCCGGCCGGTGCGGGCCAGCACTTTCAGCAGCTGGCCACCCACCTCCACGCTCTGGATGCCGCGCGGCGTGCGCGGGGTGTCTTCGTCGTCAAGGGTGGGAATGGCAGAAAGTGAGGTGACCATCGCCCCGATTGTCCATGGGTTGACGGCCCGGCTCGCCCCTCGGGTTTTCACTTAATTGAATGCATTAGACATTCGCGAATTTTGACCCTACCATCCTGATAATTCTGTTTAGATAAACGCATTCATCAATAACGAATATTGCCATGACCAAAACCTTTGCCTCCGCCGCCGACCTTGAAGTGAAGAACGTGAGCTTCGACAAGCTCTCCGACCACGCCTATGCGTACACGGCCGAGGGCGACCCCAACACCGGCATCATCATTGGCGATGACGCGGTGATGGTCATCGACACCCAGGCCACGCCCGTGATGGCGCAGGACGTGATCCGCCGCATTCGCGAGGTGACGGACAAGCCCATCAAATACGTGCTGCTCTCCCACTACCACGCGGTGCGTGTGCTGGGCGCGAGCGCCTACGGGGCGGAGCACATCATTGCCAGCGAAGACACGCGCGACCTGATCGTGGAGCGCGGGCAGTTCGACAAGGACAGCGAGATCGGCCGCTTCCCGCGCCTGTTCCAGAACGTGGAAAGCGTGCCCGACGGCCTGACCTGGCCCACGATGACCTTCAACAAGAAGATGACGCTGTGGCTGGGCAAGCTCGAAGTGCAGATCCTGCAGCTGGGCCGGGGCCACACCAAGGGCGACACGGTGGCCTGGCTGCCGCAGGAGAAGATTTTGTTCAGCGGCGACTTGGTGGAGTTTGACGCCACGCCCTATGCGGGCGACGCGTACTTCAAGGACTGGCCGCAGACGCTGGACAACATCGCCGCCCTGAAGCCCGAGAAGCTGGTGCCCGGCCGGGGCGCGGCGCTGCAGACGCCGGAGCAGGTGCAGGCGGGCCTGGCAGGTACGCGCGCCTTCATCAGCGACCTGTACGAGAGCGTGAAGGAAAGCGCTGCCAAGGGCGAAGACCTGCGCAAGGTGTACGAAGCCACGTTTGCGAAGCTGCAGCCCAAGTACGGGCAGTGGGTGATCTTCAACCACTGCATGCCGTTTGATGTGACCCGCGCGTATGACGAGGCCACGCAATACCCTGACCCCCGCATCTGGACGGCAGAGCGCGATGTGGCGATGTGGAAAGCCTTGGAGGGTTAGGCAGAGAACAACCCCCTGAGGCGCTGCGCGCCTTCCCCCTTCTCTCGAACCGCTGCGAGATTCGGGAAAGGGGACGCAGCCCTCGCTGCGGGGCGGCCCTTGCTTGGCTGCCCTGGCCTGGGTCGCGCCAGTTTCACAAGTCGGTTCTCTATACAGGCAACGATCGAACACACAGATAGAGATAGGAAGTCGTCCAACCATGAACCCCCGAGACATTCCCCCCGAGGCCTTCCACGCCAGCGGCGCCGAGGTGCAAGCCATCGACTTCGGCTACGTGCGCTCGCCCGACCAGGACAGTGCCACACCCGCGCAGCACCCCGTCGTCATCGTGGGCGCGGGCCCGGTGGGTCTGTCTCTGGCCATCGACCTGGCCCAGCGCGGGCAGCGTGTGGTGGTGCTGGACAACGACCACAAGCTCTCCATCGGCTCGCGCGCCATCTGCTTTTCCAAGCGCACGCTGGAGATCTGGGACCGCCTGGGCGTGGGCCAGCGCATGGTGGACAAGGGCGTCTCGTGGAACGTGGGCCGCGTGTTCCTCAAGAGCGACGAGGTTTTCGAATTCAACCTGCTGCCCGAGGAGGGCCACGAGCGCCCAGCCTTCATCAACCTGCAGCAGTACTACGCCGAGGCCTACCTGGTGGAGCGCGCCCTGCAGCTGCCGGGCATCGACATCCGCTGGCACAACAAGGTGACCGCTGTGGCGCCGCGTGCCGACGGGGCGCTGCTCACCGTGAACACGCCCGAGGGCGACTACGCGATCGACGCGCAGTGGGTGGCCGCGTGCGACGGCTCGCGCTCGCCCCTGCGCCAGCTGATGGGCCTGGAGAGCAAGGGCCGCATCTTCCACGACCGCTTCCTGATCGCCGATGTGCGCCTGGACAGCGACGTGAACTTCCCCACCGAGCGCTGGTTCTGGTTCGACCCGCCGTTTCACCCCGGCCAGAGCGTGCTGCTGCACCGCCAGCCCGACAACGTCTGGCGCATTGACTTCCAGCTCGGCTGGGACGCCGACCCGGACGAAGAAAAGAAGCCCGAGAACATCCTCCCCCGCGTGCAGGCGCTGCTGGGGCCGGGCGTGAAGTTCACGCTCGACTGGGCCAGCGTCTACACCTTTGCCTGCCTGCGCATGGACCGCTTTGTGCACGGCCGCGTGGTGTTTGCGGGCGACAGCGCGCACGGCGTGTCGCCCTTTGGCGCGCGCGGGGCCAACAGCGGCGTGCAGGATGCCGAAAACCTGGCGTGGAAGCTCGACCGGGTACTCAAAGGCCTGGCGCCCGATGCCCTGGTGGCCACCTACGGGCCCGAACGCGAGTTCGCCGCCGACGAGAACATCCGCAACTCCACCCGCGCCACCGACTTCATCACGCCCAAGAGCGCGATCAGCCACCTCTTTCGCGCAGCCGTGCTGGAGCTGGCCCGCGAGCACCCGTTTGCGCGCCGCATGGTCAACAGCGGGCGGCTGTCGGTGCCCACCACGCTGCGCCATTCACCGCTCAACACGCCCGACTGCGACGATGACTTTTCCGGCCCCCAGGTGCCGGGTGCCGTGCTGCTGGATGCCCCCGTGGTGTGCGACGGACAGCCTGGCTGGCTGTTGCGCACGCTGGGGCCGGACTTCACGCTGCTGGTATTCGGCACGGCGCCCGCCTGGGCCCGCAGCCTGCCGCAGGTGAGGGTGCTGCAGATTGGCACCGAAGTGCACGACGTGCAGGACACACAGGGCCTGGTCACGCAGCGGCTGGACGCCCGGCCCGGCACCATGGTGCTGGTGCGGCCCGACCAGCACCTGTGTGCACGCTGGCGCGCTGCCAGCGAAACGCAGGTGCGCCAGGCCCTGGCGCACGCCATGGCCGCCGCCGGATGAGCACGATGAACTGCGGAGCCCCCCCATGCTGATCACCCAACCCCACCTGCAGGCCAGCGATGACTTCTACGAGGCGCTGCTCGCCGCGCACGAAGGCCTGTCCACCGAAGAAAGCCACGCCATGAATGCGCGGCTGGTGCTGCTGCTGGCCAACCACATCGGTGACCAGGACATCCTGACCGAAGCGTTGTCGCTGGCCCGCGGGCGCGCCCAGGGCCACACGGCGCAGAGCCCCACGGCACCCGCTGCGATCGCCCCGGTGGCGCCCGTGCACGCGGCGGCGTGACGATGAGGGCTGCGGGTGTGCTGCGCGCCTGAACGCAACTGCGTTTGCTACTGAATTGAGAGCTGCCAGCGCTTTATGGATAAGCGCTGGAGCCCGATTTGATGCAATTTTTTTGGACGTGACGAGTGCCCGCCGTGTCAGGCGGGTTCCGGCGCCTCGGTGTGCGCCGTGCCGCCGATGCCCAGGTAGGTATCGATGATGCGGCGGTCGCTCAGCAGGTCCTGGGCGGCACCCGTGAGCGCCACTGCGCCCATCTCCAGCACATAGGCGCGGTCGGCCACGCGCAGCGCGGCCCGGGCGTTCTGCTCCACCAGCAACACCGACACGCCATGCTCGCGCAGCGACGACACCACGTGCAGCACCTCGCGCACGATCAGCGGCGCCAAGCCCAGCGAGGGCTCGTCCAGCAGCAGCAGGCGCGGGCGCGCCATCAGCGCCCGGCCAATGGCCAGCATCTGCCGCTCGCCGCCCGAGAGGGTGGACGCCAGCTGCGGGCGCCGCTCGCGCAGGCGCGGGAAGATGGCGAACACCTCCTCCATGCGCTCGGCCTGGTCGCGCTGGCCCTTGCGCCAGCGCGAAAAGCCGCCCAGCAGCAGGTTGTCTTCCACCGACATGTCGCCAAACAGCTCGCGCTTTTCAGGCACCAGGCCCACGCCCCGCGCCACCATGGCCTCGACGCTCGGGCGCGCGATGCGTTCGCCCGCCAGGCTGATGGAACCCGTGGAGGGCAGCAGCCCCATGGCCGCACACAGCAGCGTGGTCTTGCCGGCGCCGTTGGGGCCGATCACGGTGACGATCTCGCCCTCGTTCACGGAAAGCTGCACCTGGTGCACCGCCTCGACCGGCCCGTAGGACACCGACAGGTCCTGCAACTGCAACAGGGGTGTGGGGGCACTGGCGCTCATGCTGCGGCTCCGGGGGTGGGGGTCAAAGAAGAAGGGGCGACAGCGGGCGCGGCCGGCGGCTGTGGCTCATCGTCGCCACCGCCCAGGTAGGCATCCAGCACACGCTGGTTGCGCTGCACGTCGTGCGGCGTGCCTTCGGCGATCACGGTGCCGAACTCCAGCACCGTGATGCGGTCGGCCAGGTTCATCACGAACTCCATGTCGTGCTCCACCACCAGGATGCCCAGGCCCTCGGCACGCAGCTGGCGCAGCAGGTCGGCCAGGGCGCGCTTTTCCAGATGGCGCAGGCCGGCGGCGGGTTCGTCCAGCAGCAGGATGGCCGGCTGTCCCGCCAGCGCACGCGCGATCTCCACGATGCGCTGCTGGCCCAGCGCCAGCGATGCGGCGGGCGTATCGGCAAACGCACCCAGGCCACAGCGCTCGATCTGGCGGCGCGCCTCGGCCAGCAGGGCCGCCTCTTCGGCCCGGTCCAGCCGCAGCATGGAGGCGATCCAGCCGCGCCGCGCGCGCTGGTGGGCGCCCAGCGCCACATTCTCGACCACGCTGCGCTGCCCCAGCAGGCGCACATGCTGGAAGGTACGCGCCATGCCCAGGCGGGCAAACTCGCGCGACGGACGCCGCAGCATCGCGCGGTCCATCAGGCGCACTTCGCCCTCGGTGGCGTCGTCCACGCCCGAAATCATGTTGAAGAAGGTGCTCTTGCCGGCGCCGTTGGGGCCGATGAGCGCGTGCACCTCGCCGGCCTTCACGTCCATGGACACCGCGTTGTTCGCCACCAGACCACCAAAGCGTTTGGTGACCTTGCGGGCCTGCAGCAGCGTGGTGCCGGCAGCGGGCAGCGTGCGCTGCACCAGCGCGGCGGCCGTGCGCGCGGCGCGGGGGGCGCCCGCGCGCAGCCAGCGGGCCGAAAGGCGCTGCAGCGTGGGCCACAGGCCATCGGCAAAGCGCTGCAGCACCAGCACCATGAGCAGGCCAAACACGATGATCTCAAAGTTGCCGCTGGTGCCCAGCAGGCTGGGCAGGATGTCCTGCAGCTTTTCCTTGAGCAGGGTGATGAGCGTGGCGCCCAGCACCGCGCCCCACAGATGCCCGGCGCCGCCCACCACGGCCATGAACAGGTATTCGATGCCGATGTTCAGGTTGAACGGCGTGGGGCTGACAAAGCGCTGCATGTGCGCATACAGCCAGCCCGAAATGGCCGCCAGCAGCGCCGCCAGCACGAAGAGCTTGATGCGGTAGCGGGCCGTGTCCACACCCATGGATTCGGCCATCACCCGCCCGCCCTTGAGCGCGCGGATGGCGCGGCCTTCGCGCGAGTCGAGCAGGTTGTGCAGCAGCCACAAGGCCACCAGCAGCACGGCCCAGATCAGCACGCCGATGGCCCGCGGCGAGGCCAGCGAGAACGTGCCCAACATGAGCGGCGGGATGCCCGTGATACCGGTCTGCCCGCCCAGGAACTGCATGTTGCCGAACAGGTAGTACAGGGAGAGCCCCCAGGCAATGGTGCACAGCGGCAGGTAGTGGCCCGACAGCTTGAGCGTGACGGCCCCCAGCGCCCAGGCCACCACCCCGGTCAGCACCAGGCCCAGGGCCAGGCCCGCCCAGGGCAGGCCCTGCGCGCCCACGATGGCGCCCAGCGCCTGTGCGGGGCCGGGCGCGGTGCAAGCCCAGGCCGTGGCATAGGCGCCGATGCCCACAAACGCGGCCTGACCGAAGGACGTCATGCCGCCCACGCCGGTCAGCATCACCAGGCCCGCCGCCACCAGGGCGAACAGGCCGATGTTGGACAGCACCACCACTGTGAAATCCGGCAGCCAGCCCCAGGACAGGGCCAGCAGCGCCACGCAGGCCAGCGTGAGCTGGGCGCGCGTGACCACGCCGCGCGGGGCCGGCGCTGCCGCCCGGGCAGTGGCGGGTGCATTCAGGGGCGCGCTCATTCTTCATCCTCCACATGGTGGCTGTTCAGCGACCGCCACCACAACACCGGAACAATCAATGTGAACACCAGCACCTCCTTGTAGGCACTGGCCCAGAACGAGGCGAACGACTCCAGTTGCCCCACCAGCAACGCGCCGGCCAGCGCCAGCGGGTAGCTCGCCAGACCGCCGACGATGGCGGCTACGAAGCCCTTGAGGCCGATGAGAAAGCCGGTGTCGTAATACACCGTGGTCAGCGGCGCGATCAGCAGGCCCGAGATGGCGCCGATCAGCGCCGCCAGCGCAAAACTCACGTCACCCGACAGCTCGGTGGGGATGCCCATGAGGCGCGCACCCACGCGGTTGATGGCCGTGGCGCGCAAGGCCTTGCCCACCATCGAGCGCCCGAAGAACACGAACAGCAGCACCACCAGGGCCAGCGTGACCCCCAGCACCACCAGCGACTGGCCCGACACCGGGATGCCCCCCAGATCGAACCGCGCGTCCCAGAACGGCGGCGTGCGCGAACCCTCGGCGCCAAAGAACAGCAGGCCAAGCCCCACCAGCACACCGTGCAGCGCCACCGACACGATCAGCAGCATCAGCACCGAGGCATCCGCCAGCGGGCGGAACGCCAGCCGGTACAGCAGCGGCCCCATCGGCGTGATCAGCACCAGCGCGGTGAGCGCCTGCAGCGCCAGCGACGTGGGCCGCACCCCCAGAGCCAGCACCGCCGCCACGGCGGGCAGCGCCACACACCACACCAGCGTGGCGGGCCAGTTGACCGTGGCACCCGCCTTCCAGCGCCAGGCTTCGACCACCAGCACCACCGCCGCCAGTGCCAGCAGCAGCCACAGCGTGGTGGGCACGCGCCCGGCCTGCATCATGGCCATGGTGAGCGCACCGAAGGCCACGAACTCGCCCTGCGGGATGAAGATCACCCGGGTCACGGAAAAAACCAGCACCAGCGCGAGCGCCATCAACCCGTAGATGGCGCCGTTGACAATGCCGTCCTGCCCCAGCAACAGGGCGATCTGCAAATCCATATTCGGCTTTCGTTCAGAAGCGGATCAACTGGCTTTTACTACTAATTTGATAGCTGTCAGCGCTTTACCATAAAGCGCTAGCAGCCATTTTTATCGAATTTTTGGCAGCCATAAGCCAATAGGAGCCCCGCCCCACGCGTCCGGCGCGGCCCCGGCCAGTGCTCCCGCGCAAGGGCCGCCCCGCCGCGCTGGGAGCGTCCCCCCTCCGGGGGGAAGGCGCGCAGCGCCTCAGGGGGGAGCGAAGGCAACGCTGAACAAGTCCCTCGCGTGTCGCGCATCCCTGCCTTGTGCGGTCTGCTGCGTTGCAAATCCTCGCCATAGCATCGGCTATGGCTGCGGTTTGCGCCTTGCAGCCCATCCCAAACCAGGGCGCGCACCATCGCGGAGACCTGTTCAACGTCGCCTAGGGCTGGTACTTCCAGGTGCCGTTTTCGATCTTCACCATCACACGGGCGCGGTTGTCGAGCCCCAGGTGGTCATCGGGCGACATGGTGAAGATGCCATGCGCCCCGGGCACTTCCTTGATCTGTTCCAGCGCATCGCGCAGCGCGGCGCGGAACTCGGGCGTGCCGGGCTTGGCCTTCTTGAGCGCGGCAGGCACGGCAGCCGTCATCAGCGCGCCCGCATCCCAGCCGTGGGCACCGAAGGTGGATACGCTGCCCTTGCCGTGGGCGGCTTCATACGCTTCCACATACGCCATGGCGGACTTCTTGACGGGGTGGCTGTCCGGCAGCTGCGCGGCCACGAGCACCGGGCCCGAGGGCAGCAGCGTGCCTTCCACATCCTTGCCGCCCACGCGCAGGAAGTCGGCATTGGCCACGCCGTGCGTCTGGTAGATCTTGCCGGTGTAGCCGCGCTCCTTGAGCGTTTTTTGCGGCAGCGCGGCCGGGGTGCCCGAGCCGGCGATCAGCACCGCGTCGGCCTTGGCGCTGATCATCTTGAGGACCTGGCCGGTCACCGAGGTGTCGGTGCGCGCATAGCGCTCGTTGGCCACGATCTGCAGGTTCTTGGCGGCGGCCGCCTTGCTGAACTCCTGGTGCCAGCCTTCGCCGTACGCGTCCGAGAAGCCGATGAACGCCACGGTCTTGACGCCCGAGGCGGCCATGTGGTCCACGATGGCGGTGGACATCATGATGTCGTTCTGCGGCGTCTTGAACACCCACTTCTTCTTGGCGTCCATGGGCTCGACGATGCGGGCCGAGGCGGCCATCGAGATCATGGGCGTCTGCGCCTCGGCAGCCACGTCGATCATGGCCAGCGAATTGGGCGTGGTGCTGGAGCCCAGGATGATGTCCACCTTGCTTTCGCTGATGAGCTTGCGGGTGTTGTTGACGGCGGTGGTGGTGTCCGATGCATCGTCGAGCACGATGTAGTTCACCTTCTCGCCCGCAATGGTGCGCGGCATGAGCGCGATGGTGTTCTTCTCGGGAATGCCCAGCGAGGCTGCAGGCCCCGTGGCGGAGACGGTGACGCCGACATTGATGTCGGCCAGCGCTGCGCTGCAAGCCAGCGCGGCGGCCGCAGCGATGGCCAGGGGGAAAAGATTGCGTTTTTTCATGGTTTGTCTCCTTGGGTTGGAATGGTTGCGGAAGGCTCGGCACCGTCATAACTCCACCGCGCCGCCCCGCGGTGAAATTCGTTATGGATAAACAAATTTATCTAAACGGAATTTTTGATCTTAGGCAACAAATTCACCAATGTCTAATGCATTCGATTAAGTGAAAACCCGTGAGGCGCGCAGGCGTCATGGGGCGGACCGTGCGGCAGCACCATCGGTGCGCACGGCGGGCACGCCCCCGAAGAACAGGTCCGCAACAATGGGGGCCATCGCTTCATAGTCGAGTTCTCCATCGGGGCGCAGCCAGGTGAACATCCAGTTGATCATGCCGAACAGCAACATGGTGAGCGCCTTGGTGAGGCCTGCCGCTTCGGTGTCGGGCCGCATCTGGCCCAGCGCGTCGGCAAAGGCGGCCACCACGGCACGCTCCTTGTTCAGCACACGCTCGTGGTCTTCCGGCTGCAGGAACTTCACGTCCTCGGTCAGCACGCGGTGTGCGTGCTGGGCCTCGGCGTACTCCTGCACGAAGCGCTGGATCAGCGTGCGCAGACGCGCCTCGGGCGGCAGGTTCTGCGCCTGCACTTCTTCGACCAGCGCCTGCAGCCGGGAGACGTGGCCCTCGGTGATGTGCACCAGCAGGTGGTATTTGTCCTTGAAATAGTGGTACAGCGTGGGCTTGGACAGCCCGCAGGCCTCCGCCACCTCGTTCATCGACGTGGCAGGGTAGCCACGCCGCGCAAACAGTGCGGCGGCCTGGTTCAGGATCATTTCGCGCTGATCTTCGTATCCGGGAGAGCGCCCTCGGGCCATGGACAGTGTTCCTCTGCATTCAGTGGGTGACGGGGCGGCGATCTTGCCCCATCTCAGCGCTCATCAAAGGAAAGCACCACGTTCTGCGTCAGCGGCCGGCACTGGCAGGTCAGCACAAAACCCGCCGCGACCTCGGCCTTGTCGAGCGCGAAGTTGCGCTCCATGCGCACCTCGCCCTCGATGCACTTGGCGCGGCAGGTGCCGCACACGCCGGAGGTGCACGAGAACGGCACCTCCAGCCCCGCGGCGGAGGCGGCATCCAGAATGCTGGGCTGGTCCTTGCTGAACGCAAACTCGCGCCGCAGCCCGTCGCGCACGATGGCAATGCGCGCATGCTGGGCATCGCCGGGCAAGGATTCGTGCACCACGGCGCCCACCTGCCCGCCCGCCGGCAGCGCAATGCCAAAGCGCTCCACATGGATGCGCTCTGCCGGCACGCCGCCAGCGATGAGCGCGGCCTCGGCCTCGTCGTTCATCTGGAACGGGCCGCAGATGAAGGCTTCGTCGATCCGCTGTGCCGGAATCAGTGCCTTGAGAAACTCCGCCAGCTTTTCGCGGTTGACAAAGCCCATGTTCAGCGGCGCATCGGTCTGCTCGGCCGAGAACACGTGGTGCAGCACCAGGCGCGTGAGGTAGCGGTTCTTGAGGTCTTCGATCTCCTCCTTGAACATCGTGGACTGCAGCGTGCGGTTGCCGTAGATCAGCATGAAGCGGCTCGCCGGCTCGCGCGCCAGCACGGTCTTCATGATGGACAGGATGGGCGTGATGCCGCTGCCGCCCGCAATGCCCAGGTAATGCCGGTGCGCCGCAGGCTGAAGCGGCACGAAGAAGCGGCCCTGTGGCGCCATCACCTGCAGTGTGTCGCCCACCTTGAGCCGGGTGTGGATCCAGTTGGAAAACACGCCGCCGCTGACCTTGCGCACGCCCACGCGCAGCTCGTCGTCGTCCACACCGGCGCAGATGGAGTACGAGCGGCGCAGGTCCTGCCCGTCAATGTCGGTGCGCAGCGTGAGGTACTGGCCCTGGGTGAAGCCGAACACCTCGCGCAGCTCGGGCGGCACGTCAAACGAGACGATGACCGACTCCGCCGTGTCCGGCTGGATCGAGCGCACGCGCAGGGGGTGGAAGATGACGCTCATGGCAGGGCTTTCAGTGCGTTCCCGGTGGAAGACATGGGTGTTGGGGGAGGTGGGTCACAGCGGCTTGAAATGCTCGAAAGGCTCGCGGCAGGCCAGGCACCGGTACAGCGCCTTGCAGGCCGTGGAACCGAAGGCCGACAGGCGCTCGGTGCGGGGGCTGCCGCAGTGCGGGCACTCCAGGGCCGGTGCAGCGGCAGCGCGGGGCATGAAGCGCAGGGGCACCTCGGTGCCCGGCGCCACGGCACCCGGCGGCACGATGCCGTAAGCGCGCAGGCGCTCGCGGCCCTGGGGGGTGATCCAGTCGGTGGTCCACGCCGGGGCTCGCTGCAGGGTGACCCGTGCCGGGCCGAGCCCCGCGGCGTGGATGGCGGCCAGCACGTCGGCCTCGATGACTTCGGTAGCGGGGCAGCCCGAGTAGGTGGGTGTAAGCACCACGTCGAGCAGGTCGCCGTGCAGGCGCACGTCGCGCACGATGCCCAGGTCCCGCACCGACACGGCGGGCACTTCGGGGTCGAGCACACCGTCCAGCACACGCCAGGCCTCCTGCACGCGCGCGGACTGCGCCCCCACATCCGCAGCTAAGGATGCAGGGGATGCGGGTGCGGCAGGGCGCGGTGCTGCTTCCACCATCACCACACACCTCCGGGGTAGCTGCGCTGCAGGTGCTGCATCTCGGCCAGGATGTAGCCCATGTGTTCGCTGTGCACGCCCTGTCGCCCGGTGCTGCGGAAGGCGGACTCCTGCGGCACCGCCAGGTCGGCCGCGGCCAGGATCTGCGCCATCTCGGCCATCCAGGCCTCGCGCAGGTCGGCCCAGCGCGGGCCCAGGCCTGCCGCGTGCGCCGCCTCGTCCACCGCGTCGGGCACGAACAGCTCGGGCATGTAGCGCCACAGGGTGGCCAGCGCGGCCTGCGTGCGGCGGCGCGATTCCTCAGTGCCGTCACCCAGGCGGGCCACCCAGTCGGCGGCGTGCTGCTGGTGGTAGCGCGCTTCCTTCACGGCCTTGCCGGCAATGGCGGCCAGCTCCGCGTCGCTGGAGGTGGCCAGGCGCTCCCACACCAGCTTGAGCAGGGTGGCCACCATGGCGCTCCTCACCATGGTGAAGGCGAAGTCGCCACGGGGCAGCTCCACCAGGGTGGGGTTGAAGTAGTCCCGCTCCTCGCGCAGGAAGGCCAGCTGGTCTTCGTCGTGGCCCTGGCCGTCGGCCTGGCCTGCGCGCGTGAGCAGCGCGCGGGCCTGTCCCACCAGGTCGAGCGCCATGTTGGTGAGCGCAATGTCCTCCTCCAGAACGGGCCCGTGCCCACACCATTCGGCCAGGCGCTGGCCCTGGATCAGGCAGGTGTCGCCCAGGCGCAGCAGGTACTGCACGGCGGGGTCGCGGCTAATCGCGATGCTGGCTTGTTGTGGCATGGCCGGCCCCTCACATGTGGTCCACGGCTGCGGGCAGCACGTAGAAGGTGGGGTGGCGGTAGACCTTGTCCTCGGCGGGGTCGAAATACATGTCCTTTTCGCCGGGGTCGCTGGCCACGATCTGGTCGGAGCGCACCACCCACACGCTGGTGCCCTCCTGCCGGCGGGTGTACACGTCGCGTGCCATCTGGATGGCCATCTTCGGGTCGGCGGCGTGCAGGCTGCCGCAGTGCTTGTGGTCCAGGCCAGCCTTGCTGCGCACGAAGACTTCCCACAGGGGCCATTCGTGGGCGGTGGCAGCCGCGTTGGGGGTAGGGGCGGAGGTGTTCATGGAATGTCCAGACAATCAGGCAGGAGACAGTTGCTTCAATATTGATAGCTGTTGGCGCAATAGGGATAAGCGCTGAAGGCCAGTTTCATTCAAATTAGTTCAGCGTCATCACCCGATCAGGCTGCGGCGCGCTGCGCACCGGGAGCGTGCTTGGCGGCATGGGCCAGGGCGGCTTCACGCACCCAGGCGCCGTCTTCCCAGGCCTTGACGCGGGCGTTCAGGCGCTCTTCGTTGCAGGGGCCGTCGCCCGCAATCACGCGCCAGAACTCGCTCCAGTCGATGGCGCCAAAGTCGTAGTGCTGGCGCTCCTCGTTCCACTTCAGGTCGGGGTCGGGCAGGGTCACGCCCAGCACCTTGGCCTGCTCCACCGTGGCGTCGATGAACTTCTGGCGCAGGGTGTCGTTGGAGACCCGCTTGATGCCCCAGCGCATCGACTGCGCGGAGTTGGGCGACTGGTCGTCCGGCGGGCCGAACATCATGATCGACGGCCACCACCAGCGGTTGACGGCGTCCTGCACCATGGCGCGCTGCGCGTCGGTGCCCTGCTGCATCATCACCAGCAGGCTGTCATAGCCCTGGCGCTGGTGAAAGCTCTCCTCGCGGCAGATGCGCACCATGGCCCGCGCGTACGGCGCGTACGAGCAGCGGCAGATCGGCACCTGGTTCATGATGGCCGCGCCATCCACCAGCCAGCCGATGGTGCCCATGTCGGCCCAGGTGAGCGTGGGATAGTTGAAGATGGAGCTGTACTTGGCCTTGCCCGTGTGCAGCGCGTGCAGCATCTCGTCGCGCGAGGAGCCCAGCGTTTCCGCCGCCGCATACAGGTACAGGCCGTGGCCCCCCTCGTCCTGCACCTTGGCCAGCAGGATGGACTTGCGCTTGAGCGTGGGCGCGCGCGTGATCCAGTTGCCCTCGGGCAGCATGCCGACGATCTCCGAGTGCGCGTGCTGGCTGATCTGGCGCAGCAGCGTCTTGCGGTAGTGCTCGGGCATCCAGTCCTTGGCCTCGATGAACTCTCCGGCGTCAATGCGCGCGTCAAACTGCGCCTGCCGCTGCAGTTCGTCCGAGCTTTGCAGCGCGGGCCGGGTGTCGGCGCCATCCTTGCCCAACACGTCCATGGCTTGTGTATACATGACGGAGTCCTTTCGTACGGGGTGTTGCAACGCGCCTGCGGGTTCTCAGGGGCGCGGGCGCTGGTCGATCACGCGGCGGGCCTTGCCCACCAGCGTGCGTTCGATGGAATCGGGGTTCAGCACATCGATGTCGCAGGAAATGCCCACCAGGGTCTTGATGCGGTGGCGCACCCAGCCGGTGATGTCGGTGCGTTCGGCGGTGGACACACCGGGCTGCAGTTCGCACCGCACTGTCACCTTGTCCAGGCTGCCTTCGCGCGCCACCAGAATCTGGTACTGGCCCGAGAGCTTTCCGTGCGCCAGCACGATCTCCTCGATCTGTGTGGGGAACACGTTCACGCCGCGGATGATGAGCATGTCGTCCGAGCGGCCGACGATCTTGCCCATGCGCCGGAACGCGCGCGAGGTGGGCGGCAGCAGCCGCGTGAGGTCGCGCGTGCGGTAGCGGATCATCGGCAGCGCCTCCTTGGACAGCGAGGTGAAGACGAGTTCGCCCTCTTCGCCGTCGGGCAGCACCTCACCGGTGTCCGGGTCGATGATCTCGGGGTAGAAATGGTCTTCCCAGATCACCGGGCCGTCCTTGCTCTCCACGCACTCGCTGGCCACGCCCGGGCCCATGACCTCCGAAAGACCATAGATGTCCACAGCGTCGATGCCGGACTTCGTTTCGATCTCGCGGCGCATGGCTTCGGTCCAGGGCTCGGCGCCGAAGATGCCCACCTTGAGCGAACTCTCGCGCGGGTCCACGCCCTGGCGGATGAACTCCTCGTTGATGACCTGCATGTACGAGGGCGTGACCATGATGATGCTGGGCTGAAAGTCGCGGATCAGCTGCACCTGCTTTTCAGTCTGCCCGCCCGACATGGGGATGACTGTGCAGCCCAGCCGCTCGGCGCCGTAGTGCGCGCCCAGGCCGCCGGTGAACAGGCCATAGCCGTAGGCGATGTGCACCATGTCCCCGGCGCGCCCCCCCGCGGCGCGGATGGAGCGCGCCACCAGGTCGGCCCAGTTGTCGATGTCCTTGCGGGTGTAGCCCACCACCGTGGGCTTGCCGGTGGTGCCGGACGATGCGTGTACACGCAACACCTGTTCCCGTGGCACGGCAAACATGCCGAAGGGATAGTTGTCGCGCAGGTCCTTCTTCACCGTGAACGGAAACTTCGACAGGTCGGACAGCTGCTTGAGGTCGTTGGGGTGCACGCCCTTGGCATCGAAGGCCCGCTGGTAGTGCGGCACGTTGTCGTAAGCGTGCTGCAGCGTCCAGCGCAGGCGCTGCAGCTGCAGGGCCTGCACCTCGTCGCGGCTGGCGGTTTCAATGGCTTCCAGATCGCCGGGGGCGGGTTGGCGCACTGGCATGGGCTTGTCTCCTGAGGGGTCTGTTGTTGTGGGGGCAGGTGGTGGCGCTCAGTGCGCCTCAGGCGCCGTGGCGCCGCAGGCCGCCGGCAGCGCCACGGTGGGGCGGCCCTTGATCGCATACGAGCGCCCGCGGAACACTGCCACGGACTCACCGCGCTGGTTGGTCACCACCACGTCGTACACGCCCGTGCGGCCCGCCAGCGACACCTCGACCGCGCGCGCCGTCAGCACGTCACCCTCGCGCCCCGGCGCCAGAAAGTCCACCGACAGGCCGGAGGCCACCGTCATGGTGTTGCGCGAGTTGCAGGCGAACGCAAAGGCCGAATCGGCCAGCGTGGTGATGTAGCCGCCGTGGCAGGTGTCAAAACCGTTGAGCATGTCGGCGCGCACGGCCATGGTGATGGTGGCGTGGCCCGGCTCCATGCTGGTGATCTCCATGCCGAGCGCACGGGTGGCGCGGTCGTGGGCCAGCATGCCGAGGCGCACATGGTCGGCCAGGGCCTGGGGGGTCATCGGGGTGGTTGCGGAATCCATGGGTCGGTGGCCTCAGCGGTCGGTGAAACGGGGCGCGCGCTTGGCCGTGAAGGCCTCCACCCCTTCGCGGTAGTCGGCCGCAGCCCCCAGGGTGCGCTGCACCGCGGCTTCGTGCGCCAGCGCCTGGCCGTAGTCCATGAGCGCCGCAGCATCGAGCGCCTGGCGCGTGGCGACCAGCGCCTTGGTGGGCATGCCAGCCAGACGCTGGGCGAGGGCCTGGACCTCGTCCTGCAGTGCGTCGTCTTCCACACAGCGCCAGATCAGGCCCAGGCGCTCGGCCTCGGGCGCGGGCAACTTGTCGCCCAGCAGCGCCAGGCCCAGGGCCTGCGCACGGCCCACCAGGCGCGGCAGCAGCCAGGTGCCGCCGGTGTCGGGCACCAGGCCAATCTTGGTGAAGGCCTGGATGAAGCTGGCCGACCGCGCGGCCAGCACCAGATCGCAGCCAAGCGCCAGATTGGCGCCCGCGCCGGCCGCAACGCCATTGACCGCCGCCACCACCGGCACGGGCATGCTGCGGATGCGCTGGCACAGCGGGCCATACAAGGTGTCGATCACCGTGCCCAGATCCTTGGGTGCGGCGCCGGGCGTGAGGTCCGGCGCCACCGCGGGATCGGCCAGGTCCTGCCCCGCACAGAAAGCCCGCCCCGTGCCGGTCAGCACCACGCAGCGCACTGCGGGGTTGGCCGCAGCCGCCTCCAGCGCCGCCAGCAGCTCGGCATGCAGGGGCCCCGTGAAGCTGTTGAGCGCACCGGGCCGATTCAGCGCAAGCGTTTGCACGTCGCCCGATTGGGTGACTACAACCAGCGGTTCAGACATGGGCAACTCCTGCCTAGCAAAGTGAGGGAAAAGGGGTTTTGACCGGCGACAAACATTGTTGACCGACCGTTCGGTAGAGAATAAACTTTCCCTCTCCCTGATGCAAGTCAAACCCATCAGGGCAAACCCTTGATGGAGACAAATTCATGCCCTTGTTCGATACCCACCGCGCCCTGCTGGACGGTGCACTGGATGCCCTGACCACCCGTGGCCACTGGACGCCCTTCCCCGAATCGCCCTCGCCCAAGGTCTATGGCGAAACCGGTCAGGCCGACGGCCAGGCGGCGGTGACGGCCCTGCTGGGCAAGGACTTCCCGCTGCAGCAGCCCGGCGAGCGGGGCCGCGTGGCCACCGAGCGGTCGCCCTACGGCGTGGCGCTGGATGTGCGCTACCCCGATTGCGACGTGCAGGCGCTGGTGGCAGCGGCACAGGCCGCCGAACCCGCCTGGCAGGCACTGGGCGCGCGGGGCCGCGTGGGCGTGCTGCTGGAGGCACTGGTGCGCATCCACCGCCGCAGCCACGAGATCGCGCACGCAGTGATGCTCACCACCGGCCAGGGCCCGATGATGGCCTTCCAGGCCGGCGGCCCGCATGCGCAGGACCGCGCGCTCGAAGCCATTGCCTACGCCTGGAAAGCCATGGCCGACGTGCCCGGCCAGGCGCTGTGGGACAAGCCCCAGGGCAAGAACCCGCCGCTGGTGATGCAAAAGCACTACGAGATCGTGGGCCGGGGCGTGGCGCTGGTGATTGGCTGCGCCACCTTCCCCACGTGGAACACCTACCCCGGCCTGTTTGCCGCGCTGGCCACGGGCAACCCGGTGATCGTCAAGCCCCACCCCAACGCCGTGCTGCCCGCCGCGATCTCGGTGGGCATCCTGCGCGATGTGCTCGCCGAACAGGGGCTGGACCCCGACACCGTGACGCTGGCCCTGACCCCGCGCGCCGAGGACACCCAGGCCCTGGCCACGCACAGCGCGGTGGCCAGCATCGACTTCACCGGCAGCAACCAGTTCGGCCGCTGGCTCATCGACAACGCGCGCCAGGCGCGTGTGTATGCCGAGATGGCGGGCGTGAACACCGTCATCATCGAATCCACCGACCAGTACGCCGCCCTGCTGCGCAACCTGGCGTTCACGCTGTCGCTCTACAGCGGCCAGATGTGCACCACCACGCAGAACATCCTGATCCCGCGCGGCGGCATCGCCACCGACCAAGGGCACAAGAGCTTCGAGCAGGTGGGCGCCGACCTGGCCGCCGCCGTGGATGAACTGGCCTCCAACCCGCGCGTGGCCACGGCGGTGCTGGGCGCCGTGTGCTCGCCCGACACCGTGGATCGCATCCGCAAGGCGGCAGGTCAGGGGCGGGTGGTGCTCGCATCACGCACGCTGCCGCACCCCGAGTACGCCACCGCGCAGGTGCACACGCCGCAGATCATTGCGCTCGACCAGGCGGACAGCGCGATCTATGGGCTGGAATGCTTCGGCCCGGTGTCGTACCTGGTGGCCACCGACTCCGGCGCGGCCAGTCTGCAGGTGGCCGAGGCCACGCTGCGCGCGCACGGCGCGCTCACGCTGGGCGTTTATTCGACCGACCGCGCCTACATCGACCAGGCCGTGGCCCTGGGCCGGCGCACGCGCGTGGCGCTGTCCATCAACCTCACGCAGGGGGTGTTCGTGAACCAGTCTGCGGCGTTTTCGGACTACCACGCCACCGGCGGCAACCCCGCAGCCAACGCCAGCTACACCAGCCTCGCCTTTGTGGCAGACCGGTTTGTCGTGGTGCAGCGCCGCGAGCATGTGGCGCCACCGGCACCGGCGCAAGCCACCCCCGCTGCCCGGTAGCCTGCCCGGCGCCACGGCCTGCTTTTTACTACTGTTTTGATAGCTGTTAGCGCAATACCATTAAGCGCTGCAGCCCAAAAACACTCAAAATTCATCGCCACACCGGCCGCCCGGCGGGCGGGCGGGCGGGGAGGTGAACGCTCAGCCCTTGGGCGGTGCGGCGTGTGCGCTCTCGCCCGAGGCGCGCAGCGACAGCACGATGGAGCCCGCAATCAGCGTGGCCGTCACGAGCAGCGCGTAGCCGATCGGGATCTTCACCAGGTCGATCAGCAGCATCTTGCTGCCAATGAACACCAGCACCAGCGCCAGGCCATAGGCCAGCAGGTGGAAGCGGTTGGCCAGATCGGCCAGCAGGAAGTACAGCGCACGCAGGCCCAGGATGGCGAATATGTTGGCCGTGAGCACGATGAACGGATCGTTCGTGATGGCGAAGATCGCGGGAATGCTGTCCACCGCAAAGATCACGTCCGTGGTGCCGATCAGCACCAGCACCGCAAACAGCGGGGTGTAGTGCTTCACGCCGTCCACCATGGTGCTGAGCTTTTCACCATCAAAGTGGTGGGTGATGCGGATGCGCTTTTTCAGCAGCTTGAGCACCGGGTTGGTGGCGATGTCAGGCTCCTGGCCCGCCGCAACCCACATCTTCACGCCCGTGAACACCAGGAAGGCGCCGAACACATACAGCAGCCAGTGGAAGGTGGCCAGCAGCCAGGCGCCCGCCAGGATGAGCACCGTGCGCAGCACGATGGCGCCGATGATGCCGATGATGAGCGCGCGCTTCTGGTACTGCGGCGGCACGGCAAAGTAGCTGAACAGCATCAGGAAGACAAAGATGTTGTCCACCGACAGGCTCTTTTCCACCAGATAACCGGTGATGAACTGCATCGAGACGGTATTGGCCACCTCGCGGCCCTCGGTGCCATTGAGGTACCACCACAGGATGGCCACAAACACAAAGGCCAGCGAGAACCACAGCAGGCTCCAGCGCACGGCCTCCTTCATCGTCACCTTGTGCGCCCCCTGGCGCTCCATGACCAACAGGTCGATGGCAATGGCCACCACCACAAAGACGGCAAAGCCCGTCCACATCCACCACGTGCCTATCGTTTCCATGCTGTTTTCTCCGAAGGGATTTCGTCCTGCCAGGCGAGGACCTCGGCAGCAGGCCCGGACTGTAGGCGCCCACAGAGCACTAAAAAACCTGTGATATTGGTACCATAGGTTCGGTTTTTACGAACCCAACCCTGCGCCACCGAAAGACCCCCATGAGCCAGAGCTTCAACTACCGCCATCTTTTCTACTTCTGGGTGGTGGCCAAGGAAGGCGGCATTGCGCGCGCCGCGGAGCGCCTGGACATGGCGGTGCAGACCATCAGCGCCCAGGTGCGCGAGCTGGAAAAATCCCTGGGCGTGACCCTGCTGCGCACCGAAGGCCGCAACCTGGTGCTGACCGATGCGGGCGTGGCCGCGCTGCACGAGGCCGACCACATCTTTGCGCTGGGCGAGCAACTGCCGGTGCGGGTGCGCGAGGCCGCCAGCGGCCCGACCCTGCGGCTGAACCTGGGCATCTCCGACGGCATCGCCAAGCTCGCCGTGCACCGGCTGCTGACACCCGTGCTGGACGAGCCCCACCTGCGCCTGCTGTGCCACGAGGGCGAGTTCCAGCCCCTGCTGGGCGAGCTGGCCTTGCACAAGCTCGACGCCGTGCTGGCCGACCGCGCCGCCCCGCCCAACCCCACGCTGCGCACCACCAGCCAGCTGCTGGGCACGAGCGCCATTGCCTGGTATGCGCCGCCGCTGTGGGCCGAGGCGGCGGCCCACAACTTTCCGCACAGCCTGGCCGTGGTGCCCGTGCTGCTGCCCACCGACCACGCCGCCATGCGCGCGCGCATTGACCACTGGCTGGAGCGTGAACGCATCCGCCCGCGCATCGCCGGGGAGTTTGAGGACAGCGCCCTGCTCAGCACCTTTGCCGCCACCGGCATGGGCGTGATGCCCGCGCCCGTGTCGCTGGGCGAACATCTGGCGCACACCCACGGCCTCGTGCAGGTAGGCACCACGCCGGATGTGCAGGAACAGTTCCACCTGATCTACAGCGCCCGCAAGGTGATGCACCCGCTGCTCACGCGGCTGCTGGAAGCGGGCCGGGGCGGAATGCTGCTCAGCGCCTGAGCGGAGGTTCAGGACGGGGACTGCGCAGCGGGCCGGAGCGATTCACGCCAGCCGCGGACCAGCACATCCCGCACGAATGCCCGGTCCAGCCACAACCACACCACAATGGGCACCAGGGTGGGCACCACCAGCGCCCCCAGCTGATAGGCATACACGATAGCCTCCATCTGCCACTGCGATATGCGCAGGTAACGGATGTTGGTCTCAGCCGCAAGCACCAGCTGCATCAGCAAGGCAAACACCAGGCTGAAGGCCTGAAAGGGCAGCAACATCACATAGCCCACGGCAGCACGCCACCACCGCCCCTCGCCACGGGCCGCCAGCAGCAGCCCCAGAAAGATGGTCAACCCGTAGGCATAGCGCGACGGGTTGACCTCCACCGTCAGCTCCGCCCACCGCCCTCCCGCTTGCGCGATGGGGATCGCGACCGCGCTGTCCAGCTCCACGCTGTCCGGTTTCACATGGACCTGGCGCACCCACATCGGCGCACCCTCTTCCAGCGCGAGATGTGCCAGGGCCGCCACTGGGCGGGACGTCCAGGCCGAGACCTGGGACCAGAGCACGGTGAGCGCAATGATCCAGCCAAAGGCAGAGAGCACAAAGCGCGTCAGGGGCGAGACACGGCGCATGGCGGCTCCTGCGCTACGCACTGGCGGCTGCGGCCTGGGCGGGGGCCGCTTGCCGGCTCTGCGCCCTGGCGTCTGCACGCACCCACAGCAGCCACACCACCAGCACATCCAGCATGATGAGCGCCTGCCACAGGTACTCATGGGCGAAGTTGAAGACCTGCGTGTTCCACTGCCCCAGGTAGAACAGGCTGATCACCCGCACCACGTTGAGCCCCTGCACCGCCACAAAGCCCACCGCCAGGCCCAGCAGCTTGTGGCGCCATGGGGCGGGAAAAGCGACCACAGCGGCAAACAGCACGATGCAGGCTTCCACGCCGTTGCAGCCGGGCTCAATGGAAACCCCGAAGCCCGACACCGTGTTCCACAGCACCTTGCCAGCGGCAGCGGCCGTGGAATCAAACAGCGTCACGAGCGCCACGCACATGCGCGCGAGCAGGGCCGTCCAGGGCAGGATGACGTGCTGCTGCACCACGCCCAGCATGTTGATCCCGAACAGGGTCAGCTGCAGCGCCACAAACGTGAGAAAGAACCGCAGCATGAAAACTCCTGGTGGCGACGCAGCACGCGACCGGCAAAACGGGCAAAGCGCGCATTATGAACGTGGCGCATTGCGTAGCACCGTGCCCGGCGCTGACGGCTGAAGGCGGTGCGCGGCACCGTGCAGGGGCATCCCGCGGCTGCCCACGTCGATCGCAGCCCAGACGGTATCCTGCACACCAGCCACTGCCGATTTTTTTGCCCCACAGACATCCCGACCATCGCATGTCAGCCACCTCAACCTCCTTGTGGAGCCCCTTGCGCCAGCCCGCTTTCCGGGGCTTGTGGATTTGCGGAGGGGTTTTTTTTGTTGGCAGCGGCATGCAGACCATGGCAGCCGCCTGGCTCATGGTGGAGCTGACCGGCTCGTCGTTTCTGGCAGCGCTGGTGCAGACGGCCGTGTTCATGCCGATGTTCCTGCTGGCACTGCCGGCCGGCGTGCTGGCGGACACCACTGACCGGCGCCGCCTGATCTCGGGCGCGCTGATGGCGCAGGTGGCTGCCTGTACGTTGCTCACCCTGCTGGTGCTGGGGGGCTGGGGCGGGCCTGCGTCGGTGCTGTTTCTGGTGTTCGTCTGTGGCTGCTGCACGGCGGTGCTCACGCCGGCCTGGAATTCTTCGGTGATCGACCCCGTGCCGCGCGACGAATGGCCACAGGCCATCACCGCCGTCAGCATTGCCTACAACGCAGCGCGCGCCATCGGGCCGACGCTGGCGGGGCTGGTGTTTGCCCAGCTCGGCGCGGGCTGGGTGTTTGCCGTCACGGTGTCCACCACCCTGGTGATGTGGGAGTCCATCCGCCGCTGGCCCCCCAAAGCCCACCCGCCGTCCAAGCTGCCCGCCGAACGCCTGTGGGGCGGCACGCTGAGCGGTCTGCGTTTTGCATGGCACTCGCGCATCATCCTGGCGCAGCTGGTGCGCGTGATGGCATTCAGCGCGGCGGGCTCGGCGCTGTGGGCCCTGCTGCCGGTGATTGCGCAGCGCCTGGGCACCGGGGCGCCGGGCTTCGGGCTGCTGATGGGTTGCCTGGGAACAGGCGCGGTGGGCGTGGGCCTGGTGCTGGGGCGGCTGCGCGCGCGCTTTGGCATGGAGGTCATCGTGGGCGCTGGCGGCGGCGTGTTTGCCGTGGCCATGCTGGTGGCGGCCTTCACCCAGGTGGCGTGGGTCGTGTACCTGTCCATGCTGTTTGCGGGCGCGGCCTGGATGTCGGCCATGTCCACCTTCAACACCGCCACGCAGGCCAGCGCACCGCAGTGGGTGCGGTCACGCGCCGTGGCCATGCACATGGTGGCGGCGTTGGGTGCGTTTGCCATGGGTTCGGCGTTTTGGGGCGCGGCCTCCGACATCGTGGGGCTGGCGCCCACCCTGTACGTGGCAGCCGCGCTGATGGGCCTGGGCCTGCTGCTGGCGCGCCCCATGCCGCTGCGCATGGGCGGTCTGCACGAGGTCACGCAGGCCACGCCCTGGGATGAACTCTTCATCGAGGCCGAGCCCCTGCCCGAGGCGGGCCCCGTGGCGGTGGAAGTGGGCTACCGCATCGCGCCCGGCACCGATGCCGCATTCCTTGACACCATCAGCCGCATGAAGGCGCCGCGCCGCCGCGACGGCGCCACCTTCTGGCGGGTGTACAAGGACCTGGGCGAGCCTTCGCGCTACGTGGAGCGCTTCATCGTCGAATCCTGGGCCGACTACCTGCACCAGCGCGCCCGCGCCACGATGGCCGACCAGGCGCTGGAGACCGAGGTGCGCACATTTTTAGCGCCGGGCGAGGCGGCAAAAATGTCCCACTACATCGCGGAACGGTGAAGCCCCCCTGAGCGGCTGCGCCGCTCCCCCCGCCGGGGGACGCACCCGGCGGCCCGGCACAGCCGGTTCCGCGGGTGCACAGGCCTGGAACGCGCCTGTATCGGCCGCAGCGCACTGTGCCGGGCCTTGCCATCCAGCCTGCGACAATCGCGGGATGACTTTCGCGCCCCTCACCAACGACACCTTCCTGCGCGCCTGCCGTCGCCAGGCCACCGACTACACCCCTCTGTGGCTGATGCGCCAGGCGGGCCGCTACCTGCCCGAATACAAGGCCACGCGCGCCCAGGCCGGCAGCTTCATGGGTCTGGCCACCAACGTGGACTTCGCCACAGAAGTGACCCTGCAGCCGCTCGAGCGCTTCCCGCTCGATGCCGCCATCCTGTTCAGCGACATCCTCACCGTGCCCGACGCCATGGGCCTGGGTTTGACCTTTGCCGAGGGCGAGGGCCCACGCTTTGCCAAGTCGGTGCGCAATGAAGCCGACGTGGCCGCACTCAGCGTGCCCGACATGGACAAGCTGCGCTACGTGTTCGACGCCGTCACCAGCATCCGCAAGGCCTTGAACGGCCGCGTGCCGCTGATTGGCTTCTCGGGCAGCCCCTGGACGCTGGCCTGCTACATGGTCGAGGGCAAAGGCAGTGACGACTACCGCCTCGTCAAGACGTTGATGTACAGCCGTCCCGACCTGATGCACCGCATCCTGGCCATCAACGCCGACGCCGTGGCGCAATACCTCAACGCCCAGATTGACGCGGGCGCCCAGGCCGTGATGGTGTTCGACAGCTGGGGCGGCGTGCTCGCCGACGGCGCATTCCAGGAATTCAGCCTGGCCTACGCCCGCCGCGTGCTCGCGCAACTCAAGCGCACGGGCGTGGACGGGCAGGACGTGCCGCGCATCGTCTTCACCAAGGGCGGCGGCATGTGGCTCGAAGACATGAAGGACATCGACTGCGAGGTGCTGGGCCTGGACTGGACGGCCAACCTGGGCAAGGCGCGCGCCATCGTCGGCGGTCAGGCCGGCGGCCCCGGCAAGGCGCTGCAGGGCAACATCGACCCCAACGTGCTGTTCGCCCCGCCAGCGCAGATCGTGACGCAGGTACATGCCGTGCTCGATAGCTTTGGCAGGCCCCACACCGACAAGGCGACGACTGGCCCCACACACATCTTCAACCTGGGCCACGGCATCAGCCAGTTCACGCCGCCAGAGCATGTGGCCGCGCTGGTGGAAGCCGTGCACAGCCATTCGCGCGGACAACGGAAGGCTTAGCAGCCCAAGCAGCGCACTTATGCACAAATCCTGAGCGGCGCCTCAGTGGAAGAACGGTTGCGGAATGATTTGTAAAAAAACCATCCCTTGACGCTAAGTCTTTGATTCATAAAGCATTTAGTTCCCTGCTTTTTTGACAGGCAATCCAGCGAAAGCACGATTTTTCAAGGGTTTGCGCCGCAAACCCAGTGGATATCAACAAAGTTATCCACAGAAAATCTGGACTACTCAAAAATCTCCTGTGGAATCAAGCACTTGCAGGTTGTTTCGCAGAATTCACTCCACACAAGATCGCGCCCCTAGCACAGATTGGTGCCGTCGCCCCCTCTTGACGGACAGCCTGAGTCCGACTTATGCACACAAACCGTGATGCGGTGCAACATGACACCTCAACCAAGCTTTAACACAAAATTTCCAGCCAAAAATCTTCAGATGATTGATTCATAAGGATTTTTTGTGTGTGCCGCATTTGCAGGCAATCTGTCCGCAGCCAGCATTCATGCGGCCTGGGAGGTTGCCAGAACAGGATGTCAACAAAGTTATCCACAGAAACACGGGATGACTCTCCGTTCGATTGGCCAATCAAGCACTTAGCGTACAAACCTCTGCCCGGCTTTCACAACGTTCTGCAACCGACATACCTTTTTTGCCCATGTCTTCCAGCATCGTCCAGGTCGCCCTGCACACGCCGTCGCACAGCGGCGTGGGCGACCTGCTGAGCTACGCCAGTGAGCGCCCGCTCGCGCCCGGCACCCTGGTGCGCGTGCCGCTGGGCAGCCGCGAGGTGCTGGGCGTGGTGTGGGATGCCGATGACGCCACCGGCGAGCTGCCCGACGGCGCCACGCTGCGGCCGATTGCCGGTGTGCTCGACGGTGTGGCGCCGCTGGACCGGCCTTGGCGCCGCCTGGTGGCGTTTGCCGCGCGCTACTACCAGCGTGCCCTGGGCGAGGTCGCCACGGCCGCCTTGCCGCCTCAGCTGCGCGACCTGCGCCCCGAGCAGCTGGCCCGGCGCCTCAAGCGCCCCGCCAAGGCCGCAGGCGACACCACAGAAACTATCGAAAACATAGCACTCAGCCCAGAGCAGGAGAGCGCCAGGACCCGAATTTCCTTGGAAACTGGCCCCTTCCTGCTGTTTGGCAGCACCGGCAGCGGCAAGACCGAGGTGTACCTGCGCTGCGCGCAGGAAATGCTGGAGGCCGACCCCACGGCCCAGGCGCTGGTGATGGTGCCCGAGATCAACCTCACCCCCCAGCTCGAAGATCGCTTTGTGAGCCGCTTCGCCCCCCGCTTTGGCGCGGGCGCGGTGGTGTCGCTGCACAGCGGCATGACGAACCCGCAGCGCCTGAAAAGCTGGCTGGCCGCGCACAGCGGCACCGCGCGCATCGTGCTGGGCACGCGCATGGCGGTGTTTGCCAGCATGCCGGGCCTCCAGCTCATCGTCGTGGACGAGGAGCATGACCCCAGCTACAAGCAGCAGGAGGGCGCGCGCTACTCGGCCCGCGACCTGGCCATCTGGCGCGGGCGCGAGCAGGGCGCCAAGGTGCTGCTGGGCTCGGCCACTCCGTCGCTGGAAAGCTGGCACGCCAGCCGCCCGCCCACGCCCGAAGACCCCGAGGGCGGGCGCTACGTGCGCCTGCACATGCCCAGCCGCATCGGCGCGGGGGCGCTGGCGCGCGTCAAGCGGGTGGACATGAACCAGCAGCCGCGGCGCACCGTGTTCAGCGCGCCCTTGCTCCAAGCCATGATCGACCGTGTAGGCCGCGGCGAGCAAAGCATGGTGCTGCTCAACCGCCGCGGCTACGCCCCCGTGCTGCACTGCGTGGACTGCGGCTGGAAAAGCGACTGCCCCCACTGCAGCGCGCACCAGGTCTTCCACAAGACCGACCGCACCCTGCGCTGCCACCACTGCGGCTACACCGTGCGCGTGCCCGCGCACTGCCCCACCTGCGGCAGCCCCGACATCCACCCCATGGGCCGTGGCACCGAGCAGCTCGAAGAACAGCTGGCCGCCCTGCTGCGCAACGTGCAGCGGCCCGACGGCAACCCGGCCCGCATTGCACGCATCGATGCCGACACCACCAAGGCCAAGGGTGCGCTCGAAGAGCAGCTGGCCCAGGTGCACGCGGGCGAGGTGGATGTGCTGGTGGGCACGCAGATGATCGCCAAGGGCCACGACTTCCGGCGCATCACGCTGGTGGCTGCGGTGCAGCCCGATGGCGCGCTGTTTTCCAGCGACTTTCGCGCGTCGGAGCGGCTGTTTGCCCTGTTGATGCAGGCCGCCGGCCGGGCTGGGCGCGACGCCGCCTACGTAGCCGCGCAGGCCACCCAGGCCGAGATGTGGGTGCAGACCTTTCACCCCCAGCATGCCGTGTACGAGGCCCTGCGCAAGCACGACTACGAGGCCTTTGCCGCCCAGCAACTGAAGGAGCGCGAGGAAGCCGCCATGCCGCCCTTTGCCTACCAGGCGCTGGTGCGTGCCGACGCGCGCACGCAGGAGGTCGCCCAGGGGTTCCTGCAGGCGGCCAGCGCGGCAGCGCATGCCGCCGCGCTGCCGGGGCTGGATGGCGCCGTGGTCCTGTTCCCGCCCGTGCCGCTTACCATCCAGCGCGTGGCCAATGTGGAGCGCGCGCAGATGCTCATGGAAAGCAGCAGCCGCGCGGCGCTGCAGCGCTTTCTGGCCGCGTGGCAGCCGGTGCTGCAGGCCACGCGCAGCCAGCCCGCGCACAAGGGCCTGATCCGCTGGCTGGTGGACGTGGACCCGCTGGCGATCTGATCTCAGGCAGCCCCGGGCTGCAGCGCATCGTCAAACAGGTGCGTCTGCAGGATCTCCCGAAAGCTCGCCATGGCCGGCGCCGTGGTGCGGCCGGCCAGGGTGATGACGGCGTAGCGTGCCCGGGCGCGCATGTCGGGGTAGAGGGGCAGCAGCACCAGCCGGCCCGATTCCATGCCTGCCCGCGCGGCGGCGTGCACGCCCAGGAACACCGCGTCTGACTGCTCCACCGCCGCCAGCAAGGCGGCCACGTCGTCGCACTCCAGCCGCACCATTTCCGAGGGGTGGGCCTGCAGGCCAAACTGGTCCACCATCAGCCTGATCACCTCGTCCGACAGCGGCGTGCAGGCCACCGGGTAGGTCAGCACCTGCGCCAGCGACACGCGGGTGGCACCGGCCAGCGGGTGGCCCGCCCGCACGATGAAGCCCGCGCGCTGCTCGGCCAGCGCCTCGATCTGCAAATCGGGCGCAGGCACCACGCGGCGCAGGTCCACCACCAGCGCATCGCACTGGCGGTTGCGCAGCTGCATCACCAGCAGCTCGGCCGGCCCGTGGGTGACCGATACGCGCAGGCTGGGGTAGTCGCGCGCCACGGTGGTCAGCAGCGGAATGGTGAGCAGCGCCGCCGGGCCCGAGCCCAGACCCACGCTGATGCGCCCCAGGTCGCCCTGCTGCAGCAGGCGAGCGCTGTCGCGCAGGGCCTCCAGGTCCCGCAGGATGGGGCGCGCGCGCTCCACCACCTCCAGCCCCAGCGGAGTGAGCGTGTTGCGCTTGCCCAGCCGGTCCAGCAACGGGCCGCCCAGCTCCTCCTCCAGCCCCTGGATGCTGCGGCTCAGCGCCGACTGGGTGATGAACAGTCGCCCCGCCGCGCGGCTGAACGAGCCCGTGTCGGCAACGGCCAGCAGATGCTCCAGGTGACGCAGGTTCATGGCGGGTATGAGTAAAGCGAATGATGATCAGGAAAATAATACATTGGACGCATAGGCTTGGGCTACCTAGCATTCACTGCACAACCCATCCACAAGGAGACAAACCATGCCCAAGTACTTCCCCCGCCTGGCCAGCCGCACGGCCGCATTGATCGGTGGCCTGCTTTTCAGCGCCACCGTGTTCGCCCAGAACGCCTTCCCGGCCAAGCCCGTCACGCTGATGGTGCCGTACCCGGCCGGCGGCGTGTCGGACGTGATCGCGCGCATGGTCAACACCACGCTGGGCAAGCAGCTCGGCCAGCCCGTGATCGTGGAGAACCTGGGTGGCGCCAGCGGCTCCATCGCGGCCACCAAGGTGCTGAGCCAGCCGTCGGACGGCCACGTGGTGTTCCAGGGCTCGCCCAACGAACTCATCCTGGCCCCGCTGGCGCTGTCGGCCGTCAAGTTCAAGAGCGAAGACTTTCGCCTGGTCAACATGATCGCCACCGCGCAGATCGGCTTTCTGACCCGCGGCAACCTGCCGGTGAACAACATCGACGAGTTTGTGGAATACGCCCGCAAGCAGGCCCAGCAGGGCCGCCCCATCACGTACGCCAGCGTGGGCCCCGGCTCGTTCTACCACCTGCTTGGCGAGCACCTGTCCAAGGTGACCGGCATCCCCATGGTGCATGTGCCCTACAAGGGCGGCGCCCCGGCCGAGCAGGACCTGATCTCCGGCCAGGTCGACATCTTCATGTCGCCGCTTGGCACCAAGCACGTCGAGCTGCACAAGGCCGGCCGCATCAAGGTGCTGGCACTGCTGAACCCCACGCGCATCGACACCGCCAAGGACTTCCCCGCCATCAGCGAGAGCGAGGCCCTCAAGGACTTCACCTTCAACATCTGGACCGGCTACTTCGTCAAGCGCGACACGCCTGAGGCAGTGGTGGCCACGCTGCACAAGGCCATTGCCGGCACGCTGACCGACCCCACCGTGCGCGCCAACCTGGAAGCCGCCAGCCTGACGGCCCCGCCCAGCCTGTCGATTGCCGACGCCGCCAAGGCCTACACCGACGGCATCGCGCAGTTCCGCGCCATTGCCAAGTCCATCAACCTGCAGGCGCAATAAGCCATGGGCAGCGGCATTGACCAGGCGCTGCTTGCGCAGGCCGACACCTTTGTGGCGCTGCGGCGCGACCTGCACCGCCACCCCGAGCTGGGCTTTCAGGAAGTGCGCACCAGCGCCCTGGTGGCCGAAAAGCTGGCCGAGTGGGGCTACGAAGTCACGCGCGGCCTGGGCGGCACGGGCGTGGTGGGCCAGCTGCGTCGTGGTACGGGCGAACGCCGCCTGGGCCTGCGGGCCGACATGGACGCGCTGCCCATCACCGAGGCCACGGGCCTGCCCCACGCCAGCTGCCACCACGGCCTGATGCACGCCTGCGGCCACGATGGCCACACCGCTATGCTGCTGGCGGCCGCGCACCACCTGGCCAGGCATGGGCAGTTCAGCGGCACACTCAACCTGATCTTCCAGCCCGCCGAAGAAGGCCTGGGCGGCGCCCGCAAGATGATGGACGACGGCCTGTTCACGCGCTTTCCGTGCGACGCGGTCTTTGCCATGCACAACATGCCAGGCCACCCGCCGGGGCATCTGCTGTTTCGCACCGGGGCCTTCATGGCGTCGAGCGAGAACATCACCATCACGCTGCACGGCGTGGGCGGCCATGGCGCCATGCCACACCATGCAGCCGACCCGGTGGTGGCGGGCTCGGCCATCGTGCTCGGGCTGCAAAGCATCGTCGCACGCAACGTGCCGCCGCTGCAGATGGCGGTGATCACCGTGGGCGCCTTCCAGGCCGGCGATGCCAACAACGTGATCCCGCAGACCGCCACCCTGAAGCTGAGCGTGCGCTCGCTGGACCGCAGCGTGCGCGAGCTGCTCAACCGCCGCATCCGCGAGCTGGTGGAGGCGCAGGCGCAGAGCTACGGCGTGCGTGCCGAGGTCGACTTCCGCGGCGGCTACCCGGTTCTGGTCAACACCCCGCTGGAGACCGAGTTTGCGCGCCAGGTCGGCCGCGAACTGGTGGGCGATGCCAAGGTGACGGAGCAGGCCGAGCCCCTGACCGGCAGCGAGGACTTTGCCTTCATGCTCGAAGACGTGCCCGGCAGCTACCTGCTGATCGGCAACGGCGACGACGCCACGGGCGGCCACGGCGCGTGCATGGTGCACAACCCCAACTACGACTTTGAAGACCGCAACATCGCGGTGGGCAGCGCCTACTGGGTCAAGCTGGCCGAGCGGTTTCTGGCCGACGCGGCCTGACGAGCGCAAAGCGCGGGTTCTGGCAGCGACGGCCGTGCGCAGAGTGACCCCGGGGCAGCGCACAGGCAAAAATATGGTCAAAATGGCTTGTAGTCCAGGGCGGCCTCAATTCTGAAGTGCAACACCGAGAATTGAGGCCAAGATGTCAAAGAAGAATTACCAGCAGTTGAGCCAGAGCGAACGCCATGCGATCGCCCTTGGACTGCAGCAAAAGCAAAGTCTCAGCGCCATAGCCCGAGCCTTGGGGCGAAGCAAAAGCACCATCAGCCGAGAGTGCCAACGCAATGCGGGCGGCAAGGGCTACAACTCCAAGTTCGCCCAGCAACGCAGTGACAAGCGCAGATGCTTTGCCCGTCCCCAGCCCAAACTTCACCGTGATGGACCTTTGTTCAAGATCGTTGGCGACTACTTGCGCCAGCACTGGTCTCCCCAGCAAATCGCTGGACAGTTAAAGAAACTGCACCCCGACAACAAGCGCAATCAAGTGTCACACGAGAGCATCTACACCTGCATCTATGCCCAGCCTCGGGGAGAGCTCAAAAAGGAGTTGGTGTCCTGTCTGCGCATGGCCCGCGCCAAGCGCTGGCCCCGCTCCAAAGGCGAGGACCGGCGTGGACAAATCACCGATCTGCTGAGCATCCATGTGCGCCCGCCTGAGATTGAAGATCGCCAGTTGCCCGGGCACTGGGAGGGAGACCTCATCAAGGGTAAAGGCAATGCGAGTGCCATTGGCACGCTGGTCGAGCGCACCACACGCCTTGTGGTACTGGTCAAGCTGCCGCACCCCAACCCGGCTACCGCAGCGCATGTACTGCAGGCCTTCAGTGACAAGCTCAACTCCATTGCCCAGCCCATGCGTCAGAGCCTGACGTACGACAGGGGCCGGGAGATGGCAGAGCACCAGCAGCTCACGCGCAACACCGGCATGAAGGTGTACTTCTGCGATCCCTACAGCCCCTGGCAGAGAGGCTCCAACGAGAACACCAATGGATTGCTGCGTCAGTACTTCCCCAAAGGCACGGATCTCAGTGGCTACACCCAGGAGCAGCTTGATGCGGTGGCCGATGAACTCAATGGCCGCCCCAGGATGACTTTGGGCTGGAGCAAGCCTATTGAGGTGTATGCCGAGCATTTGGCTCGCTTGGCACAACAGCCCGATTCAGTCCATTAACTTTTAATGTTGCACTTGGACTTGAAACCGCCCTTGCTGCACATGCGCAAGCAGCTATCAAATCAGGTGCGTCACTTGCCTCGGATTCGCACGCTGTCGGACGTGCGGGGTGGTTCATATAAAACTTCAAAGAATATAAATTTCAATTTAAATTCTTTTTGAGATATAATATTGGGCAGTTGCGGTCACCGCAGCGCCTGCTCAGGGTGGTCATTCGCTCTCTGCGGGTCGCCTTTTGCGACCTTTGTCGCCCAGTGGGTCTGTAGAGCTGCAGCCCACCGCGTCCCTTGATGCTCGCGCAGGCCGCCTCTTGCAGGGCCTGCGATCCCGATTGATCCAGATTTCACAGACCGCCATCTCCATGGGCTCTTTCGTCGTTTCGCCCACGACACACCCGACCGACTGCGGCCGCTTTCGCGCCTCCTTTTCGGTCCATCGCTCGCAGGGCAACGGCAGCTACTGCCGCGTGTTCCGCTTTGACCAGGCCTTTGCCTCGCGCGAAGCCGCCCGGCTCTTTGCCATCACCCAGGGCTGGCTGCAAACCTGCATGCAGCACCCGCCCCGATGCTGACGCACTGACCGGTGCGAGCGCAGCCCTCCCTTTTTCCCGCTGCGGGTTTCGCACCCGCAGCAACTTACCCCAACGGTGCGCCATTCGTTGCGCGCCATTTTTCAGAAAGGCTCTTTCCATGAGCAGCAAAATCTATGTGGGCAACCTGCCCTACTCCGTCACCGACGCCAGCCTTCAGAGCAACTTTTCGGAGTTTGGCGGCGTGTCCTCTGCCAAGGTCATGATGGACCGCGAAACCGGCCGCTCCAAGGGCTTCGGCTTTGTGGAAATGGCCAACGCCGAAGTGGCCCAGGCCGCCATCAGCGGTCTGCACGGCATGTCCGTGGACGGCCGCACGATCGTGGTGAACCTGGCCCGCCCGCGTGAAGAGCGCAGTGACGCTGGCGGCTACACCGCCAGCAAGCGCTCGGATGTGGGTTACGGCACCGGCGGCTACGGCGGCGGTCGCTACTGAAAACCGCGCCCCGCGTAGAAACCGGCTCTCTGGAGCCGGTTTTTTTTGCCCCGGCCGTAACTTTTGCCTGCCCGCGCAGAGCAGCCGACGGCATGGGGCACGCAGTACGCCATCTGCACGCCCCACGCTACCTCAGGTGGCCCAGGGCCGACTGAGCGCGGAAACCTGCCGCGTTGGGTGACAGCGATCCCCACACTGCCCGGCACCGCCGCCGTGCATACTCTGGGCGCTTTCCAACCCGCCTAATGAACCGCTACAAAGACTTTCTACCTCCGCTGTGGACAATCACTGCCGTCGCCGTGTCCACGTTGGCAACCAATTGGATCTGGGCCTCGTGGTTTGCCAAAGCGAAGGGCACCGGTCTCGCCGCGCTGCTGATTTACAGCATCTTCGGGTGGCCGCTGATGTTGGCAATGATCTATCTGATCCTCGGTTTTTCCCTCAAATGCTGCCAGGGCCTGTCCATGTTGCGCTGGGTGATCGTACTGGGCGTGATCGGAGCGGGCTTCGCCGTATTCGGCACGCCGGGTCTGTGGAATCTGCTCCTGTGCGCCGGCCTCACCATCGCCGTGGCGCTGCAGTCCTGGCGCACCGCGCAGGACGATGCTGACCTGGAGGACCTGTAGATGGCCGTCAAGGAGAAACCTCCGCACGGTCTGCTGGAGAGCTTTTCCGCGCCGCTGTGGGAAAGGCTGGGCTTGACGGCCGTGCAGCCGCAGTGGGTCGTGAAGAGCCAGCACCGCGGTTTTGACTGGATGGCGATCGAGCTTGACCACAGCGGCACGGGCTTTAGGCAAACGCGTGCCACCACCACAGTCTTTGCGGTGAAGCTACCGCGCAAGTCCCCGGACTGGTACCTGCCCAGCGATCGCATTCGCAGCGATCGCCAGGTGTGCGTGGACGACGCCTGGGTGTACGCGGGGGCGCTGGGCGAACAACCCCGAGTCCGCACCTGGACCCATTGGCTGGATCTTGCCGTGGACACGGCCGAGGAAGTGATCAGCACCGAAGGCATGCGCCGCGATGAAAGCCCGCAGCAAAAGGCGCAGCGGGCCGACGCCCCCAGCTGGAACGTGCACCACGGCAACCTGGTCTTGCTCTGGCTGGTGTCAATGGTGGTGTTCAGTTTTTTCAACGTGATGATGCTGTGGGAGGCCTATGGCGACTGGCAACACCACGGGGCCATCCTCCAATGTCACCCGAAGACCCGCATGGGCACCCATCTGCAGGGCTGGAAGGCCTGGGCCTACGCCGCTTCTCTGGCGGCCCCGCTGCTGATCGTGGTCAAGGCCCTGTACACCATGGCTACGCGCGTTTACAGGCCGGGCTTCGCTTTGCAGATCTGCGTTGAAGGGGCGCTGTGGGTGGGCGCGATGTACGCGCTGCACCACGCCCGGGAGGCCCTGGTTCAATCAGTGCGCCATGCCTGCTGAATGCAGTTCCAGGCATTTAGGCCTCCAGCGCTTATCTGGCAAGCGCCTTCAGCTATAAAAACAAAAGCATCAGGTCAACAGCGTCACCGCCGCCGAAAAACTCAGGAACGCCAGCGCGGTGGACACCAGAATGATCCGCGCCACACGCCCGTTGTTGGCACCGAACTTCTCGGCCAGCAGCGAGACATTGCTGGCGCTGGGCAGGGCCGCCAGCAGCACCAGCACCGTAAGGGCAAACGGCGTGAGCGGCACCCCCATGGCGATGGCGGCGGTGCCCGCGCACCACACCAGCAGCGGGTGCACCAGCAGCTTGGCCAGCGCCACGGGCACGTAGTCGCGCGCCGGTACGCGCTCGTGCTGGTTCATCTGCGAGCGCGCCAGCACCGCGCCAATGGTGAACAGCGCCACCGGCGAGGCTGCGTCGGCCAGCATGGCCACGGTTTTGTCCACCGGGCCGGGCAGCTGGAACTGCAGGGCCGAGGCCAGCGCACCCAGCGCAATCGACCACGGCATGGGGTTGGTGGCCATGCCCCTGAAGGCGTTGCGCAATGCCACGCCCACGCCGTGGGTGCCCGCCCCATCCAGGCGCGACAGCGCAATGCACAGCGAACTGGTGATGACCATGTCCACCACGATGGTCACGATGGCCGGGCCCGCGGCCTGCGCGCCCAAAAGGGCCACCAGCAGCGGCACGCCCATGAAGCCGGTGTTGGGGAAGGCGGCCACAAGGGCGCCAAAGGCAGCGTCGTTCCAGCCGATGCGCGCGTTGCGCGTGAGCGCCACCGTGGCGCCCACCATGACCAGGGCACACACCACATAGACGCCCGCCACAGCCGGGTCCAGCAGCTGCCCGATGGGCGTGCTGGCGCCAAAGCGGTACAGCATGCAGGGCAGCGCAAAGTACAGCACGAAGGCGTTGAGCCCGGGGATGGCCGGTTGCGGCAGCACGCCGCGCCGCGCAGCGAGATAGCCGCAGAGCACGAGCGCGAAGAAGGGGAAGGTGATGAGAAGGACGGATAGCACGGACCCATTTTCCTTGCTGCGCCTGCGGCCGGGGTTCGCGGCGCCCGGTGTGGTCAGCGCAAAGTCAGACGGGGGTCATCGCACACAACGCATGCAGGAGAAGCAAAACGCACCTCGGCATCTCCACGGATTTGCATTCAACCGGATAACCAGGCGGGGAGCCGCAGACAGTGCTGTAGCACGGCAAGGCTCCCTCCACACCCAAGAAGGACGTTAGCCGGTTGAAGGCAAATCCGCGTCACTGCTTGCGCTGGATGATGAGGTTGCGCTTGGCATCCTCGGGGTAGGCAAAGGTGATGGCGCCGTTCTTGACCATGCCGATGATCAGCATGTTGCGCGTGATGGCGTCCTTGTCCTGCACGCTGAAGGGTTTGTCGTAGGTGGAGACCACGCCGTAGTAGGTTTTCATCTTGCCTTCCAGCGATTCCTTGATGGCCTTGCCCGTGAGGTTGCCATCGCGGATGCCGAGGAACGAATACATCAGCAGGTAGGTAGCGTCATAAGCGTTGGCCGCGGCCATGGGCACGGCCATACGGCCCTGGAATTTGCGCGAATAACTGGACAGGAAGGCGGCGCGCCGCTCGTTGCTGGGCTCGGCAATGAAGGTCTGCACGGCCAGCGCGCCTTCGGCCGCGTCCTTGGCGCCGTCGATGAAAAACGGGAAGGACAGCGTCCAGCCGCCCACCTGGGGCACCTTCCAGCCGAGCGCCTTCTTGCCGTTGGCGATGGCGGCGTTCTCGGGCCCCACGGTGTAGCTGAAGATCACGTTGGCACCGGCATTGCGGGCGGCCGTGAGCTCGGCCGTGAGGTCCTTCACGCCCAGCGCGAAGCGGGCCACGTAGGCGGGCTTGAGCTTCTTGTCCTCCAGTGCCGCCACCACATCCTTGTAGCCACCCTCGCCGTAGCCCGTGGTGTCGGCAAAGATGGCCACCTTGTCCCAGCCGCGTTTGACGATGTCGTCCACCATGAAAGGCGCCTGCAGCGCGTCGCGTGCCTGCACGCGAAACACGTAGCTGTCGGCCGGGGGGTACTTGGCCGTCACCTCCGTACCGGCGGAGCAGGGCACGATCAGCGGCGTCTTCGAATCCTGGAACAGGTCGATGGACTTCATCGCCACACCCGTGTTGCAAAAGCCGATGGCGGCGACCACCTTTTCCTGCACCAGCTCCTGCGACACCTTGCGCCCCTGGTCCGGGGTGGCGGCGTCGTCCTTGATGACCAGCTCCAGCGGCCGGCCCAGGTAGCCGCCCACGGCATTGATCTCGTCCACCGCGAGCTTGATGCCGTTGAGCATGGGCACGCCAAAGTCCGCCGAAGGCCCGGTGAACGGCCCCACGACCCCGATGCGCACCGGGTTGGCGCCGCCGCCCTGCTGGGCCAGCACTGGCCCGGGCAAGAGCGTGCCCGCAGCCAGCATGCAGCCCGCCGTTGCGGTGACCACCGCCCGGAGCCGCGTGCGGGCGGTGTGCGCAAAGGCCTTCGAAGAGAACGTGACAAACGCGATCATGGTGATGGGCCTGTAAAACGCCGCCCGCAGGGTCCGGGCGCCGGGATGAACGGAAGCTGCCAGTATCAAAGTGTGACAACCCACTCCGCCAGCGGGGTTTCCCGAACCGGGGCGCAGTCCTGCGGTGCCTGCGCCCGCAACCGCCTGGCCCGGCGCTTGTTGCGTCAGCACGGTGTCAGGTGCGAGGCGGGCCACGGCAGCACGCCGGTATCATTGCGCGCTTCGCTGGCGCACACGGTGCCAGATGCGCCACCCCTCCCCTCTCCCTGGTTCCCTTCGCCCCCCTTTCGCATGTCCGCCGGTCTCAATCTCGCCCAGCTCCAGGCTGTCCATTACACCGACGGTGCCTGCCTGGTGCTGGCCGGCGCGGGCTCGGGCAAGACGCGCGTGATCACGCAGAAGATTGCGCACATGATCGAAAAGGGCATGGACCCCCGGCGGATCGCGGCCATCACCTTCACCAACAAGGCGGCAGCCGAAATGCGCGAGCGCGCCAAGGGCCTCATCGGTCGCCGCGCCAAGGACGTGCTGGTGTGCACCTTCCACGCCCTGGGCGTGCGCATGGTGCGCGAGGACGGCGCGGTGCTGGGCCTCAAGCCCCAGTTCAGCATCATGGATGCCGACGATGTGACGGGCATCCTGAAAGACGCTGCCGGCGGCACCACCGACCTGGCCACCGCACGCCAGTGGCAGTGGACGATCAGCAAGTGGAAGAACATGGGCCTGAACGCCGAGCAGGCGCTGACACAGGCGGCCGACGACAGCGAACGCAGCATTGCGGTGCTGATGGCACGGTACGAGGAACGCCTGGCGGCCTACCAGAGCGTGGACTTTGACGACCTGATCGGCATGCCGCTCAAGCTCCTGCGCGACTTCCCCGAGGTGCGCGCCAAGTGGCAGGCGCAGCTGGGCCATGTGCTGGTGGATGAGTACCAGGACACCAATGCCACGCAGTACGAACTTTTGAAGCTGCTGGTGGGCGAACGCGGCCACTTCACCGCCGTCGGCGACGATGACCAGAGCATCTATGGCTGGCGCGGCGCCACGCTGGACAACCTCAAGAAGCTGCCCATCGACTTTCCAGAGCTCAAGGTCATCAAGCTGGAGCAGAACTACCGCTCCACCAGTGCCATCCTGCGCGCGGCCAACAACGTGATCGGGCCCAACCCCAAGCTGTTCCCCAAGACGCTGTTCAGCGAACTGGGCGAAGGCGAGCCCGTGCGCGTGGTCGATGCCGACACCGAAGAGCACGAGGCCGAGCGCGCCGTGGCCCGCATCCAGAGCCTGCGCGCTGCAGCCAACCCGCCGCCGGACTGGAAGAGCTTTGCCATTCTGTACCGCGCCAACCACCAGGCCAAGCCGTTCGAAAAAGCGCTGCGCAAGGCCAACATCCCGTACAAGGTGTCGGGCGGCACGAGCTTTTTTGACCGGGCGGAAATCAAGGACCTGTGCGCCTGGTTTCGCCTGTGGATCAACAACGACGACGACCCGGCGTTTTTGCGCGCCATTGGCAGCCCCAAACGCGGCATCGGCCACACCACGCTGGCCGCTTTGGGCGCGTTTGCCACGCAGCACAAGCAAAGCATGTTTGGCGCGCTGTTCAACGGCATGCTGCCGGCGGCCGTGCCCAAGCGCGCGCTGGATGGCCTGCACGAGTTCGGCCGCTACATCAACGACCTGGAGCACCGCGCCCGCCACACGCACGGCGCCGAAGATGCGCGCGCCTTCCTGGCCGACTGGCTCAAGGAAATAGGCTACGAGCAGCACCTGTACGACGGCGAAGACAGCGAAAAGGTGGCCGCCGCCCGCTGGAGCAATGTGCTGGAGTTCTGCGACTGGATGGCCCAGCGCGCGGGCGGGCAGATTGACGACACGGCGGGCGCCGTGGTGGCCAGGGAGACCAAAAGCCTGCTGGAGGTGTCGCAGACCATCGCGCTGCTCTCGACCATCAGCGAGCGCGAGCAGGAGCAGGACATGGTCACGCTTTCGACCCTGCACGCCAGCAAGGGGCTGGAGTGGCCGCACGTCATTCTGGTGGGCGTGACCGAGGGCATGCTGCCCTTCAAGCTCGACGACGACGAAGGCCGCCAGCACAAGGTGAGCGACGACACCCTGCAGCGCCTGCAGGAAGAGCGCCGCCTGATGTACGTGGGCATCACCCGCGCCCAGCGCACCCTGGCCGTGAGCTGGACAAAAAAGCGCAAGAAGGGCCGCGAGATGGTGGCCGCGCAGCCCAGCCGCTTCATCGCCGAAATGGGCCTGGACAAGACCACCGCCCGCGAAGACCCGCGCGAAAAGCTCAAGGCCCTGCGCGCCGAATTTGCCGCCAGGGCGCAGGCCACCAGTGCCGTCCACGCGGCTGCCGCAGCGCACCCGGCGCCCACGAACTGACGCCCCGAAGCACACTCCACCGCAGCCCATGGCGCACCGCTCCTTCTTGCCACCCCACCCCGCCCTGGGCGCCATCGCTTTGGTTTTGATAGCTATCAGCGCTTATCCTACAAGCGCCAGCGGCCAAAATGCCCCAAAATCCACCACCGCCGCCTGCCCGGCTGCGGCAGACCTGGACCACCGGCACCTGCAGGGCCGCTGGCTGGCGCAGCTGCAAGGCACCGCGCCGGACACCCCTGGCGCCAGCGCCACACTGCAGCTGGACCCGCACCCCGAACTGGCACAGAGCGTGCGTGGGACGGTGCAGCGCAACGGCACCACCGCGCAGGTCAGCGGTGATGTCGATGGGGGCGAGCTGACCCTGGAAGAATCGATCAACGGCACGAACATCAGCGCCACCTGGACAGGCCAGGTGGTCGATGGAAGTTGCGGCAAGGAAATACGCGGAACATGGAACAACGCAGCACCCACCCCTTCGGCGCCCCCGGCACCGCCCATCCCGTTCGTACTGCGCAAGCAGGCGGGGTGGCAATGAACCGCGCCCAGGCCCCGCGCCCGCGCCCCGGCCGCCTGCAGCACGCCATGGCCCTGGTGATTGCAGCACTGGCACCCACCGGAGCCGTGCTGGCGCAGGCGGCCCCGGACGGCAACGCCGGCACCGCAGACAGCGCGCTGCGCCGCTGCACCGCGCTGAGCAACGACAACCAGGCGCGCCTGGCCTGCTTTGACCAGTGGGCCGCCCAGCAGGCCTGGCAGGCGCCGGCAGCCTCGGCCGAAGCTGCCGCAGCCGTTCCGCCGCCTGTGGACGCCACACTGCCTGCAACCCGCGTCATTGATGTGGCCCGCACTGACGGCTGCCGCGACCCGCAGTACAGCGACCTCTCGCGCTTCTGGGAACTGGAGTCGGGCAGCGACTGCGGCACCTTCAGCTTTCGCGGCTACCGGCCCATCACGGTGTCTGTGGTGGGCGCCAGCAACGTGAACCGCCAGCCCACCTCGGATGCCGACGGCAACTCGGCCGCCGAATCCACCCCCTACCGCCGCGCGGAAAACCGCATCCAGCTGTCGGTGCGCACCAAGATCGCGCAAGGCCTGCTCACGCAGGGGCATCCCACACTCAAGGATTCGGTGTGGTTTGGCTACACGCAGCAGTCGTACTGGCAGCTGTTCACGCCCGAAATCTCGCGCCCGTTCCGCGCCACCGACCACGAGCCCGAGGTGATGTATGTCTACCCCACCACGGCGCAGCTGCCTTTTGGCTGGAAGTGGCGCTACAGCGGCATCGGGCTGGTGCACCAGTCCAATGGCCAGAGCAAGCCACTGTCGCGCAGCTGGAACCGCATGTACCTGATGACCGGCATGGAACTGGGCAACCGCGTCAGTGTGAACGCCCGTATCTGGAAGCGCATCCCCGAAAGCTCGGGCAGCGACGACAACCCGGGCATCAGCGACTATGTGGGCCGCGGCGAGCTGTCGGCCTTCTGGAACTACGACAAGGACAACACTTTCGGCGCCACGCTGCGCCATTCTCTGGCCAGCAGTGACCGGGGCTCGTTGCGCCTGGAGTGGCTGCAGACGCTGGGCACCGGCCTGTTCGGCGGCAAGAGCAACCTGCGCCTGCACACGGCGCTGTTCAGTGGCTATGGCGACAGCATGATCGACTACAACCGCAAGCGCACCGTGTTCAGCGTGGGGTTGAGTCTGGTGGATTTTTAAGCAGGTACGTCCCCCTGAGGCGCTGCGCGCCTTCCCCCTTCTCTCGAATCGCTGTGCGATTCGGGAAGGGGGACGCAGCCCTTGCTGCGGGGCGGCCCTTGCTTGGCTGCCCTCGCCTGGTGCGCGCCAGTCTCGACGGCCACGTGCCTTGCCAGGCAATACCAATAGTGGGCACCCGACATTGCTCACAACTCGTTACGACATCGTCCTCAAGTTTCTTTGGATGGCGCCGACGTGCCGCCACAATGACACGCGCACAGAAACCGGCATGGCCCTTTGTGAAGGGCTCCCAAAAAGAGCCCCTTTCCCACCGTTTTACCTGCCATTGCCTGCAGCGTGCCCCTCGACAATGCCGACAAAGAGGAACACACCCATGGACATGCAATACCAGCTCAAGGCAGGCAGCTACTACCTGTATGACATGCGCGAGGCGCCCAGCGCGGTGACGGGTGAGCGCCGCTTCAAGCTCAAGACCGACACGGTGGCCATTGCGTTCGACAAGCACACGGGCGAGGTGCACCAGCATGGCAGCCCCACGCGCATCCAGTCGTGGGCCAACAACACCCGCCGCCGCCTGCGCGCTGCCGGGGCGCAGGACGTGGCCAATGACATCGTGGTGGTGTCGGGCCCGCTGCCGGTGGACGAACTCAACAAGTGCCTGTGGGTGCGCGGCTATGTGCGCCGCATGTTCTCGCGCCTGGCCACGCTGCCGCACGGCAAGCTGCAACGGCCTACGGCCGAGCCGTTTCGCAAGGCGGCCTGATCACGCCGCCGCCTCCCGCTCCCGATACCCACAAGGGCCGCACTCAGCGGCCCTTGTCGTTTCTGCATCCACCGGCCGGGCCGGGGCGCTCAGGCCGCTGCGTCTTCGGGCGTATCGGCTTCGTCGGCCTCCAGCACCTCGGCATGTTTGACGATGGTCACCGGCACCGGACTGCTGTGCGCCACCTCCTGCGAGACAGAGCCCAGCAGCGCGCTGGTGATCGCCCCCTGCCCCTTGGCGCCGATGATGACCATGTCGCACCCGGAGCGCTCGATCATGTCCACCAGCGTGTGCGCCACATCGCCCACACCCACATCGGTTTCATAAGCCACCCCGGCCGCGTCGAGCAGTGCGCGCGCCGACGCCATGAGATGGTCACCCGCCTGCAGGCTGGCAGCGGCGATCAGGTCGGGGTCGCGGGTGGTCACCAGCTCGTACAGCGTGGCGGGCTCCTGTACGTTGGCCAGCACGATCGACGCCTTGAGCCCCTGGCGCACCAGCGCCAGCGCATGGTGCACACCATCCAGCGAGAGTTCGGAGCCGTCTACGGCGATGAGGATTTTGAGCATGGTGTTCTCCTTGTAGTACCTTGGTCCAGTGTAGCCACGGCGTCGCCCAAACCCCATCCATAACCTTGAGCGGGATCAGGCAAGCCTGTCTGGGACAATGCGCCCCATCATGCTGCAGTTCGACCTCCTCAAAACCGACCCCTCCAGCCACGCACGCCGTGGCCAGCTCACGCTCAACCACGGCGTGGTGCAAACCCCCATCTTCATGCCCGTGGGCACCTATGGCACCGTCAAGGGCGTGATGCCCCGCAGCCTGCACGACATGGGCGCGCAGATCATCCTGGGCAACACCTTCCACCTGTGGATGCGCCCGGGCCTCGACGTGATGCAGAGCTTTGGCGGCCTGCATGGCTTTGAAAAGTGGGACAAGCCCATCCTCACCGACTCCGGCGGTTTCCAGGTCTGGAGCCTGGGCGCCATGCGCAAGATCACCGAAGAAGGCGTGACCTTTGCCAGCCCCGTCAACGGCGACAAGCTCTTCATGTCGCCCGAGGTGAGCATGCAGATCCAGACCACGCTCAACAGCGACATCGTGATGCAGCTCGACGAGTGCACGCCGTACGAGACCAAGGGCCACAAGACCACCGAGGCAGAGGCTCGCAAGAGCATGGAAATGAGCCTGCGCTGGGCCAAGCGTTCGCGCGATGAATTCCAGCGGCTGGAGAACCCCAACGCCCTCTTTGGCATCGTGCAGGGCGGCATGTTCAAGAACCTGCGCCAGGAGTCGCTGGAGCGCCTGGTCGAGATGGACTTCCCCGGCTACGCCGTGGGCGGCGTGAGCGTGGGCGAGCCCAAGGACGAGATGCTGGACATCATGGCCCACACGCCCCACCGCCTGCCCGCGCACAAGCCCCGCTACCTGATGGGCGTGGGCACGCCCGAAGACCTGGTGCAGGGGGTGGCCGATGGCGTGGACATGTTCGACTGCGTGATGCCCACGCGCAACGCACGCAACGGCACGATGTTCACGCGCTTTGGCGACCTGAAGATCCGCAACGCACGCCACAAGGCCGACCACAAGCCCATGGACACCAGCTGCACCTGCTACGCCTGCGCGGGCAGTTCGGGCGTGTCGTGGGACGACGGCGGGCGCGAGGGCTTCAGCCGCGCCTACCTGCACCACCTGGACCGCTGCGGCGAAATGCTGGGCCCCATGCTGACCACCGTGCACAACCTGCACTACTACCTGAGCCTGATGCGCGAGGTGCGCGAGTCGCTGGACGCAGGCACCTTTGCCCAGTTCCGTGCGCAGTTCAAGGCAGACCGGGCACGGGGCGTTTGACAGCGCCGCCCGGCACATCGGGCAAGACGCAGGATTTGCTATTTATTTAATAGCTTAAAGCGCTTTTCAGACAAGCGGCGCAGCCCAAAAATCGACTGATTTCAGCTCCCCCGGCATGACGCCTGGGCAAAAAAAACACCTGCCGCTCCGATGGCAGGTGCTTTCCCGGCGCACGCGAGGAGGCGCCGTTCAGTCGCGCAGATCGGGCGGCAGCGAGCCGCCGTTGGCGGCGATGCTGCGCATCACCTGCTTGTGCAGCCAGATATTCCACGCGGCCGAGCCGGGCTCGTCATTTCCGTTGTAGAAAAGCTCGACCGCCAGCTCCTTGCGCGCGGCCAGGCTGCTGTCCAGGCCCAGGAGCTTGAGCAGGTCCACGATGGAGGTACGCCAGTTGAGTGCCTTGGCGCCGGGCATCGCGTCCAGAATCGGCGCCACATCCCCCAGGGGGATCGGGGCCGGCCCGGCAGGGGCGGCCGGGGCAGCGGGGGCGCTGGCGGCGGCTGGCGCTGCAGGGGGTGCTACCACCACTTCAGCGGCATTGGCGGAGGGAAAAATCTTGGAAAAAATCTTGGAAAAAAAGCCCATGGTTGCTCCCGGTTGTGGTGTTGAAAATAAAGGCAAGCCAGACGGCGGCACGCCGGAGCAAGCCCCGGGTGCGCAGCCTTTGTATCACGCCCCTGTGGCAGGTGGTGTTGCAGAAGGTGTTGAGGCGGGCGTCCCGGGTGTCGGCTGCGCTGGCTGGCTGGCCGTTCCGCAGGCGTGGCAAAAGCGTGCAAACGCGCTCTTGCGGGTAGTGCAGGCGCCGCAGTGGTCGAACAGGCCAATGCCGCAGTGGGGGCAGAAGTCGATCTTCTCGTTTTTCAGGTCCACCGGGCGCTCGCAGCCCGGGCATACGCTCTTGGCCAGGCGGGCCAGCGCCACGTCGTAGCCCAGCTCCTTGCGGCGCTCCTGGTCGGGCAGGGTTTCGGCCAGCTTCTGGCGCTCCAGATAGCGGTTGAGTGCCTGGATGGCATAGCGCCCCACCACGGCCGTGATCGCAATGCCCACCACGTAGCGCACGTAGCCGCCATAGCTGGGCAGGTAGGGCACCAGCTCCACAAAGAACGCAAACAGCGCGAAGAAGATGAAGCCCCACACAAACGGCCAGTAGGTGCCCTTGCGCTTTCTGACGAATAGCCAGCCCGCGATGGCCAGCAGCGGCAGCGTGAGGGCCAGGCGGTACAGGAACACCCTGAGCTCGACCTTGCGGCGCTCGGCCTCCAGCTTCACGTAGCCGTCGGCTTCCATCTGGTGGAGCTCCTCTTGCCGCGCCGCGGCGGCCTGGCGGGCATCGAGCGCTGCCTGCTGCTGCGCCTCCACAGCCTGCTGCGTCTTGCGCTCGGCCAGCTTGAGCACATCCAGCGCGTGCGTGCGCGCCAGCACTTCGGGGTCCTGGTCGGCGCGCTGCGTAGCGCTGCGGGTGGACAGCCAGTTGTTGAAGCTCTCCCGCTCGGCCTGCACCTCGCTGCGCACCTTGCTGCGCTGCAGCTGGGCCTGCTCCAGCGCGGTCTGCGCGTCCTGCTCGGCCTGGCGCGCTTCCTTGACCTGGGCACGCAGCTTCTCGGCCGCCGGCTGGTCGAGGAAGTCGTCCACGCGCAACGGGGTTTCGACCTTGGGCAGGTCTCCCACGATGGTGCCCCCCAGGCCGATCAGGAAACTGGCAAACACCAGCGCCACCAGCCAGAGGCCCCGACGAAACCATTTTTCGGAAAGCCGCAGTGATTTGCTCATGAACATTTCCCTCGTTGAATACTATTTATTTGATAGCTGCTCGCGCTTATCCAATAAGCGCTGGAGGCCATTTTTATCAGTTTTTAGCGGTAACGACCACCGGCGCCGCCGCCATCTGTGCGCGCTGCAGCCAGGCCATCACCGAATCCACGGTGACGGTTTCGATGCGATCGGAAAAGCGCTTGTCGTTGGGGTGGTCGTCAAATGCAATGTTGGCCGACCCTACGCGCCCGCCCATCCGCGTGAGCGCGCCGAGCTTGAGCGTGGTGGGCTCGTAGCCCTTGAACTGCAGCCACGCCTGCGCCTGGTCCCGCGTGCGCACGGTGGCGGGCTCCATGGCCAGGGCCAGGGTCTCTACCGCCCATTGGTTGGACTGCTGGTATTTGCGGCCCCACACGTAGCTGACCATGCTGTAGGGCTGGTGCTGCAGCGAGCGGGTAAGGCCTTTGTCCTGCAGCACGGCCAGCAGGCGCTGCTGCACCTCGGGCGTGGGCAACGCGTACACCGCCTCGAAGCGCCACAGGTCGTCCAGGAAGAACTCGCCCAGGCCCTGGCGGTACAGGTGGCCCACGGCCGTGCCACATTCGTTGAGCTTGTGCGCCACGCGCCACGGGCCTTCGGCCGTCTTGTACGCCCAGCCCATGTGCGAGTAGCGCAGGCCGTATTTCGTCAGGTCCTGCCCCGCGCGGCCCAGCGCCACCACCCTGGCCCCGGACCTGGCGTGTTCGGCATCCAGTGCGGCCGAGGTCTGCGCGGCCAGTTGCATGCCGCGCTCGATCACCTGGGGAGGCACGGGCTTGCGCGATTCGCAGGAGCGGCCGGCGTGGGCTGATTCGGTGGCAAAAAGACCGGCACCTGCCAGGAAAACCATGCCCAAGACGGCAGGGATGCGCTGCGCAGGGGTGCAGGCAGAAAGTAGTGCACAGTTCATGCCCACGCTCCTTACAGGCGCTCGTTGTGCAGCAACGCACGGCCGATGGCGTTGGGCACAAACGCAATCGCCTCGCCCGCGGCCGACAGGATCACGCCCGTGCCAATCACGCTGCAGGTGACCACCGTACCCACCGCATAGGCCGAGGCCGCCACACCCCGGCCGGCCACCTCCACACTCACCTGTGCGCCGTCAGAAGCCCGTTCAAGCAGGTAGACGGTGCCCACGGCCGAGGCCTCCACAGCCTTCACGGACAGCACCGCGCCGCCCACCGACAAGACCGCAGGCACCGCCACCACCGCGCCTGCGGCGGTAGAGGCCACCGAAGCTGTACCCACGACGGAAGCGACAGGCAGCAGCGAGAGCGCCGCCGACGCCTCGCTCTGGGCGCGGGCCGGAAGCACGGCCACCGCACACAGCAGGCCCGCAGCCAGCAACCCGCGGGCCAGCGCGGCGCGCGCGCTGCGGTGATGAAAAAGGGACAGGGACATGGTTTCACTCCTCCTAGATTTTGAATGCCCTGGCGCACAGCAACGGCGACAGGGCTGGGTCTCGTTTCACTCCCGCCCGGGAGCATCGCCCAGGCCGGGTGCTGCGGCGCGAAGATGTCAGTTGGCGTTGTTACCAGACGTAGCCGCCCCGGCAGCGTTGGCAGCGGTCGCGGCAGTGGCCTCACGGCGGCCCTGCAGGCGGGCTTCGGCCAGGTCGGCCTCGTGGCGGTCGCGCAGCATCTTGGCCAGAGTGAACGCGGTGGTGATCAGGTACAGCCAGCTCACGCCCAGAAAAGCCTTGTACGTCACGTTGATCTCCATGCCGAGCAGGCCCCAGCCCGTCAGGCCCATGGCCACCGCAAAGCCGCCCCACACCACCAGCTTCCACAGGGGCGTGTCCCCTGCGCCGCGGCGTGTGGCGCTCTCGTTATCGCGCACAAACTTGGCCAGCACGAAGGCGGCCGAGAGGCAGAACACATAGCCCATCACCATGAACGCCTGCTCCAGCTGCGAGCCCGGCAACCAGGCCAAGCCCACCGCACACAGAAACACCGCAATACCGAACGAAACCCACACCTGAAGCTGCCAGGCACGGGTGTCACGCTGCACGATGAGGGAAGAGGTGTAAGACATACAAGGGTGAGGGCCACACGGGCCTGGGTTGAACACGGAGCGAATGGTGACGGCACTGTTTGCGGGTGTCCGCGTCCGGGTACCGCAGTGGCCCCGCACCGGCTGATTGGTATCGAATTGCGATACTTTTTGCCACCCAACCCCGTTCAACAGCCGCATCAGGCGCCAGAACATGGGCGACAGACGGCGCTGCGCTTGTCTCCCACAATCGCGGCCACGCCACCGCTGGCACCACTTCACGGAGACCCACCGACCATGACCACCACCAAGCCCTTTGACCTCGTCGTCCACGGCGCCACCGGCTTCACCGGTCGCCTGGTGGTCGAATACCTGCTGCAGCGCTACCCCGCCGGCAGCGGCCTGCGCTGGGCCATGGGCGGGCGCAACGCCGACAAGCTGGCCGCCGTGCGCGACGAGCTGGGCGCCCCGGCCGATACCCCGCTGGTCGTCACCGACACCAGCAATCCCGTCAGCCTGCAGGCACTGATGGACGCTACGCGCCTGGTGCTGACCACAGTGGGCCCCTACCAGCTGTATGGCAATGACCTGGTGGCTGCCTGCGCCAAGGCCGGTGTGGACTATGTGGACCTGTGCGGTGAACCGGCGTGGATGCGCCAGATGATCGACGCGCATGAAGCCGCCGCCAAAGCCAGCGGCGCGCGCATCGTGTTCTCGTGCGGGTTCGACTCGATCCCGTTCGACATGGGCGTGTTCCTGCTGCAAAAGGAATTCCGCCACCGCTTCGGCCACCCCGCCCCGCGCGTGCGCGGCCGGGTGCGCAAGATGAAGGGCACGTTCTCGGGCGGCACCGCCGCCAGCCTCAAAGCCACCATGGCGGCCGCTGCCACCCAGCCCGGGGTGCTGGACCTGCTGAAAAACCCCTTCTCGCTCACCCCCGGGTTTGAAGGCCCGCGCCAACCCTCGGGCCACAAGCCCATGGTGGATGAGGCATTAGGCGAAGGCATCTGGGTGGCTCCCTTCGTGATGGCCGCCATCAACACGCGCAACGTGCACCGCTCCAACTTCCTGCTGCAGCACGCCTACGGCGCTGACTTTGTGTACGACGAAATGCTGATCACCGGCCCCGGCGAAAAGGGTGAGGCGGTTGCCAACGCGGTGGCAGGCGACAAATCGCTGGGCTCAGACAAAGGCCCCAAGCCCGGCGAAGGCCCTTCACGCGAGGAGCGCGAGAACGGGTGTTACGACGTGCTGTTTTTGGGCAGCGACGCCACAGGCAACACCTTGCGCGTGGGCGTGGCGGGCGACCGGGACCCGGGCTATGGCTCCACTTCCAAGATGATCACCGAGGCGGCGGTGTGCCTGTTGCAGGAGGCTACCGAAACCCCCGGCGGCATCTGGACCACGTCACCCGCCATGGGTGACAGGCTGATCGCACGGCTGCAGGCCAATGCGGGATTGACGTTCGCCGTGGAGTGACAGCGTTTGAACGCCGTGCGCTGCATCGCAGGCACAAGCCCGGTATTGCGCTGGAACGCCCGTGCCCATCATCCGCTGGGCCGGGCGCAATGCCTTTGCTTACCGGCTGTCGCGTTTGCCCAGGGCGCGGCGCACGCTGGCGCCCTGGTGCGCATGGATGGCAATATGCCGGGCGCCTGCTTGAGCGGATTGCCGCGCAGCGCGGAGGGAACGAGGTCGGTGGGCGCAGGGGCCACTGGCGCCTGCGCCTTGCCATTGGGGGTGGGGGCCTTGTCCGAGGGTGCCTTGGCGCTGCGCGGCGTAGGGGCACCGGCAGTGCGTTTTGCGGCGCGGCTCGGCACAGCCGCCTTGGTGTCAGCTTGCGGCCTGGCGGGTTTTCCGGCCTCTGCGGCGGCGCCGCGGCTTTGAGGGGCCTTCCGGGCGCTTGCAGCGGCGACCGCTTCGCGCGCCTGCTTGGCCTCCAGCTGGGAAACTCGGGCCTCAAAGCGGTCCAGTAGCTCTTGGAGGATGTCTGCCTTGCGCTGCGTGCGCGCGTTGTCGGCGCCGACCGGTGACCGGCCCTGGGTGGTGGAGGCGGAACGCACCGACACCGTCTGGCGGCGGTAGAGATCGCGGTATTTGTCGCGCAGCGTCCGCGTGCGGGTGACCTTGCCGCGCAGGCGGGCCAGCGTCAGCGCCTTGATGGGCTCGGCGCGGCTTTGGTCAAACAGTTCCAGCTCGGCGGCGGTGAGAAGGGGGCGGGCCTGGGTAATGGTGGTTGCCATGGTCGGTCTCCTTTGCATTGCGTGGGCAAAGAACTGACCGTAACCGCAGGGGGCCGTGCGGGTGTGGGACAGGGGGCCATCCTGCGGTCGGCCCCCTGTGCCGGCGGCATCACACCGTCATACCGTCAGCAAGGTCTGCACACGCTCGCGCAGCAGCGTGGGCTGCACCTCGCGCGGGGCCACGGGGTGCCCTACATTCAGGCCCACCCTGCTGAACATGCCGCGGCGGAAGGGCCGCACCATGGCACCGCCCTGCTCGATGCGGCTGAAGTATGAGCCCCACAAATTGGTGAGCGCCATGGGGATCACCGGGGCCTCGACGCCCTCTTCCCGCGCACGCTCGATGATCTTCATGATGCCGCCCTTGAACTCCTGCAACTGCCCGTCCTTGGTGATGCCGCCTTCGGGGAAGATGGCAAGCAGGTCCCCCTCGCGCAGCACCTGGGCCGCGCGGTCGAAAGCGGCTTCGTAGGTCTTGGGATCTTCCTTGTAGGGTGCAATCGGGATCGCCTTGGCCAGGCGGAACAGCCAGCCCAGCACCGGCACGCGGAAGATGCGGTGGTCCATCACGAAGTAGATGGGGCGCGGGCTGGCGGCCATGAGCAGCACGGCATCCACAAAACTCACGTGGTTGCAGGCCAGGATGGCCGCGCCCTGTGCGGGCAGGTTTTCGTCGCCCTGCACCTTGAAGCGGTACACAAACCGCGACGACATCCAGGCCACAAAGCGCAGCAGGTACTCGGGCACCAGCATGAAGATGTAGAACGCCACCACCGCGTTGGCGATGCCGGTGAACAGAAATATCTGCGGCACCGTGAAACCCGCGCCCAGCAGGGCCCCGGCGATCAGCGAGCTGGCGATCATGAACAGCGCATTCAGAATGTTGTTGGCCGCGATGATGCGAGCGCGATGCGTGGGCTGGCTGCGCATCTGGATCAGCGCGTACATGGGCACGCTGTACAGGCCCGCAAAGAGGCTGAGCAGCAGCAGGTCCAGCATCACGCGCCAGTGCGTGCCCTGCGAAATGAAGGCAGCCAGGCCCATGATGTCGGACGCTGGAAGGCTGCGCGACGCGAAGTACAGGTCGATGGAGAACACGCTCATGCCGATGGCGCCCAGCGGCACCAGGCCGATCTCGACATGGCGGCGCGACAGCACCTCGCACAGCAGCGAGCCAATGCCAATACCCACCGAGAACACCACCAGCAGCAGCGATGCCACCTGCTCGTTGCCATGCAATACCTCCTTGGCCAGGCTGGGAAACTGGCTCAGGAACACCGCGCCAAAGAACCACATCCAGCTGATGCCCAGCAGCGAGCGGAACACCACTATGTTTTCATGCGCCAGCTTCAGGTTGCGCCAGGTCTCGGTGAAGGGGTTCCAGTTGATGGTGAGGCCGGGGTCGGTGGCGGGCACTGACGGGATGAACTGCGCCACCGCGCGCCCGGCCAGCGCCGCCAGCACACAGGCCACCGCCACCGTGGTGTGGCCAATACCCGGAATGGCCACCAGCAGCCCCCCCGCCACATTGCCCAGCAGGATGGCCACGAAGGTCCCCATCTCGACCATGCCGTTGCCGCCCGTGAGCTCGCGCTCGGTGAGCACCTGGGGCATGTAGGCGAACTTGACGGGGCCGAACAGCGTGGAATGCACGCCCATCAGGAAGGTGCACAGCAGCAGGATGGGCACGTTGTCCGTCATGAAGCCAAAGGCCGCCACCAGCATGATGGCGATCTCCATGTTCTTCACGAAGCGGATCATCTTCGTCTTGTCGTACTTGTCAGTCAGCTGGCCGGAGGTGGCCGAGAACAGCAAAAACGGCAGGATGAACAGCGCACCAATCACCAGCCCCGCCATGGCGGGCGGCAGCCAGTCCACGCTGAGCTGGTAGGTCACCATCACGGTGAAGGCGAACTTGAACAGGTTGTCGTTGGCCGCGCCGGAAAACTGTGTCCAGAAGAAGGGCGCAAAGCGCCGCTGGCGCAGCAGGGCAAACTGGTTCGGGTCCTCATGCGCGGGTGCAGCGCTGTGTGAGGATGTCTCGGGGTGCATGCTTTTCTCCTCGTTTCCGATGGGTTGGCGTGTTGGACTTTTCCGTGCCCGCACTTCAGGCGTTGGGTGCGCACGATTCGCAGATGTCACCCACGGCGTGGGCGCCATTCTGCCCGCGCAGTGTGTTCAGCAGCTCTTTGCCACGCCTCAGAAAGTCGCTCGCAGGGCCACCCAAGCCACCCTTGGTATTGATAATTGATACCAAGGAGTGAAAACCCGTGAGCACAACCGCAGACCTCGTGAACGCCCTGAAGAAAGAACTCAAGACCGCGCAGATGACCTACGCCGACCTGGCGCAGGCGCTGGGCATGGCCGAGTCCAGCGTCAAGCGCATGCTGGCCCGGGGCGACATGCCACTGTCGCGCATCGACGCCATCTGCCGCGCGCTGGCGCTGGACTTTGCCGACCTGGCGCGGCGCGTGGCCGACGAGCAGCCTTTGCTCAAAGAGCTGACGCAGGAGCAGGAAAAGGCTGTGGTGGGCGACAAGAAACTGCTGCTGATGGCGATCTGCGTGCTCAGCCAGTGGACGCTGGAGCAGGTGACCGCCGCCTACCGCCTGACCGAGGCCGAGGGCATCAAGTACCTCGCGCAGCTCGACCGCATCGGCATCATTGAGCTGCGGCCGCTCAACCGCTACCGCCTCAAGCTGGCCAAGACCTTCCGCTGGCGCCCGCACGGCCCGGTGATGAACTACTTTCGCGAGCATGCCCTGCTCGACTACTTTGCAGGCGGCTTTGACGGCTCGGGCGAAGGCGTGTTGCTGGTGCACGGCAACATCAGCCGCAGCCTGGCCCCCGCCTTCATGGAGCGCATGCAGCGCGTGGCCCAGGACTTTGCCCAGCAGCATCTGGCCGACCAGAAGCTGCCCGACCGCGAGCGCGAGGGCTACACCTTGCTTCTGGCGATGCGCAGCTGGGAGTTCGAGGCGTTTGCGACGATGAGAAGGTGACCCTCCTTCTTTCTGAACGCCTTCGTGGCGGGTGCAGCCCGGCACTCGCCAGACGAAAGACGCCGCCATCACTACATTTTTAATAGCTGGTAGCGCTTTACCAATAAGCGCTAGATGCCAAAAACACCAAAAAATCCGCACTCACAACTGACTCCAAAACGGTTTCTGGTTTCACGCACGCTTGACGCTACAAACAGAAAACACTATTCTTTAAATACAAATTTTTGTTTATTTAAAGACAGTCAAATGAAAACCACCCGCCAGCAACAAGACGCCACGCGCCGCCAGATCGTGGCCAGCGCGGTGGACCTCATGACCCGCCAGGGCTTTGACGGCACGACGATGAAAGACATCGCCCGTGCAGCAGGCATTGGCGACGCCACGATCTACAAATACTTCCCCACCAAGGACCGCATCGTGCTGGGCTACCTGGACGATGTGGCGCACCAGGCGCTGGCCGAAACCCTGCAGACGCCCGGCTTTGCGGGCTACCTGCTGCAAGAGAAGCTGCAGCGCCTGACCGACGCCGTGCTGGAGCGCCTGCTGGCCGACCGCGAATTTGTGGCCCAGGTGCGCAGTCTGGCGCGGCGCTCGCCGCTGTCGATGTTGGCCGAGCCCCTGGCAGCGCGCCAAAGCCTGCGCGAGGCGGTGGCCAGCTTTCTGGAGGCCGCAGAGGCCAGCGGCGAAATCGAGCCCTGCGACTTCAAGGGCATGGCGGGCGGGCTGTACACGGATTACCTGGCCGGTGTGGTGGCGTACTGGCTGGCCGACACCTCCGACGAATTTGCCGACACCACCCAGCTGGTGGACCTGTCGCTGGGGGTGCTGGTGCAGGCGCTGCGCGGCGGGCTGGTCAACCGCGTGCTGGAGCTGGGCGGCTTTGTGCTGCGCAGCCAGATGGCGCGCATGGTGCAGCACGGCAGCGGCGTGATGGGCATGCTGCAACTGGCAAAGCAGGCCATGGCCAGCGCCCCGCCCGGGCCCGCCCACCCCCCCGCCGCGGCCGGCGCAGCGGCCCCGCCGCCCTCGCCCTCCCGCTCCCCCCGTAGGCCGCGCAAGCCCCGTGCCACCACCGCGGCGCCCACCCCGGCCCCCACTCAAACACCCGCCCCACCCACCGCCCCCCGCAGGAGGAAAGCCGCATGACCACCACCCACCCCGTACGCGTGGTGCAAGTGCCGGCGGGCACCGCCATCCACGCCACCTTGCCCGGTGCGCATTTTTTTGATGCCTATGCGGTGGCCGATCCGCACCCCGCCACCAGCGCGCTGCACACCTGGCTGGACGTGCTGGCCCGCACACCACGTTGGACGGAGCACCTGCTGGCGGTGCGCAACAGGCTGGTGCGGCTGGTAGGGCTCAAGGGCGTGGGGCAGCTGCAGGACATGCATCGCCCGGCCAGCGGAGGCGCGCCATCCGATGCGCGCAGCTACCGCGTGGGTGACCGGGTGGGTATCTTCGTGATCCGCCACCTGAGCGATGCCGAAGTGGTCATGGGGCAGGACGACCGGCATCTTGATGTGCAGGTGTCCCTGACCAAGCACCCGGCCCCGCCCGGCGGCACTGCGAGCGTGGTCCTCAGCACGGTGGTGCACATCCACAACACACTGGGCCACGCGTACATGGCAGTCATCACGCCATTTCATCGGCTGATCGTTCGCAGCATGCTGCAGCGCCTGGCCGCCGCGCCCCGCCATGGCCAGCGCTGAGCCGCCGCGCACCAGCCGCATCGCCCGCGGTGCCATCACGGGCCTGGCCGCCGCCCGCATCGGCGTGGCCCAGCTGGGGCACCGCGCCCGCACACCATCGGCCCAGGCGCAGGCCGACCACGAAGCTGCCCTCGGTCGCATCCTCTTTGGCGCACTAGGCCAGCTGCGGGGTTCGGCGCTCAAAGTGTCGCAGCTGCTCAGCATGCACCCGGGCCTGCTGCCCGGCGGCGTTCGGCAAGAACTCGCACGTGCCCACCACCAGGCCCCGCCGCTCAACCGCGCGCTGGTGGGCCGCGTGTTCCGCCAGGCGTTCGGGCAGGAGCCTGAGGCGCTGTTTGACCACTTCGAGCCCACCGCCTTTGCCGCTGCCAGCCTGGGGCAGGTGCACCGCGCGCAGCTTGCGGGGCATGGCACCGTCGCCGTGAAAGTGCAATACCCCGGCATCGCCGCCACCATCACGAGCGACATGCAGCTCATGCGCACCGCCCTGCGCGCACTGGCGCACACCGGCATGCCCATGCCCGCAGACGCCGTGGTGGCCAGCGTCATGGACGAGATCGAGGCCACGCTGCTGCGCGAGGTGGACTACCTGCAGGAGGCCGAACAACTGCAGTGGTTTGCCCGGCACGCCGCGCGGCCGGGCGTGGTGCTGGCCGAGCCCATCCTTTCGCACACCCGGGCGCAGGTGCTCACGCAGCAGTTTTTGCCGGGCCAACCCCTGGTCGCCTGGCTGGCGACGCAGCCCGCGCAGGCCGAGCGCGACCGGGCCGGGCAGCACCTGTGGGACTGGTTCATGCACTGCATTTTTGTGCTGGGCCGGGTGCATGCCGACCCGCACCCCGGCAACTTCCTGTTCGCACCAGACGGCACGGTGGGCGTGCTGGACTTTGGCTGCACGCGCGAACTGTCGGCACACTTTCGCACCCAGGTGGCCAAAGCGTGGTCAGCGCTGCTGCGCGCCCCCACCGACCCGCAACGCGATGCGCTGGTGCTGCAGGCCTACCAGGCGCTGGGCCTCGTGAAAGCCGACCTCGCCCTGCAAACCTACACCGCCGAACTTGCCCCCGCACTGGCCGACATGCAGGCCTGGCAGATCGAGCCCTTCACCCGGCCCGTTTTCGACTTCGGCGCCAAGACGCCGCCCCCCATCACGCCCGCACGGCACCAGCGCGCACTGGGGCAGCACCTGTTGCAGGTGCCGGGCGAGATGCCCTCGTTCGAGCGCATGTGGATGGGCCTCATGCACCTGCTCACCGGCCTGGGCGCCCGGGTGCACACCCGCCGCGCAGGCTTTCTGGCAGTGGATGGCGACGAAGCCGCTACCAGACCGGTCGTCTGAATCCTTCACAAAAAGGAACCCCTGCATGAACATGCTGTTGATGATGGCGGCCGGGGGCCTGGCCCTGGTGGGCGTGGTGCACTCGGTGCTGGGCGAGGTCATGGTGTTTCGCACGCTGCGCACACGGAGCATGGTGCCCACGGCCGGGCACCCCGTGCTGCGGGAATGGCAGGTGCGCATTCTCTGGGCCACATGGCATCTGGCCTCCATCCTGGGCTGGGCCCTGAGTGCCCTGCTGTGGCGCCTGGCCAACGCACCTGCCGATGCAGATCTGCGCACGTGGCTGGCCCAGGTTGCCGTGGTCGCGCTGCTGGCCAGCGCGTTGCTGGTGCTCGGCGCCACGCGCGGCCGGCACCCGGCCTGGGCCGCGCTGCTCGCCATTGCCGCGCTGGTGGCGTGGCATTGAGGGGCCAGGGCAACCGGCTCGCGCAGAGAAACACAACTTCACAAGACTTCGCAATCTGCCTACAGCGGCTTGACGATGGGCCTGCACGATGAAGTCTCCGGTTCCGCAGGGAGCCTTTCTCAAGGAGATCATCATGGCCCGCAACGCAATCGCCGCCCTTTCCATCGCACTGCTCTCGCTGGGTGCCGCAGGGGTGGCGCAGGCACAGACCAGCGCCACCGTTGTCATCCAGTCGGGACAAGCCCGCCACTACCAGAGCCCGGCGCCTGTGGTGGTGCAGCATGCGCCTCCGCCCGCACGCTACGAAGTCATGCCGCGCCCCCGCCGCAATATGGTGTGGGTGCCTGGCCACTGGGAATGGCGCGGCCACCGCCATGTCTGGAACCAGGGCCACTGGATCAAGGCGCGGCCCGGCTACCACTACCGTGAGGCCCGCTGGGTCGAGCACGGTGGCCGCTGGGAGCTGCGCCCCAGCCGCTGGGATCGCGATGGTGATGGCGTCCCGAACCGCTATGACCGCGACCACCGCGACCGGGACCGTGATGGCATGGCCCACCGCGGCGATCGCGACCGTGACGGCGTGCCCAACCGCCACGACCGCCGCCCGGACAACCCCTACCGCCAGTGAGCACGCTTGAACCACCACCGCGCCAACGCACCACCCGGCCCCCGGGTGCGTGGGGGCGGGTCGTCGCCTGCATCAGCAACGATTGCGGTGCATTAGCGCGGCAAGGCGGGTTGAAGCAATGGCTTCACCCCTAGAATCGGCCTCGCAGGAGAGCAGGACGGGCTGGAGGCCCGCCACTGCACCGAAGGCGCAAACTCCCATACACGCTCAGGTTCCGTACTGCAACCATTCATCAAAGCCGTCTGGAGAGCCGCCCCACCCCACCTGGCGTGGTGGCGCACCGAAGGAGCAAACCGCGCGCCATGTGGGCTGCGCGGTGAATCTCTCAGGTACCAAGGACAGGGGGAGCGGCAGCTTGGCAGACGCGCGCCAGCTGTTGCTATTTAAATAATAGCTGCCAACGCATGTCCATCAAGCGCTGAACCCTTAAAAGGCTTCAAAAATGCGCGTGATCGTTTTGGGCGCCGGCTTGCTCGGCGTGACATCGGCTTACTACCTGCAGCAGCTCGGCCATGAGGTCACGGTCATCGACCGCCAGGGCACGCCCGGCGCCGAGACCAGCTTTGCCAACGGTGGCCAGATCTCGGTGAGCCATGCCGAGCCCTGGGCCAACCCCAGTGCCCCGCTGAAGGTGCTGCAGTGGCTCGGCCAGGAAGATGCGCCTCTGCTGTTCCGCATCCGCGCCGACATGCGCCAGTGGCTGTGGGGCCTGTCGTTCCTGCGCAATTGCACTCCGGCACGCACCCGCCACAACATCGAGCAGATCGTGCGCCTGGGCACCTACAGCCGCGACACGCTGCAGCAGCTGCGCGCCGCCACCGGCATCCAGTACGACCAGCGCACGCAGGGCATCCTGCACTTTTATACCAACCAGAAGGAATTCGACGGCGCGCTGGCACCGGCCGAGCAGATGCGCCAGCTCGGCTGCGAGCGCCAGGTGATCAGCGCCGACGAAGCCGTGCGCCTCGAACCCGCGCTGGCCCACATCCGCCCGCAGCTGGCGGGCGCCACCTACACGGCCGAGGACGAATCGGGCGACGCCAACCTGTTCACCCGCGAACTGGCCAAGCTGTGCGAGGCAGCGGGCGTGCAGTTCCGCATGGGCCACCACATCACTGCACTGCGCGAGGCAGGCGGCCGCATTGACCATGTGGAAGTGACCAACGCCGAGGGCCGCTTCGAGCGCGTGCGCGGCGATGCGTTTGTGATGGCCATGGGTTCGTTCAGCCCGCTGCTGGCGCAGCCACTGGGCATTCGCCTGCCCATTTACCCGGCCAAGGGCTATTCGGTGACCATGCCGGTCAAGGACGCATCGATGGCGCACCAGGTGAGCCTGACGGACGACGAGTTCAAGCTCGTGTTCTCGCGCTACACCAGCGAACGCGGCGGTGACCGCCTGCGCATTGCAGGCACGGCCGAACTCAACGGCTACGACCGCAATCTGAACCAGGTGCGCTGCGAGGCCATCGTGCGGCGTGTGGAGCAACTCTTTCCCGGCGCGGGCGACGCGAGCCAGGCCCAGTTCTGGACCGGCCTGCGCCCGGCCACGCCGAGCAATGTGCCACTGATTGGCAAGACCAAAGTGGGCAACCTGTTCCTCAACACCGGCCACGGCACACTGGGCTGGACACATGCCTGTGGCTCGGGCAAGGCGCTGGCCGACATCGTCAGTGGCCGGGTGCCCGAGGTGGACTTTGCGTTCCAGGGGTTGCAAGGGCGCGCAGCCGGGGCGGCGCTGGTGCCGTCGCGCACCGCGGCCTGAATTTGCGCCGGGTTGCAGCGAAGGTAACGCTGCAACCGCCATGAAACGCGGCGCTTACTTGGCCGCGCCCGTGGCATGGGCCACAAACTGCGCCACCGCCTGCATGTCCTTCTCGCTCATGCGCTCGGCATAGGAGGGCATCACGCCGATGCCTGCCTTCAGCGCGCGCAGCACGCGCCCGGCATCAGGCTTCAGCTCGTCCAGCACCGGGCCCACCTGGCCCTCGGCACCGGCCGCCTGCAGCGTGTGGCACACGGCGCAGGCGGGCTGGATCTTGGTGAAAAGCTCCTTGCCGCGCGCCAGTTCGGCCGGGTCGGCAGCCCAGCCCGCCGCGCAGGCGCTGGCCAACCCCAGGGCAAGCCCGGCGCTGCGGGCCCGGAAGAACCACACCATTTCAGGCAACCGTGACCGTCACGGCGTGGTCACGCCAGCTGGCATTGTTGTAACCGCCCAGGTTTTCCTCGCGCTGCTCGGGCTGCACATTGCCCGCCGTGTCGGTGGCGCGGCTGGTGAGCACATGGGTGCCCGCATCGAGGCGCACAGGCAATGCAAACTGCCGCCATGCGAAGGGGCCCAGGTCCGGCCCGATGAGCCGGGCAGCCTGCCAGGTCTTGCCGCCATCGACCGAGACTTCCACACTTTTGATGCTGCGCGTGCCACCAAAGGCCACACCGTGCACCTGCACCTGACCGGGCTTGATCGCCCCCTTGTCGGGCAGCGGGCCGTTGATCCAGGACTTCACACCCATCTCCCACACCGAGGGCTGGTCGGGGCTGGCCTTGGAGCCCGGTGGCGACATGCGGTAACCGTGCGACATGATGCGCGCCTGCGACTGTGCGCTGGTGAAGGCCACGCGCTTGACGTACTTGATGTTGTTCACACCCTGGTAGCCGGGCACCACCAGCCGCAGCGGGCCGCCGTGTGCAAGTGACAGCGGCTCGCCATTCATCTCCCAGGCCAGGAGCGCGTCATCCAGCGCCTTGACGGGCACCGAGCGCTCGACCAGCACGGAGAGCGGATCCACACCCTCGGGCAGCTTCTCACCGCCCGTGCCGGTCAGGTAGGCAGCTCCGTCTGCCAGCCCGCCAAGAGCTGCCACCACGTTGCGCAACGGCACGCCGCTCCACACCACGCAACCAGCGGCGCCCACTTGCCAGGGCGTGCCGCTGGGCTTGCTGGGGAAGAAGCCACGCCCGTTGCCAGAACACTGCAGCACGGTGGCCACCGTTTCCACGCCCAGGGTCTTGAGCTCGGCCACGGTGAGGCTGCGGGCGTTCTTCACGCCCTCGATCGACACCGACCAGGCGTCGCGGTCGTTCAGGACAGCGACATCGGGCGCTGGCAGGTTATTGCGCACATAAAGCTGGTTCGAAGGGGTGATGACACTGGTACCGAATGCGGAGCGGCGCGTCTCCAGGGTGTTGCTGCTGTGCACGATCAGCGCGTCGGGGGTCTTCCAGTTGGCGTAGGCCGGCAAGGGCTTGGCGGCGGCAGCCGCCTGCTGGGCCCGCGCGCCCCCGGCCCATCCCGCCAGGCCCAGGGCACTCAAAGCAGCGGCACTGCCGGCAAGCATGTGTCGGCGCGGCAGGTTGGTGAAATCGTTCATGGAAAGGTCTCCAAAGATGAAAAGGGGGACGGCAGGAACGGCGCAGCCACCAGGGCGCGTCGCGACCAAACGGCATTTTGTAGACCACCTGGGCACCAGGGGTGAAACATTGCGTTAGCGAACGTAAAACATGCAAAAACATGGAAACATTCGTAGACACGTCGTGCTGAGTGCGCATATTTGACGGTTCGTTTGCACATTACAAGGAATGACGCCATGACCGCCGTGAAGAAGCCCATACGCCCCCGTGCCGCTGCGCTGATGAGCTTGCTCCTGATCTGTGGCCCTGCACTGGCCCAGCTCTCCACGATGGTGGCAGTGGAACCCACCGAGCGCAAGGCGGCGCACTCCATCTTGCGGACGGCGGCGGAATCGGGCCTGTCCAAGGCCGCCGGGCAGTCGGTGACGCTGGTGACCAGCGATGACCTGGCCGATGTGATGCGCGCCACGCGCAGCGCGGGCTACGACATCTTCATTGGTCCCGCGCAGGTGGCGGCGTCGGCACTCGACCGTGGCTACGAGCTGGTGGGGACCACGCAAAAATCCGAAAAATACCTGCTCGTGGCTTTGCAGCAGGTGGATGCCGTTGCCGCCATGAAGGGCCGCAGGCTCTATCTGCCCCAGCAGGACTCGCTGTACACCTACATGGCGCGCGGCATGCTCAACGAGGCCGGGATTTCGTTTCAGGATCTGCGCGCCGTGCAGTACGAGAAGTTTCCGCAGGCGGGCCTGTCGGCCCTCATGCTGGGCACGGCCGACGCCACCGTGGTGCGCGAGGACGACTGGGCGCAGTGGGCTTCCACGCAGTCCGGCAATCTGCGGGTGCTGGCCACTTCGCAGCTCGTGCCCGGCGGCTTCTCGGTGGTCGTGAAAAAGGACATCCCCGCAGAAACGCGGGGCCGCCTGGCACAGTGGTTTGCCACGTCGTCCACCGCCAGTGGTCTGCCCCTGGTCACCGTGCGCCCCGAATCCATCGAATACCGCCGCGTTGCCGAGCTGGGCCTTTTCACGCCCACCAGCCTGCCCGGAGTAAGCCGCATTACCGCCAAGGAAGCCCAGGGTCTGCTGGCGCAGGGCGCTGCCTTGGTGGACACGCGCACCGAAAAGGAATTCAAGGCCAAGCGCATCCGGGGCGCCCTGTTTGCGGCGTATGTGGAAAAGAGCCTGAAGGATGTGGCCTTCAACGCTGCGCAGGATGACTTCCAGGCCCTCGACAAGTTGCCCAATCTCGACAAGGGCAAGCCCGTGATCTTTGCGTGCAATGGCGCCGAATGCTGGAAATCCTACAAGGCCGCCAAGGTGGCAGCAGCCAAGGGCTTCAAGTCGGTGTACTGGTTGCGCGGCGGCCTGCCCGAGTGGGATGCGGCAGGACTGCCCACCGAAGGCGGCTGACGACGGCTGACGACAGCCCGCATTGCGGCCTCTTTCGGCGGGTGGTGACCCTGACACCGGTGTTCACCATGGACGAAAGTCCCCTTCCGTACAATCCGTAGCATCTCAACACCCAAGGGCGCGCAAGGCGCCCTTTGTATGGAAATAGCAATACTGTTCGCCCTCATCTTCCTCAACGGCCTGTTTGCCATGTCAGAGATCGCTCTGGTCACGGCCCGCAAGGCCCGGTTGCAGAAGCTGATCGATGAGGGCGATAGCGGCGCCGCTGCCGCTGTGAAGCTGGGCGAAGACCCGACACGCTTTCTCTCCACGATCCAGATCGGCATCACGTCGATTGGCGTGCTGAACGGTATCGTGGGTGAAGCAGCCCTGGCGGGGCCCCTGGCGCTTTGGCTGGAGTCGCTGGGTGTTCCCATGCCCTTTGGCAGCTATGCAGCTACCGGCCTGGTGGTGGTACTGATCACCTACTTTTCGATCGTCGTGGGTGAACTGGTGCCCAAGCGCATCGGCCAGTCATACCCCGAGACCTTTGCCCGCCTGGTGGCGCGGCCCATCAATTTTCTGGCGCTGGCCACCAAGCCGTTTGTGCTGCTGCTGTCCACCTCCACGCGCACCCTGCTGCGCCTGATGGGTGTGAAGGAAACCAGCGGCAGTCCGGTGACCGAAGAAGAAATCCACGCCATGCTGGTCGAGGGCACCACCGCAGGCGTGATCGAGTCACACGAGCACACCATGGTGCGCAACGTATTCCGGCTGGACGACCGCCAGATCGGCTCGCTGATGGTGCCGCGCGGCGATGTGGTGTGCCTGGATGTGGACGCCTCGTTTGAAGACAACCTCAAATGCATCGAAGAATCCGACCACGCGCGATTCCCGGTGGTGCGTGGCGGCATGGACAACATCCTGGGTGTGATCAACGCCCGCCAGTGGCTGTCGCGCACCCTGCGCGACAAGGCGCGCGGTGGCCTCGCCGAACAGGCCTTGCAGACGGCGCTGTATGTGCCCGAAACCATCACGGGCATGGAGCTGCTGGACAACTTTCGGCTGTCCGACGTGCACATGGCCTTTGTCATCGACGAATACGGCGAGGTGCAGGGCATCGTCACGCTGCAGGACCTGATCGAAGCCATCACCGGCGAGTTCCAGCCCCGCGACCCCGAGACCTCATGGGCGCTGCAACGCGAAGACGGCAGCTGGCTCCTGGACGGCCACATCCCCGTACCCGAGCTGAAAGACCGCCTGAACCTGGACACCGTGCCCGAAGAAGAGCGCGGCCGCTACCACACGCTCAGCGGCATGATCATGCTGCTGACGGGCCGCCTGCCCAAGGTGACCGACACCGTACAGTGGGAAGACTGGAAGCTGGAGGTGGTGGACATGGACGGAAAGACCATCGACAAGATTCTGGCTACGCGCCTGACGCCCGAGGAAAAGGCGGCGGCTGAAGAACAGCCGTCCGACTGACACTTGCAGGTGGATTGCCTCCCGGGCCCCCGTGGCTGAACCAGCAGCGCCTCAAGGATCTGCCATGCGATTTTTTTTACTCCGCCGAAGAAACTGGTGTGCAGCCCTGTGCCTTGGCATGGCACTGGCACCGGCACTGCATGCCCAGGCCCCGGTGACCGTCGCTGCGGCGTCCGACCTCAAGTTCGCCCTCGAAGAACTGGCCCCGCAGTTTGAAAATGCGACGGGCCACAAGCTGCGGCTGGTGTTCGGGTCCTCTGGCAACTTCAAGACCCAGATCCTGCAGGGCGCACCGTTTCACCTTTTCATGTCAGCTGACGAAGGGTTCGTATACGAGCTCGCCGATGCCGGCAAGACCGTGGACCGGGGCCGCGCCTATGCACGCGGGCGCATCGGCATCATCGTGCCTGCGGGCTCCCCCCTGAGGGCCGACGGCCAGCTTCAGGACCTGGCTGCGGCACTGAAAGACGGGCGCCTGCGCAAATTCGCCATTGCCAACCCTGCCCACGCACCCTACGGAGCACGTGCCAGGGAGGCTTTGCAGCATGCAGGACTGTGGGAGTCACTGCAACCCAAGCTGGTGCTGGGCGAGAACATCTCGCAGACCGCGCAGTTCGCCACCTCGGGCTCCACACAGGGCGGCATCATTGCGCAGTCGCTCGCACTGGCGCCCGCCGTGGCCAGGCTGGGTACCTTCCAGCTCATTCCCTCCGACTGGCACCAGCCGTTGCAGCAGCGCATGGTGCTGACCAAGGGCGCGCCCCCGGCGGCCCGCGCGTTTTACGACTACATCGGCACCCCCGCCGCCCAAGCGGTCATGGCACGCTATGGGTTCGTGATGCCACAGGACTGACTCCTACACCATCGCACCACCCATGGACTGGCAAGCGCTGACCCTCTCGCTGAAACTGGCCACCTTCACGCTGCTGGTGCTGTTGCCCGGCGGGCTGCTGCTGGCGCGCTGGCTGGCCTACACGCGTTTCAGGGGCAAGTCGTGGGTGGAGGCGCTGGTGGTGCTGCCGCTGGTGTTGCCACCCACAGTACTGGGCTACTACCTGCTGGTGTCGCTGGGTGGCGCATCGCCCCTCGGCCAGTGGATGTCGGAGGCACTGGGCGTGCAACTCACCTTCAACTTTGGCGGGCTGCTCATCGCGTCGGTGATTTTCAACATCCCGTTCCTGGTGCAGCCGGTGCAACGGGCTTTTGAATCCATTCCGCGCGACCTGGGCGAAGCCGCCGCCGTCTGCGGCCTGAGCGCCTGGCAGACTTTCTGGCGTGTGGAATTGCCGCTGGCCTGGCCGGGCGTGTTGTCGGCCATGGTGCTGACCTTTGTGCACACCCTGGGCGAGTTTGGCGTGGTGCTGATGGTGGGCGGCAGCATTCCGGGCGAGACGCAGACCATCGCCATCGCCATCTACGACCGGGTGCAGGCGTTCGACCTCGCGGGCGCCAACCAGATGGCACTGCTGCTGGTGGTGTTCTCGCTGCTGGCCGTGGCGGCCTCGTTCTTCGCATCGGCCCGCATGGCGGTGCGACGATGAGTGATATGTCCATGCAGGGTACGGCGATGGCCCTGGAACTGGAGGTGTCGCAGATGCTGCCCATGGCGCTGAGCGGCAGCCTGCGCTGCGGCCCCGGCGAGCTGCTGGCGCTGGTGGGGCCATCGGGGGCGGGCAAGACCTCACTGCTGCGCATTCTGGCGGGCCTGATGCGGCCCGAGAGGGGCCGCGTGGTGGTGGGCCAGGAGGTGTGGTGCGACACGGAACAGGGCATTTTCGTGCCACCGCAACGCCGCCATGTGGGGCTGGTGTTTCAGAACTACGCACTCATGCCGCACCTGAGCGCTTTGGGCAATGTGGCGCTGTCGCTGCTGCACCTGCCGGCCGAGCAGCGCGCGCGGCAGGCCCGGCATTGGCTGGACCATGTGGGCCTGAGCGCGGGGCAGCAGGCACGGCGGCCCGCAGCGCTCTCGGGCGGGCAGCAGCAGCGGGTGGCGGTGGCCCGGGCGCTGGCACGCGAGCCCCGGCTGATGCTGCTGGACGAGCCGTTTTCTGCCGTGGACCAGATGAACCGCGAGGGCCTGTACCGCCTTCTGGCCGATCTGCGGCGAGAGCTGGCGGTGCCCATCGTGCTGGTCACGCACGATCTGAACGAGGCCCGCATGCTGGCCGACCACCTGGTGGTGATGGACGCAGGGCACGTGCTGCAGCAGGGTACGCCGGCCGCCATCCACAATGCCCCGCGCAACGCCCGCGTGGCCGACCTTGTGGGCATCCACAACCGGTTCGAGGGCCTGTGGCTGGGCGCTGCCGAAGGCACGCCGGGCACGGGCCACCTGCGATGGGACGGGCACGGCAACGCGGCGGACGCCCCCGTGCTGACCGTGCGCGACAAAGGCCGCATCGCCCCCGGCCAGGCCGTGAGCTGGGTCCTCCCCAGCGACGCCATCACCCTGCTGGACGGCGGCGCTGCACCCCATGCCAGTGACTGGCAGGCCGAGGTGCTGGAAGCGCGCCACCTGGGCGAGATATCGCTGGTCACCCTGATACTTCCGGCGGTGCCGGGTGCGCGGCTGATGCTCACATTGTCAGGGGCCCTGCGCCAGGGGCTGGCCGTGGGAGAGACGGTGGGCGTACGGCTGGACCTGGCGCGGGTGCATGTGATGCCCACGCGCGCCTGAAAGTCCCAGAGCCTGCTCTCAGGGCTTACCGCTGTCCACGAACACCGTGAGCACACCCGTGTAGCCGTACAGGTGGTGGTGCGCAATCTCCCCGCCCGCGAAGAACCCTGTCAGCGGCACGTCCCCCAGTGCATGGCGCACGATCTGCAGTTCTGCACTGGGCCCGCCAAAGTGCGGGCCACCCCGGCCGGAGCAGCTCACGTAGATGGCGCCACAGATCCGCCGCCCGGTCTGCGGCGCCGCGTTGACAGCCGGTGCGCGGTGAGCCGCCGCCGCACCATCTGCGCGATCTTCACCAGAGGACGACATCAGCGACGCGGGCTCCAGCTCTTCGGGCGAAAGCTCCTCGCGGATCTCGGCGCAGATGCGCATGAGGTCGGCGCGCGCCGCCGCCACATTGCGCTGGCAGAACGCCAGGTGCATGCCCGGCTCCACATGGTCGGCCAGGGCCACGCCGCGGCGGCTGCCGTCCAGCCCCACGATGTGACGCACGCGCGTGTCGGTGCCGAAGTGGCCGGTGCGACGCTGGCCCTGCGGCTGCGTGCCCGCACTGACCAGCCCGGCCAGCGTGGCGCGCACCTTGCGCAAGGCGGGCTGCGGGTCGCCGTCGAGCGAGACCTCCAGCGTATCAAGCAGCACATCCAGGGCCGGTTCGCCATCCAGCTGCAAGACCACGTTTTCCTGGGCTTCGGTGATGGTGTGCAGGGTACCCACAGGCTGGCAACCCTGCGTGACGCGGGACACCAGCGCCACCCCGGCGCCAAACGCCACGCCCGACAGGCCGCCATCAAACACGCCACTGGCGCCGCCCTGCCCGGCCATGTTGCCATCGCCGCCCACCGCAAACTGCACACTGCTGGTGCGGCTGGCAGACAGGCCACCAAACAGGTAGCCCGTGTCGGTGCGTGCCGCCATCTCGGTCAGCAGCTCGGCCAGTTCGGGGGTGCGGCCATCGGCATGCACCAGGGCGGTATGGGCCACAAAACCGCTGCCCGGGTGCGGCGCATGGGTAGGCAGCGGCGCCACACCCGAGAACACGCGGTACTGGTCCGCGGGCACATCCAGCAGCATCACCGACAGGGCGGGCTCGTCAAAGTACTCTGCGTTGTTGGCCGACACGCCCACGCCCACGGTGCCGCTCCAGTCGGTCACCTCGGGCAGCTCGGCGCTCAGGTAGTCGAGCAGGGCCTGCGCCTCGTTGGCATAGTGGTCGGTGATGTACAGCAGGCCCAGCGTGGGTGCCGCAGCATAGTCGGGCAGCGCCATCTGGGCGCGCAGCTGCGCCAGCACCAGCGCAGCGGCCATGCGCCACTGGGGGTGGGTGGCGTGGCCGGTGGGAAAGAGTTTCATGGTGGGAGTCTCCGTGCCGGGCGCGGCGCGCCCTTGCGTGCGCGGCGGTCAGCCCGCTCGCTTGCGAGCCGCCGTGGTGCGGCTGCTGCTGGCTTTCCGGGGTGCGGGTTTGGCGGCGGGTTTGGTGGTGGCCGTCTTGCGCGCTGCGGGTTTCTTCGCTGCGGTGGTCTTCCTGGCGGCGCCCGACGTTGCGCCGCGCTTGGTGCCGCCCTGCATGGTCTGCATGCCCTTGGCGGCAAACTGGCTGGCCATGCCGGTGGCCGTCTTGAGGGCTTCCTTGGCAAGGCCCGTGGCCATGTTCTTGGTGGTGTCGATGGCCGTCTGCTTGGCGGCGTCCTTCATGGCGTTGGCAGCGATCTGCTGGAACTGGCTGGTGAGCGCGCCCCACCACTGCATCGGGTCCACCACGGCAGGCTCGGCAGCGGCCGAGGTCTTGCCTTTGGCTTTGGGCCTGGATTTGGCGGCGGGCTCGGCGTCGGTCTCGGCCTCGTCCGGGGTTTCCTCTTCGTCAGCGGCCGAACGGCCGGTGACGCGGGCGGCGGCGCTGGTCACGGCCTCGGCCGCGCCGGTAACGGTGTCGGCAGCTTTCTGCACGCCACTCATCACCGTGTCGGCGGTTTTGAGCTTGAAGGCATTGGCCACATCGCCCATGCTGAAGTTCATGCCCTTGAGCGTGGCCAGGGTCATCTTCTGCACCTCCAGCGCCTGGATGGTGGCTGCCAGCGCGCGCGAGTTCTGCTCCAGCCAGAACTGCACGGCCTTGAGTTCGTCGATGCGCTTTTCCAGCTCTTCCACGCTGATGGTGGGGGCCACCCAGTTGGACAGGTTGGGCAACTGCGGGATGCTGCTGGACGCCCCTTTGGCCAGGCTCTGCAAAAAGTCAAAACCGGGGACGAGTTTGCCGAAACCGAAATTCGATGTATCGCTCATGGCCGCTCCGCAAGAGGTGGGTCTGTGATGGGGTCACAGCTTACTCCAATGCGTCGCGGCCGGAAGGGGCAGATTCCCGCCCCACATCTCATTGTTTGTGGCCGTGGCCGTGCCCATGGCCCGCCGCTGCGCCGCCGCCCGGGGGCATGGTGGCCACGGGAACGCTGAGGTTGAGCGTGCTCTCGGCGCCCTTGGCGTCCTGGAACACCAGGGTGATGGGCACCGCGCTGTCCTTGGCCAGCGGCGCCTTCAGGTCCAGCAGCATGACGTGGTAGCCGCCGGGCTTGAGTTCCACCGTCTTACCTGCGGGCAGCTCCAGCGCGGGCACAGCGCGCATCTTCATCACATCGCCTTCCATCTTCATTTCGTGCACTTCCGTCACGCCTGCAGCGGGCGATTCGGCGCGCACCAGGCGGGCGCCATCTTGGGCCGTGAGGCGCATGAAGGCGCCCGTGCCTGTCTGGCCCTGCACGCTGGCGCGGGCCCAGGCGCCCTCCACCTTGACGGTGGCAGTCTGGGCCCCTGCGGGGGCCGTGGCCAAGGCAGCCAGAACGGTGGAAACGATGGCGGCGGTGTGAAGCAGTTTTTTCATGATGAACATCTCTCGGTTTGCAGTGAAAAGGGAAAGTGAGGACAGGCCCGTGGGCTCGACTGTCAGTGATTGTGGGCAGCGCCGCCGCCCGTGGGCAGAATCTCCAGCGCTGCTGCGGGGGACTTCAGGTCCGAGAGCTTCTGGCCCGCCGCGGGCACATCCACCCAGTCGTTTCGGCCCTCGGCACAGGCCTGGCGCACGGACCAGTACAGCGTGCCCGCCTGCGCGGGCGTGGTGGCCACCAGCACGAACTCATCGTAGTGCGCGTTCGGCAGCATGTCCTCTGCGGTCTTGGCCGTCCAGGTCACGCGCACCACGTCGTCGGTGATGCTGCGGCCGTGGCTGGTGGTGGGCTGTGCGAGCTTTTCGCGCTGCACGTCCAGCGTCCAGCCGGGCTTGGGCATGGGCCGCGCGCCGCGCATGCCCGCCGGAATATCCACCGCAATCTGCCGCGTCGGCGACCCGCCGCAGCCATGGCCGACTTTGAACGTGGCCTTGTAGCTTGCGCCCGCCGGGGCGACCTGGTATTCGAGCACGACGTGGGCGGATGCAGAGCCAAATATGCCCCCAGCGCTTATCAGTAAAGCGCAAGCAGCTATGTTTTTCATAGTAGTCCGTGGCATGGGATGTTTACCTTTCAAAGACTTACCTTCAGCTCTGCCATGTAGGTGCGCTGCGGGTAGGGGTGGAAGTTCCAGAACTTGTAGTTGTTCAGGTTGTCGATGCCGACGGCCGCGCTGACCTGCTTGGTGATCTGGTAGCGCACGCGCACATCGGTGGTGAAGTAGCGGCTGGCGCCCTGGTAGGCAAAGCCATTGAGATCGGTGTTGTCGAGCGTGCTGTATTGCTTGCCGCTGTAGCGCGCGCCCAGGGTGTACGACCACTTGTCATCGGGCCGGTACGTGGCCACGGCGCTGGCGCGCCACTTTGGGATGCGCGACTGCCATTTGCCGGCACTGGCGGGGAACTTGTCGTTCTTCGTGATCCTGGAGTCGGTCCAGGTCAGGCTGCTGCCCAGCTCCAGCCCGCGCAGCAGGACGTTGGTGGCCTGGTACGACAGCTCGATGCCCTTGGTACGGATGGCATCCACGTTCTGCACGTTGGTCACATTGGGTGTGACCAGCACATTGGTCTGGGAGTACAACGCGTCTTTCGTGCGCTCAAAGAACGCTGTGAGGCGCAGCAAACCGTTGCCCATGTCGCGCTCGGCGGTCAGCTCGGTGGTCCAGCTTTTTTCAGGCTTCAGGTTCGGGTCGTTGCTGATGAGCGCGCCGCTGCCGCTGATGCCGCCCTGGTACAGCTCGGCCACGGTGGGCATGCGCACGGCGCGGCCGGTGGAGGCCTTGAGCACCCACAGGTCGCTGGCCTGCCAGGCCACGGCAGCCTTGGGCGAGACATAGGTCTCGTTGCGCTCGGGGTGGCCCACGGTGGTGGTGGCGTTGCCGGTCTGGCCGTTGCTGGCGCTCCAGCGCTCGGCGCGGACGCCCAGCACGGCCTTCCACCGTGGCGCGATTTTCCACGTGTCTTGCGCCCACAGGCCGATCAGCTGCGTGTCGCCGTTGAAGGCCTGGTTGCGGGCGCCTGCATCACCGCTGATCCAGTTCGTCGTGGCGTTCTCGATGGTGCGCAGTTGGTAGCTGTCGCGCTGCAGGCCGAAGTCCACGATGTGTGCGCCTTGCACACCCTCGGGCCGCCAGGTGCCTTTGGCGGCCAGCGTGTTCCAGCCCGTGCCCTTGCTGTTGACGATGCGCCCTGCCCCGCCGTTCAGCGCCGCGGGCAGCGCCACGGTGGCTGCGCGCAGGCTGTCGGCCTGGTAGTCGTACAGACTGGCGGCCACCTCCCAGTCAAACACGCCCTGCGTTCGGCTTTTGACCGACAGACCGTGCATGAAATGCGTGAGGTCTTCGTTGGAGACATTGAAGTCCGTAGGCGTGAGCGCAAACGAGCGGCCATTGATGTTGACCGTGCCGCTGTAGACCGCATTGCCATGGGCGTCGCGCAGGTAGCTGGCGGGGCGCCCCTCGGATGCGTTGTGCCACCAGCCAAAGGTGTAGGCGGCGCGCACGGTGGGCGAAAAGTCGTAGGCGATCTTGGCCTTGATGTGGTCTTGCTGCGTGTGGTACTGCGTGGCCGTGCCCAGCAGGTACCAAGGCTGGTTGCTGCGGTTGTTGCCCGGCACCGCGCCGGTCACGGGCGTGCCTGCGCTGCCCACGGTGCCTGCGGACACGAGGCGGGTGGGGAAGGTTAGCGGCTGACCTTCGCTGTCCGTCTTGTTGAAGCTCAGGAACCAAGACCAGTCGCCGTTCTTGTTGCCCACCGAGGCACTGACCTGCTTGCCTGCGTAGGTGGCGCTGGTGCCGTAGAGATCGAACGGCTGGTGCTGATAACTGACCTTGCCGTGCGCCTCGAACTTCGTCGGCATGCGGGTCACATAGTCCACCACCGCGCCCACGGAGTTGCCCGCGTACGCAGCCGAAAACGGGCCGTAGAGCACCTCCACGCGCTCGATCTCCTCGGGCGTGACCAGCATCCAGCGCGGCGCGTTGGTGGGGCCGTTGCCCAGGTAGTTGCTCAGCAAGATGCCGTCGGCAAACACCATCGACCGCGCCGGGTTGCCCGTGCCGGAGGCGCGGGTGGACAGCACGGCGTGGTTGTAGTCGCCGATATAACGCTTGCGCACCAGCAGACTGGGCAGGTACTTGAGGGCGTCTTCGCTGTCGGTGGCGTTGATCGAGTGCTCGATCTGCTCGCGCGTCACGCCCTCGATGGTGGTCGGGATCTGCGTGGGCAGCGAGGTGGGCTGGCCGCCGGTGACGGTGACCACGCCCAGTTCCTTGACCGACGCGTTGGTGCTGTCGGGGGCCTGCGCGAACGCGGGCGCGGCCCCAAAGAAAGCAAAGGGAAAGGCACTGGCCACGGCCAGCGCCATGCGACTTTTGCGCATGCAATCTCCTGAATTTCAAGCCAAATAGGCCGCTAGCGCTTGATGGACAAGCGCCAACAGCTATCGAATAAATAGCGAATCAGGAGAAGGCAGGAGGCCCGCGCGGCGGCAGTGGCGCGGCGGTGCGCGCAGCAATGTGCGCGGCGGGGATGGGACGCAGGGCATGCGCCAGAGGATGGACCACAGGCACCTGCGCCTGAGAGACAGGAGGCGGTGCGCCCACATGCGCGCACAGCGGACAGTCGAGCGTGTGGCTCGGCAGCTCCTTGGCGCCGTCGTCGGTCTTGATCAGGAGCTTGATGGCGCCCGAGCCCGAGCAGATCAGCTCCATGGCCTGTGGGTTGACCAGTGGCGACGCCACCGCCACGCCCATCGACAACACAAACCACGCCAGCACGGAGCGGGCGAGCCAGCGAAGGCTGCGAATGGTTTGCAGGGAGGGCATGGGTGCGGATTGTAGGCTGCGGGGATACGCAGACCTTGACCGGCGTCATCTGCGCGACGCACTGCCTTTTCGCCCACGCCTACGATGCGCTCTCGATTCCCCATCACCTCCAACGGAGACAACACCATGCTCACACTGTGCGGCTTTTCGGCCAGCAACTACTACAACAAGGTCAAGCTGGCCCTGCTTGAAAAGGGCCTGCCTTTCACCGAGGAACTGGCTTGGGTGGGCGAAACCGACCGCAGCGCCAGCCCGCTGGGCAAGGTGCCCTACCTGCGCACGCCCCAGGGCCCGCTGTGCGAATCGTCCGTGATGGCCGACTACATCGAGGCCGCCCATCCCGAGCACCCGCTGATCCCCGCCGACCCCTACCAGGCCGCCAAGGTGCGCGAGCTGATCACCTTTCTGGAGCTGCATCTGGAGCTGGTGGCACGCAACCTGTATCCGCAGGCCTTTTTTGGCGGCACCGTGAGCGACACCGCCAAGGAAAAGGTGGGAGCCCAGCTGGAGAAAAACATTGCCGCCTTCGGTCAGCTGGCCAAGTTCAGCCCCTACGTGGGCGGCGACACGTTCACGATGGCTGACTGCGCCGCCATCGTGCACCTGCCGCTGGTCAGCTCGGCCACCAAGATCATCTATGGCCGCGACTACCTGGCCGACCTGCCCGTGCGCGAGTACCTGGCCCGCATGGCCGAGCGCCCCCATGTGGCGCGTGTCAACGCCGACCGCAAAACCAGCACCGCCGAAATGCTGGCGCGCCCGCCCAAGCGTTAAGGATGTTCTGCATAACCCTCGCGAGGCGGTGGTAGTGCGGATCGGGATGGGGTGCAAGGCGTCTTTTGGCAGCCAATAGCCGGGCTATTGGCAAGAAAAGCAACGCAGCGAACCGCCCGAGGCCGCGCTATCACAGACCGCAGGGAGTTATGCAGGTCATCCTTCAGCCTCCTTGCGCCCTTCGGTTCAGGGACAGGGGGTGGCCTTGACCTCCATCAAACCGGGTGGGCCAATGCAGGCGCACCATGCGCGTATTCGCCACGATGAGGAGCCATTGCATGGACAAGACCCAAGCCGCCCCCTTCCGCCAGCAACTGCTGGCCCAGCAATCAGCGCTGCTGGCCCAGCTGGCCGCACAACGCGGTGGCGTCATCGGGCGGGCAGAAGCCGCCGCCGAGCACTTCGGCCGTCCCGAAGACCCGCGTGCACAGGTGGCCTCAGAGCGGGCACTGGAATTCGCCCTGGATGAACGCGAAACCGCCCACCTCGCGGCGATTGACGCGGCCCTGGCTCGCATCGAAGCTGGTACCTACGGCGAGTGCACGGACTGCGGCACACACATCACTGCAGCGCGCCTGCACGCGACGCCTGAGGCGGCACGCTGCGTGCATTGCCAGGAAAAGGCCGAGCAACATCACCGGCCGGCCTGAGCGACACGGCGGCTCGCAGGCGCTGACCGCTGCCACGCCGGGCCCGTTACGGGCCAAGGCATGGCGCATGGCGCACGGCTGCTATCCTGTGCGGCATGCGCAGTCTCTTTCACCTTGCCTTTCACGTGACCGACCTCGATGCGGCGCGTCGCTTTTATGGCGACGTGCTTGGATGCCAGGAAGGTCGAAGTACGGACACCTGGGTCGACTTCGATTTTTTCGGACACCAGATTTCTCTGCACCTGGGCGCCCCCTTTGCGAGCGCCCGCACGGGCCACGTAGGTGATCATCTGGTGCCCATGCCGCATTTCGGCGCCATTCTGGAGCTGCCCGATTGGCATCGGCTGGCGGACCGCTTGAAAGCAGCGGGTACCGACTTTGTATTGGCACCCCAGGTGCGCTTTGAAGGTCAGCCCGGAGAGCAGTGGACGATGTTCTTCCACGACCCGAGTGGCAACCCCATAGAAATCAAGGGTTTTCGTTCGCTGGATGCTGTGTACGCATCCTGAGCCGGCGGTTCGATGGCGTCGGGGTATCGACCCCTGAGCCATAGAAACACGCAGTTCTTGCACACCATCCCGTGGCACGCGCGACCGCACGGGTAGCTGCTCGGTAAGGCCGGGCGGCGGCACCCCGTTTCAGGCGCGCGCCACTCGGCAGGCCTCAACGTCGCTGGAGGACCGGGATCGAACCCAGTGCGAACACCGAGTTGGGCACCCCCACCCGTGCCATCAGCGGCCGGGGCTTGGCACTCAGCTTTGCACGGGGAGCCGCCGGCGCCAGATCTTCGGCCACCACGCCTTTGGCATGCTGTTGGGCGACGAGGTCCTTCAGCGTTACCGACTGCAGGTAGTCCATCACTCGGGCATTGAACGTGGACCAGAGCTCGCCTGTCATGGATTTGACCTGGGCGGCCTGCCCGGTCAGACTCTGCATGTCATCGGACTTGAGGTTCTCAACCGCCAGGATGATCTCGGCCACCGAGATCTGGTCGGTGTTGCGGGCCAGCGTATAGCCGCCGCCAGGGCCACGGGTGCTATCGACAAGCCCTGCACGGCGCAAGGCGCTGAACAGCTGTTCCAGATACGACAGCGACGTTCCCTGCCGCGCACTGATGGTCGACAGCGCCACCGGGCGCATCTTCTGGCGCAACGCCAGGTCAGTCATGGCCGATACCGCAAGTTGTCCTCGGGTGGTGATCCGCATCGTTGCTACTCCTTGTGAAGATTGACATTGCCAGCCCGCCGCAAGAACAACGACGGATTGGGGCCGAGCGTTCAATGTACGGGGTTTGACACTTCGCGTATATTCGTTTTATCCGCTCAGATCATTCCGTTTTTTCGAAGTAAAACACCATGAACTTCAAACATCTCCGGTATTTTTGGACGGTTGCGAAGGCGGGCGGAGTCATGCGTGCTGGAGAGCAACTGCATACGACCCCCCAAACCCTGTCCGGGCAAATCAAGCAACTGGAGGAATGGCTCGGACATGACCTCTTTCGCAAGCGCGGACGAGGCCTGGAGCTCACCACCGAAGGCCGCGTCGCCCTTGGCTATGCCGAACAGATATTTGCGCTGGGTGACGAGCTGGAGAAATCCATTCGACTCTCCCGCGGCCAGACCAAGCCGCTCGAATTTCGCGTGGGAGTTGCCGACTCGATCGCCAAATCGGTGGCCTACCACCTGCTCGAACCGGCGTTAGGAATGCCCGAGCAGGTCCACATGACCTGCCAGGAAGGCAAGTTTCCCGAACTGATCGCTCAACTGAGCCTGCACAAGCTCGACCTGGTGCTAGCGGACGAACCCGTGTCCAAAAAAATCGGTGTCAAAGCCTTCAACCACCCGCTCGGCACCAGCGGAATGAGCTTTTTATGCGCCCCCGGACTGAAATCGCAGCTTGTGGGACAGTTCCCCAAGTGCCTACAGGGGGCCCCCATGCTCATCCAGGGTCCGATGTCCTCCGTCCGACAGCAGCTCGATCATTGGCTCAACAGACACCACCTGCAACCAAGGGTCGTGGGCGAGTTTGACGACAGCGCCTTGATGAATGCGTTTGGGCGCGAGGGCCGGGGGGTCTTCACATCTCCCACCGTCCTGGATGAAGAAACCACCGCACAGTTTGGTGTCGAGGTGATAGGACGCACCACCGAGCTGGTCGAGGAGTTTTTTGCCATTTCAGTGGAGCGGCGTATCACGCATCCCTGTGTAGCGGCCATTACCAAAGCGGCCAAAGCCGACCTCTTTCGGAAGTGACATCGACCCGGTGTGACGGCACCCTCCTCGAAATCGATCGTGATCAACTAAATCTGCCTGGACACAAGTCGGGTACAGGATGGGCACAACTTGGGCACAAACAAAAACGCCCACTAGATAGTGGGCGTTTGCTTTCAGCGGAAACCGCCTACATGTTGGTTGCGCGAGAAAGTTATGAAACCAACAAACTGGCTAGTCTTTTTTAGTTTTTATTTGTTTTAAATCATCGTAATATGTTGATTTATAACATTTTTTCATGTTCATCATGATGATCAACTCTCAACCATTGAGGTCTATTGCGCACATTTCCTCCGGATTTCCCAGACTTCTGTGCACCTGTAGGTTCGGCTAAAGTGACCATTAGGTGCCGCGCTGCAGACGCGACGCTCGACTATCAACTGCGGGCGCCATGGCCCAATCTTGAACTGGATTTTGTACGCCATTTGTACTAACATTGCGGCAATTGATCTAACGAACGAGGTGCCGTAATGGCTGCTATTGCAACGTCTCCCTCTACCCGGTCAGCACGCTTAGGCCTTCGCGCCACTCATGAACAAGAAGTCGTGTTGCGCCGCGCCGCCGAGGTTGCACACAAATCACTGACTGACTTCATCCTAGACAGCGCCTGCTTGGCTGCGGAACAAACTCTGCTGGACCAACGACTGTTCATGGTCTCAGGTAGCCAGTACCAAGCCTTGATGGACATGCTGGAGAAGCCTGAGCAACCCAACGAAGGTCTGCGTGATCTGTTGTCACGCAAAGCGCCCTGGGATGCGAAGTGAGCCTACACGGACCCGAGCCCCTGGGCCCCCAACACCGGTTGGAGGGATTCGATTGCGGCAAGCCGTCCCTGAACGACTGGCTGCTACGCCACGCTCGACAAGCCCAAGGAAGCGGCTCAGCCAAGACTTTCGTCGTTGTCGATGATGACCGCGTAGCCGGCTATTTCAGTTTGACAGTCGGACAAATCGATACGCTGGATGCACCCGAACGGATCCGGAAAGGGATGGGCCAGTACCCGTTGCCAGTTGTAATCCTGGCGAGGCTGGCAGTTTCCACAACGGATCAGGGGCGAGGAATTGGCGTCGGCCTGTTACAGGAGGCGATTCGTCGCACAATGCTGATAGCCGAACATGCAGGCATCCGGGCAATGCTGACCCACCCCATTGATGAGGACGCAATGAGGTTCTACACCCGCTTCGGCTTCATCGCCTCACCATTGCGCGAACAGCAATTACTCTTGTTGCTAAAGGACGCACGTCGTTGGGTATGCTGACGTATGGGTATTGAGCCACCGACAGACATCAAGAAAACAGCTCACCGACGCCGGACATCGACCCCTGCTGACATTCGTCAACGAATGATGGTCGATGTCTCATGCACACACACCATCACGAAAGTCACGATCAACTCGTTCGGTGCTTTCCAGGGAGAGCGCCTTGCTGTGGGCGAGCACGCCAGATGCATCGGTGACGTGACTAGATGATCGAGGACTGACCAGTCCGGACATTCATCGCTGCCAACCCATTTTTGCGCAACCCCATTGATCGGGGACCGGCCTTCCATGAAACCATCCGAGACGCAACAGCTGTGCCCCAAACCGACACTTTCGCAGGTGAGGACCGCGCTTAAAGTCGCCGGAGTTCACGGAAATGGTGATGACGCTCGCGCTACCTTGATCCTTCTAGCTAGCCTCAAGGACCGGATTGAAGCTTTGCGAGCGCTACTGCCCAATTTAGCGAGAACCATCGATTTCCTGATGATGGCCGGCTCAGTAGCAGTTCGTCGGCCCAAGGACTCAGACATTTCATTGTCCAGAGAAGCCCCCCTAAGCAAATCTGGGGTGGCGAATCTTGCGGAATGGCTGTTGCTCAACCCCTCACCACTCGCCCCAACCTCTACCGAGCATGTCGTTTGGTCGGACATACTGGCGGTCCGCTGGCTGCACGCATCTGCATTGCGTAGTTTTGGAGATCAGATACCGTATACACGCGACGCTTGGAAATCACCTGGCGAAGAGCTGCGTCAGTTGACGACAAAAAAAGTTTTGCCCAAACTGTCTGGCGGAGCTCTACAAATGGGATACGAAAAATGGCTCATCCTAGTTGGCGAGCAATCACCAAAGAGCCATCTTTCTCAGCTCGTTGACTCCCTGCTCTCCATTTCGGAGGGTTGCTTTCAGAGTCCTGGACCACGTCCATCCAAACCGTCTCCTAGATTGGATGAACGCAGACTTCTGAAAAGTCATTGGTGCTTCCCTCGACCCCAAGAGCATCAAGCCCTGCTTTCTCTACTGAAGCGCGAACTCTGCCCCCTCGACGGAGATCTGTATATAGCGACAGCGCAGAAGGAATTTGAGAAGCACGGCGACTACCCATCCGATGAGACCGTTCGAAGACTCAACCCAACGTGGCATCGTTTTGAGGCGGCGTTAGCCGCACTTTCCATCCAAACCTGTCGCCCCATTCAATCAATCCTGACTTGGCGCGTTCGGCTCAAAGACACCGGCCAACATGAGAGCGATTGCTTTGAAATTTCCCACGACACGTCGGCAAGGAGGGAGGGAAAGTACGCAAAAGTCAATTGGGTGAAAGTGCAAAGCGGAATGAAGGCCGTTGTTGCACTCCCCTACGAGGTGCAGGAATGGCTCAAATCCATTAACCCGGGCATTGGATCACCAACACTGAATGAAATTCTCCCGTTTTCGCTGCAAGCGTGGGACGTGCGCGTATACAAGTACTTGTCAGGAGAACTTGGGTGCCCTCCTCGGAGAGCAGAAATCATCTGTCGCGACCTAGTGCCACGCCTTCTCTATCATGAGACCGCAAACTCGGCACAGGTTAACTTTTGGCGCTCTGGCGCAACCAATAGACTTGATCGACACGATCGGATCGCCCTTATCCACTATCTGCAACCGCATGGCACTCGAGAAAGCGAATCTTTCGAGGCAGCCTTGGGTAAAGCTTTAGGTCCGGCCATCTTTGCTGGCAGTAAAACGAAGCATGCAGTCACGTTCACAGGCGAGAGCTACGCTCTAACAACTGACCAAGTCAGAAGGATCTACGAGTCATTGAAAAAACACCATGACTTGGCAAAAGGGTCCATTTCCAGGCACAACGCACTTGCTCACCTGACGCTTTTTTTATGCCTTCTCGCGACAGGCCATCGCCGCAGCACCACACCGTTTCCTTTCCCATGGGATTTTTCACCTTTCGAGCAACTGGTCTTCATATGTGACAAGCTGATCACCGGAAGCGAAGCACGTTTCGCACCACTACCTAACACGCCGCTTTCATACGTCAAGGCATTTGCCATGAACCTGCAGCGGATCTCTCATCTGCCCGAGATATCTCCTGCTGCAAGGTCGTACGCAGAAACAACGGCAGCGCTGCTGTCTTTCGAAGAAGTGCCACCAACTGCTGCTATGCGCCGGGATTTTCAGCCAACGGCAGGAGTGTTTTTCCTCCTTGATGACAACGGCGATATTTCCAGAAATAAGCTGACCACCAAGGCGCTCGATTTGCAGATCGAGTCGCTCACAGAAATTCCGTATCCGACAAGAAGGCTGAGAGCCACAATGGCTCAGTACCTCTGGGAAAACGGAAGCAGTGGTCGCTTGGTGCAAGCGTTTCTGGGTCACCAGCCAGAGTTGCACGTTCATGGTGCTGCTTCCATTTGGTCCGTGCATGACGTTGCTGAGCAACTGGCACCCCTCATTGATCGCTTTTTTACCGAACAATTGAGATGCCCAAGCCCGCCAACGGAGAAATACTTCCCGTCAAGATTCTTTCCGAACGTATTCACGGCGCCACAAGTTTCGGAAACTGGAAAAGTAGCTCCCGGATACGAAGGAAGAGAGCGTCAAAAGGCGTGGTCGCAGCACCGTGCGCGCGCTGTAATACGGCAAGTGATTGCCGCGAGTTTGCTCGGAAACCCGGACGAAGACATCCCCCCTGCGGAGCAACTTGGGCCCAAGGACAGACAACTGCTGGAAGAACGCATCCGCGAAGAACTTTGGAACGATCTACCAGCACAAAGGCAAGTCTCATCCTTGCTGGACGAACAGTTGAAGCGGATGCGGCGCACTGCGGGAGACGCATCCCACAAACGGCACTATTCAGATGGTGACGTCCCCGGCCCTATCGAGGTGGGTTTCTCCAGAATGCTGCGATGTGCACATGTTTTCCGCAGCACTTGGGGCCATTCTGTGGGGGTACCGATCGGCCACAAGGATTTCGACAGACTTGAGGCACTTGCGCACCTGGCGGTTTCGTTGATTGCCTTCGATGGTGTGATGTCCAGAGACAACGTCAAACATCTTGTGGAGGCAGCAGCATGCTCTGATTTCGATGTTCACCACGGCATGGTGACCTTGCGATGCAACGTCGTCACAACGACACACGAATTTCGATTCTGTGTCAGACCTGGAACGATTTCCACGGCACTGATCCTGGGAATCGACAGTCGTCGTGACCACAGCATTTTCGAATGGCGCGACGTGGAACAACGAGCCTGCGAGATTCTGCGCAAGCTGATGAGCCTGGGCGACAAGCAGCGATGGACTCTTGCGCGACTCGGACTGATGTTTCGACCATATTGGTTGCTGCGCTTGCCCGGAGCGATGTATTCCGTTGCGACTGGTGATCACAAAGGCCCCGCGGCCGATGCGCAGTCAGAGGCGCTCCTGTTCGGCAAACGGCCGAATCAGCTTGACACTTGCGTAGAAGCCTTACGGCGTCCTTCTACAACGCTTGAACAGGAAAAAAAGGCCGCCCTACAAGCACTCAAGAATCTCTTCCGCCAAGCACGAGGTGTAAGGGAGCAAGGTGAGCAGAGACGAAGGGTTCAACGCGCGAAACTGCGGGTCGCCCTTCGCTCCGAATTGAGTTCTGAAATAGCGGTCTGGGGCTCTTCGTCGCAAGTTGTCTTTCTGCTCCTGACGTTTATCGAGCGATTGCTGGAAACCGGAGGCAGACGGGTCAAGTCCCTCGCCTTCACAAGCATCGAAAAGTACTTCACCTCCATTGCGGAGGAACTCATTCTCCAAGCGTGGGATCTGGACTTCGAATCCTGCGATGCGGATACCTTGAAGACTCTATTTGACAGTGTTGCAATGAAGGTCGACCCTGATCATGGCCGCACCGTTCTGCAGGACTTCGCTGCCCACCTTCGCGACTCCATGCCGGTGCCGCACTTTGGCGCCCAATGGGCCAATGCCAGGACTCCTGTCCGCACACGATCTAGCTTGGTGCTTCCTCTACAGGTAAAGCGTGCGTTGGCACTCCTCCGCGAGAGAAACGACGTCCATTCCTGCCACGCAGCAGTACTGATCGCAGCGTGCGCAGGCTATGGTCTTCGCCGACTTGAAGCTTTTGGATTGTCAAGCCAGCTATTCGACGCTAAGCAGCCCCTTCATCTTTCCTTGACACGCTCTGGGATTTCCGATCTAAAGACGCACTGGAGCCGACGAGTCATCGCGACTGCCCTCGCGGATGACGCGGTGCAAGATGCGCTGAAAACTGCACTGAATCTCGCAAACTCTTCGCCTCGCCAGCCCCAATATTTGTTCGAATCAGATTCAAGAGATTCACACATCACCTCGGTGTCTAAGGTCGCATCTGCAGCGACCTTGGCGCTGCGGGCTGCGACCGGGAATCCCACAATAGTTCTGCATCATCTACGCCATTCATTTGCAACTTTGCTGGGCCTTGCCGTCATGGCTCCTCCAAAGAATATCGATCGCGACCTGCACCAAGTAGTACGTCGCCTTTTAGGCTCTAAGTATTTAGAAGCCACAAATGAGATTCTGCAGATTCCAGCTGAATGGCCGTTCGGAATAGAAGCACTTGCGATCGCACTGGGCCACGCGAACGTAAGCACCTTTTTAGACACCTACTTTCACGCGTCACATTTAGTGATCGCTGACCGGTGCGAAGCATGGCAACCGGCGGAGATTCAGCAAGAACGGCTGGCAAGATTGCTCGACGTAGATCGAACCAAACTGTCTAAGCTCAAAAAGAAACTGGCGTCGCCGCGGGATGGTACCAAGGCAAAGATCGACATTCTGGTTCGAGAAATTGCCAAACGCTATGAAGGTACCACCGATGCCGATGATGCAAAACCGACGGATTCGCGGTCACCACACATTGCACAGTGGGCACTCATTTTTCGTGCGCTTCAGTACCGTGTGAACAACGATGTCACCTTGGACGAGATGTGGAGATACGCAGGGTGTTCATTGGGATACTCGCCTGAACAAATTCGCACCCACTCCCGCCGCTATGAGTCCTTGGTACTGGAGACTGGCTTCGATGATTTCGAGCCGGACTCCTCCGAGCTTATCTGGCCCGTGGCCAGTCATCGCGTTGGCCTGAACAGGGGAAGCATAGAGCGCGAAGATTTTGTGTCTAGAGCTCAGTGCTGGGCCGAAGCGACTCCCGAAAATCGAGCAGTCTTGTCCTCACTCCTGGAGCGTTGGTGCTCTCGCGTTGACCCCGTTTCGCCCAAACTCGTATGTAGGAATGAAGAGGAAGTTCGCGTCACGATGAAATTTCTATCTCAATTGGGCGCGGCAAGCTCACAACTAGTATTGCAGTTGCATGGCGATCGTGCAAGACAATGGCAAGAAGAGGTACAGAGTGAACACCCGGCAGCTACCTGGTCGTCAGTTCGAGCAAGCCGGGGAAGTGCACGGATCAAGATTTATGAGGTATCTATCGCGGTTCACCAAACTCAAGGAAGCAAGATTCCGGATGGACGGGATCTTCATCGCGCGCTCGTCGGTCTGTACTTGCTCTGTGGTCCTAGTGTCCTGAGTTAGAAATTCGCAGACAAAATCTCTCGATACTCGCCAGGATGTCATCGGCAGACTTGACCCAGACGAACGGTGTGGGATTTGAGTTGTTCAGTTCCAGGTATTGGCGAATCGCCTGCTCAAGCTGTCTTGTCGATCGGTGTGTGCCGCGACGGATGTACTTCTCGGTCAGGGTTGCAAACCAACGTTCCACCTGATTGAGCCAAGACGCGGAGGTTGGCGTGAAGTGCACGTGGAACCTGGGGTGTCTTGCAAACCATGCCTTGACCGCAGGGGTCTTGTGCGTGCCGTAGTTGTCCATCACCAAATGCACATCCAGCTGGGCTGGCACATTCGCTTCAATGGTACGCAGGAACTGCAAAAACTCCGTGCTGCGATGGCGCCTGTGTAACTGTCCAATCACCTCCCCCGTGGCAATGTCCAGTGCCGCAAACAGCGTCGTCGTTCCATGGCGCATGTAGTCGGTAAGCGTCCGGCAATCCCATCTTGAGATAGACCCAGCGCCGAGGCATCGTGTGCACGATGAAGATCATGCACATCATGGCGAACGAAGCGATCGCCCAACGTCCCAAGCGTCGCTATTACTCCCCAGAACTCAAAGCCCAGATCGTGGCCGAATGCCAGGTCTCCGGCGCGTCCGTGGCCGGCGTGGCACTCGCACACCGGGTCAACGCCAACATCGTTCATCGCTGGATGCGCGAGCAAGCGGACTCCCTATTGCCAGTGCCCCGGAATGAGTTCGTTGCATTGAATCTTCCACTACCAGTTGAACCTAGCCCTGCTGCTGACACCAGATCGCCGCCCGTGGCGCGCTCGATCCACGTTGAGGTTCGACGCAGTGCCGGGGTGGTCACCGTGAACTGGCCACTGGAAGATGCGGCGTCGTGTGCAGCGTGGCTGCGCGAATGGCTGAGATGATCCGGGTCGATGCCCTATGGCTGGCCACCGAACCGCTGGACATGCGAGCGGGCACCGAAACGGCGCTGGCGCGTGTGGTGTCGGTCTTCGGCGCAGCGCGCCCGCACCACGCCTACCTGTTCGCCAACAGAAGAGCCAACCGCATGAAGGTGCTGGTGCACGACGGCATCGGTGTTTGGCTGGCAGCGCGGCGCCTGAACAGCGGCAAGTTCGTCTGGCCGCGTGATGCGGCAAGCACCGCCTCACTCACCCGCGCCCAGTTCGATGCGCTGGTGCTGGGCCTGCCCTGGCAGCGCCTAGCCGACGGCGGTGTCATCACCGTGGTCTGACTCTGAAGCGCAAACCGGTGCGTGCCAATTGGGGCATGCGCCAATGGCGCGCATGTGCCAGTGCTGGCACAGTGAATGGCCATGGTGGTCGAGCCTCAATCCCTGCAGAACCTGAGCGCAGAAGAGCTGCGTGAGCTGACCACACGCCTCATGACGCAGCTGCGCCACCAGAGCGCGTTGCTGGACAAACTCACGCATGAGAACGCGCTTCTGAAGCGCATGAAGTTCGCCGCACAGTCCGAACGCTTCAACCCCGAGCAGAAGAGCCTGCTCGAAGACGAGATCGAGGCCGACCTGGCCGCCGTGGCCACGGAGATCGATGCGCTGCAGGAAGCGCAGGCGCCCGCCAAGGTTGAAGAGAAGAAGGTACCCAAACGCGCACCGCTGCCAGCCAACCTGCCCAGGCGCGAGATCCGCCACGAGCCCGACTCGACCACCTGCGCTTGCGGCTGCCAGATGAAGCGCGTCGGCGAGGACGTGGCCGAGAAGCTGGACTATGTGCCTGGCGTGTTCACGGTGGAGCGCCACATCCGGGGCAAGTGGGCCTGCGCGAAGTGCGAGACGCTCACCCAAGTGCCGGTCGATCCTCACGTCATCGACAAGGGAATCCCCACCACCGGACTGCTGGCGCAGGTGCTGGTGGCCAAGTACGCCGACCACCTGCCGCTGTACCGCCAGGAAGCGATCTTTGGTCGCGCAGGTCTCGCCATCCCACGCTCCACGTTGGCGCAATGGGTGGGCTCCTGTGGCGTGCAGTTGCAGCCGCTGGTGGAAGCGATGAAGGCCGAGCTGCTGCAGCACCGCGTGCTGCATGCAGACGAAACGCCGGTATCCATGCTTAAACCCGGCAACGGCAAGACGCACCGGGCCTACCTTTGGGCCTATGCCACAGGCGTCTTCGAGGCCAGCAAGGTGGTCGTCTACGACTTCTGCGAATCGCGCTCAGGCGAACATGCCCGGCGCTTCCTGGGTGACTGGAGGGGCAGTCTGACTTGTGACGACTTCAGCGGCTACAAGGCCTTGATCGCCAGCGGCGTGACTGAGGTCGGCTGCCTGGCGCACGCACGGCGCAAGTTCTTTGACCTGCACGCAGCGAACCAGAGCCAGATCGCCGAATTCGCGCTGCAGCAGTTCGCGCAGGTCTACGAGATCGAGCGTGAGGTCAAAGTGCTCGGCGCCGAACAGCGCCAAGCCATCCGGCAACAGCAAACGAAGCCGCTGCTTGACGCCTTGCACCAGTGGATGACGCTGCAACGCCAGAAGGTGCCCAAGGGTTCGGCAAGCGCCAAGGCGCTGGACTACAGCCTGCGGCGTTGGGAGGCGTTGACCCGGTTCGTGGGGGATGGGCAACTGCCCGTGGACAACAACTGGATCGAGAACCAGATTCGGCCGATTGCCATTGGCCGCAACAACTGGCTGTTTGCCGGAAGCCTGCGTGCGGGCCAGAGGGCGGCGGCCGTCATGGGCCTGATCCAGTCAGCGCGCATGAACGGGCATGACCCCTACGCCTACCTGCGCGATGTTATGGCACGCCTGCCCATGCAGCGCGCAAGCCAGATCGGTGAGTTGCTGCCGCACCGCTGGCGCTCCATGACCTGAATCGCGACTTGTGGCCTGTTGGTCGGTTGCCGATGCGTTGCTACTTAAACAGAAGTCTGGGGATCACCCAGACGTAAGCCACCATGCCAAAGAGCTCCACCAGCGACTGCACGACGATGACCACGGCGGCCACCTCCCAGCCTGCAGGAAGCAACAAGGCCAAGGGCAGCACCACGAATGAATTGCGGGTGCCCATGCTGAATGCCAGCGTTCGCCCCTGCTCGACGGGTAGGCGCAGTTGCAATGCAATGCCTTTGGCCAACAAGGCCGCGGCAATCAGGAACAGCACAAACACGGGCACCATCTTCTGCAACTGATCGATTGCCTCCATAACGGTGCCCACTTGCGCTCCAGCGATCAGGAGCACCACCAGCGAGAGCAGTGGCACCGGCCACCAGCCCATCGTGTCTCTGAACCTCTCGGCCTTCGGATGCGTTTGGATCCAGCGTTCTGCCAGTACCGCTGCGGCCAGTGGCACCAGCACGATCAACACGGCGGGCGCCAGCGTGGCCCAGTTCCATGATCCCAGGCTCTGTGCGTCTGCCATCAGCCAGAGATAGAGCGGCAGCAGGATCAACTGCAGCACCAGATTCAGCGGCGTGATCGCAATCGCCCTGGGCACATCTCCTTTGCCCAATTGGCTGAAGGTGATGAACCAGTCGGTGCATGGCACCAGCAGAACCAGCAGCACGCCAAGGCGCACGACAAGATCAAATTCGAACACTTCGACCAGCGCCCACGCCAGCAAGGGAAGCAACACGAAGTTCCCCAGCATCACGGCTCCTGCGAAGCGCCGGTCGCGCAGGGCATCCCGCACATGCAGCACTGGGACCTGGAAGAAAGTAGCGAACAGCAGCGCCGCCAGGGTGGGCCACAACAAGGTTTCCATGGCCGGGCCGATACCGGGCCACGCTGTGCCCACCGCCAGGCCCAACCCGATGGCGATCAGATAGGCCCAGACCTGGTAGCGCTCCAGTGTCAATCGGCTCATGAGCAGCAGCCCGAAGAATCGGTCGCAGCAGGCACGCTCTGGCGAAGGTCGGTGAGGATGTTGCAGTTGGGCGCAGGTCCACCCGCACAGCCTGCGCTGCAAGCGCGCACATAGCTCGACAGGCTCCGATCCAGACGACGCAACTCAGCCATCTTGGCTCGCACTGCGGTCAGGTGCGTCTGAGCGATGGCGCGGGCCTCCACACAGTCTCGCTCGCCGTTGGTGGAAAGCGCGACCAACTCACGGGTCTCATCGATTGAGAAGCCCAGGTCACGGCAGTGCCGGATGAGGACCAGCACGTCCAGGACCGATTCCGGATAGACACGGTGACCGCTCTCGCGGCGCAGGGCTGGAGGTATCAAGCCCACTTCTTCGTAGTACCGGAGGGCAGATACGGCAAACCCGACGCGCTTGGCCAGCGCACCGATGGTGAGCAACTCGGCCGGTGGTTCTGTTGCGGTTGAAAGTTTCTTCATGGGAGCCCTTGCATCTCAAGTAACTTGAGATCCTACAGTGGGTTCACGGGAATCAACCCGCATGAATCAACTGGAGAAGACGCGTGAAGAAACCTCTACTGGCAACGCTGGGTTTGGCGGGTGCCTGCGTGGCCTGCTGCACCATTCCATTGGCGATCCCGTTGTTCGGGGGCGCGGCAGCGCTTGGGCTGACCTCATGGCTGGGCGTGAACTCAAAGGTCGGAATGGAGTTGCTGGTCCTGATGGCGATCGTGTCCATCGCAGGACTGGCGTGGGGCGTGGTGGTCTGGTCGCGCCGTAGACGTGCGAACGCCTGTGGCACAGAACCATCAAGCGGGAGTTCATGTGCCGTGGGACCAGATGCCAAGGGGTGCGGCTGCGCTCCTCGCTAGGAGACTATGACCGCGAGATGGCCGCATGGACCTGGGATCACCAGACGCGTACGGCGCACGAAAACCTTTGAAGACGGATTTCGGTGCGATCGGTTGTGGCGGCTTGGTGACTTCGCCGAGCAAAATGCCGTGGGCTTCAGACTTTCCTTCGAAGTAGCTCAACAGTTCCTTGCGCGCTAAGGCAATGCTGATCAAGTAGCGTCAACTCCATTGCACAGCCATTTGAATGCCAAATGGCCCGCAAAGATGCCGGACTTTGCCCCACAGGGCCTGTTTCGGGAGCCTTTGAGCCCCCTTCAGACCCTTACGGGCGCACCTGTCCCTGCAGGCGCCCTCGGGCAAGGTAGATGTTGGCCAGCGCCAAGGCCGTGAACGCGCGCGTGGCGTTCTTTTGCAGCCCGCGATAGCGCACCTTGCCAAAGCCCCACAGCCGCTTGACCACCCCGAATAGATGCTCTACGCGAGCGCGGATGCGGGACTTGTTGCGGTTCTTGGACCGCTGCGTCTGGTCGACCACCCCGCACCTGCGTGTGCGCTGGTTGGTGAAGTCTTTGGCTTGGGGCGCCTTGCCCCGGATCAGAGCCTTCTGGCTGGCGTAGGCCGAGTCGCCGTACACGCGCTGCTCGTTGCCATGCAGCAGATCGGGCAGCGGGTGTTTGTCATGCACGTTGGCCGCCGTCACCACGGCGCTGTGCGCCAGCCCGCTTTGGCTGTCCACGCCAATGTGCAGCTTCATGCCGAAATACCATTGCTGGCCTTTGCGGGTCTGGTGCATGTCGGGGTCGCGCGCCTTGTCGGCGTTCTTGGTAGAACTGGGCGCGGCGATGATGGTGGCATCCACGATGGTGCCGGTGTTGACCTTGAAGCCGCGCTCTTGCAGTTGCTGGCCTACCTGGGCAAACAGGGCTTCACCCAGTTTGTGCTCATTGAGCAGCTTGCGAAACTTCAGCAGCGTGGTGGCATCGGGCACGCGCTCGCGGCCCAGGTCAATGCCCACAAAGCGGCGCAGGCTGGCACTGTCGTACAGGGCCTCTTCGCACGCCAGATCGGCCAGGTTGAACCAGTGCTGCAGGAAGTGGATGCGCAGCATGCGCTCAAGGCCAATGGGCGGGCGGCCGTTGCCTGCTTTGGGGTAGTGCGGCTCTACCACCTGGCGCAGAGCGGCCCATGGCACTATTGTCTCCATGGTCCGCAAGAACTCTTCGCGTCGGGTGGGTTTGCGCGAATGCTCGAATCCGTTGTCTTGATCTGCGGCCATTGCCAAGGTCTGCTGCTTCATCTGCGGATAACGTTTGACCCCTCTCAATGGTGGACCTTAATCAGCGTTGCCCTAAGCCTGGCCCTCGGCTGGCGCACGCGGCCCAAACTTTTGCCGGAGAACCTATGACCGTGCCATCGACGTCGACAAGGCCGACGAGTCGCTGTATCGGTGAGCTTGAATAGATCAACAATAGTCCAACGGGCTGCTTGGCCCAGGACCGGCGGAACTCCACGCGCTTGGTGCCTGCCATGATCTGGTCGGCGAATCGGGACTTAACCGACAACAAGACCGCCTTAGCGCCCTGCGGCTCTAAGCACTGTAAAAAACGCGACATCGGAAATTTTGGTTATTGATTGAATGTTGCCAGTGACTACGCCGTCATCCTGGAGACGTTGAAAGGACACAGGGTTCGGCAGATGCTCGACGAGCCGGAAGAGAACGACCTTGGTGGGCTCCACGGCCATCTCTTCGATTTGCTTGATGCTGTACACAGTCCGCCGACGCACAAGGCTCGCAATTTTCGCTGCATCGTCGAGGACCTCGAATCGTTCGACCACGCCGAGAGATGTCACGCACTGTTCGTCACCGGATCTATAGAAAAGCAGCAGGTCCCCGGCGCGAATTTCCTTGGTCGCCGCGTGGCACAGGTAGGCCAGCTTGATCGCGTTGCCTATGTGGGACTTCGAGACTTCGACAATGGGCTTCTTCCTTGCGTGGATATCAACCATCGGCCTCTTCGCGGTGCTGTCGCACTACAGCTTCAAGGCGCTGCTTCGCCTGAAACGGCCCCGCGGGCGGCCTGGTCCATCCAGGACATAGAAGTGAAGGGTCCCTGGCGCTGGGTTGAGGCTGCGGAACACTATCGGGTGAGGGGTATGCGCCGCAGCCAGCCGGTCACACGGTCAAGCGTTCGTCGCTCCTGATCAGCCTCCATCGACAACCCAGCGTCGTACAACCGAGCCCGAGGCGCATGCGCGGCGAGTACCTCAAGGCTGCTGCCCAGGCCATAGCCTCCATGGGTGATAAAGGGAATCAGTGTCTTGCCCGCCAGGTCATGGTTGGAAAGAAAGGACCGGATGACGGGCGGGGCGGTTTGGCCCCAGATCGGAAACCCCAGGAACACGGTCGCATAGTCGGCCATGTCCATCACCCTGGCCTGCAGCACCGGCTCGAAGGCGCTGTCGCGCTCGCGCCTTGCCTGCGCGACAGTTTCTTCGTAGTCTTCAGGATAGGGCACGGCCGGCTGGATCTCGAACAGGGTGGCGCCTCGCGCACGCAAGATCTGGCGGGCCAGCACGCGCGTGTTGCCGGTGCGCGAGAAGTAGGCCACAAGCGTCTTGCCCGTGCCGCTTGGCGAGGCCAGAGTGCTGGCGCTCAGTGGCAGCAACAGGGAAGCCAGCAGGACATCCCTGCGAGAAGGTGATTTCAGCGTCGCCATGGTGTGCTCCTGTCTTCCGGTGTTCAGCGGGTATTTCTTTGACACCTTCCCAATGTAGCGACGAGAAACTACATTGATAAGCTCAAACAATCGACATACGAACTTGAGCTGGATTCAAAAATGCCCAGAGACGGCTACACCGACTTGCTCGCTTTCATTCGCGTGGCGCGCGAGGGCAGCTTCACTCGCGCCGCCGCGCAGATGGGCGTTTCTCCGTCCGCACTGAGCCATTCGGTGCGGGCGCTGGAGGCGCGCATGGATGTGCGATTGCTCACCCGCACCACGCGCAGCGTCTCGGTGACCGAGGCAGGTGCGCGTTTGTATGAGAGCACGGCACAACGCTTTGAGGAGATCGACGCGGAGTTGCTGGCCACGGCCGAGCAGCGCAAGAAACCGTCGGGCACGGTGCGCATCACGACCGCAGAGCACGCGGCCAACACCATCCTCTGGCCCAAGCTCTCAAGAATCCTGCCCGATCACCCGGACATCACGGTGGAAGTCACCGTGGACTACACCCGATCGGACATCGTGTCGGATCGCTATGACGCTGGTGTGCGTCTGGGCGACGAACTGGCCAAGGACATGATCGCCGTGCGCATCGGTCCGGACATGCGCATCGCGGTCGTCGGTTCACCGGCCTACTTCGCGCACAGGTCAAAGCCCAAGTCTCCCCATGACCTGGCCGAGCACAACTGCATCAACCTGCGCCTGCCAACGCACGGCGGGTTGTTGGTCTGGGACTTCCGCAAGGGCAAGCGCGAACTCAAGGTGCGCGTGACCGGGCAGTGGATCTACAACAGTATCTCGCCCATCGTACGCGCCGCGCTTGCTGGGCAGGGCCTGGGCTTCCTGCCGGACGATGCGGTGGACGAACACATTGCCGAAGGTCGACTGGTGCGTGTGCTCGACGACTGGTGCCAACCCTACACCGGCTATCACCTGTACTACCCGAGCCGCCGGCAATCGTCCGGTGCGCTGGCGGTCATCGTGGACGCTTTGCGGCACAGGGAGCCCTTGCGAAAAACAGGCAAGGCCGCCTCGTTGCAGCGCCGACCTGCTGGTTAGATCAAGGCCTTGCTGCGATTGGTGCATTGCTGAATTACGCTCACAACCGCATGCGGATTCAGATACTTACTCAAAGCAGTCTCCTTCTCTACGATTGCCTTCATCGAGATTGAGGGCGCTGACCCACCGCAGATTCTTGCGGCACATGCGCCCGTCTCGTGAAATGGAAGGAATCCCATGAGACAGAACCTCATCGCGGCGGGCGCGTCGATCCTGATGATGGGCGCATCGTCCGCACACGCCCAGGGCATTCAGATCACCCCTGCGGGCAGCACGCCCACCAGACTGGGTGCGGCACAGAATTTCAACGGCCATGTCGCTGTGGATATGAAAGCCGCGGGCGAGAGTGGAAAGCACGGCAGCGTGGGCATGGTCGATTTTGCGCCAGGCGCTCGCACGGCATGGCACACGCATCCGGTCGGTCAGTTGCTCATCGTCACTGAGGGCGTGGGCTGGGTGCAGGAAGAAGGCCAGCCCCGACGCGAGATCAAGGCGGGCGACGTGGTCTGGATCGAGGCCGGCGTCAAACACTGGCACGGCGCGGCACAAGGCAACGGCATGCGCCACCTGGCCATCGCCTATGTGAAAGACGGCAAGAGCGCAGACTGGAAGGAGCTGGTCAGTGATGAGCAATACAACGCCCGCTAAGCGACGAGCCGCACCCGCGCTTGCAATTCCATTTGCGCTCGCGCTCGCGCTGGGCATGACCGCGATGTCCGGACCGGCCACCGCACAGACCTCAACGGCTCAGGAGCCGCAAGCCATGACAAACAGCCAGCCCAACTCGGACACCCTGTCCGCCAGGCAGCAGGCCATCCCCCTGATCGCCGCCTTCATGGCCGCGAGCGACATGCCCCGGCTCAACGCGGCCTTGCACCAGGGCCTGGACGCTGGCCTCACCATCAGCGAAGCCAGGGAGGTGCTGGTGCAGCTCTACGCCTACGCCGGCTTCCCCAAGAGCCTGAACGCGCTGAGTGAGCTGCTGAAGGTGGTGGAGGCGCGCAAGCAGCGCGGCATCCAGGACGCACCAGGTCGCGAACCCAGGCGCGCCATACCCACAGGGGACGCTTTGCTCGAAGCCGGTACGGCCAACCAGACCAAGATTTCTGGCGCGCCCGTCAAAGGCCCGGTGTTCGACTTTGCCCCGGTCATCAACCAGTTCCTGCAAGCCCACCTGTTCGGCGACATCTTCGAGCGCGACAACCTGGACTGGCAGAGCAGAGAGCTGGCCACGGTGGGCGCGCTGGCTGCGATGCCGGGCGTGGAAGCCCAGTTGCGCTCACACATGCGCGCCAGCATGCGGGTGGGCCTCACCGCCGCGCAGTTGCGCCAGTTGGCCCAGGTGCTGGCCGAGCGAGGCGATGCACAGGCCGCCAAGCGGGCCGAAGAAGCGTTGAAGCAAGCACTGGCTGCCGCATCAGGAGGCTGAACATGAAATCCATCAAAACGTTTCTGACCGCCATGACCCTGACCTCGCTCGCCGCCTGCTCGGCCCTGCCCGGTGGCGGCCGTGGCACCGGCTCCACCGGCGCTCTGGTGATTCAGGAGCAGGGTAGCTTTGCTGTCGGTGGCAAGGTCGTGACCACGCCCGGCACCTACAGCAACAACAATCCGACCGCTGCCGGCCAGTCCTTACACGGCGATCACCTCTATGCGTTCTATCAAGTCCCGCCTCATGCCCGGCCTCTGCCCATCGTCATGTTGCATGGGGCGTTTCAGTCGGGCCGCAGTTGGGAATCCACGCCAGATGGTCGCGAAGGCTTTCAGAACCTCTTTCTTCGCCGGGGCTATCCGGTCTATCTGGTCGACCAGCCGCGCCGAGGCCGGGCGGGCAACAGCACTGTTGGCACGACGATCGAGCCCACGCCGCTCGATCAGCTCTTCTTCGATCAATTCCGGCTGGGCAAGTGGCCGAACTACTTCGACAACGCCCAGTTCGACCGCAAGGCCGAGACGCTGAATCAGTTCCTTCGTTCGGTCACGCCCAACACCGGGCCTTACGACGCCGGTGTGATCTCGGACGCCATGGCGGCGCTGTTCGACAAGACAGGACCGGCCATCCTGTTCTCTCACTCGCAAGCCGGCGGACCCGGCTGGCTGACGGCGATCAAGAGTGCCAACGTCAAGGGCATCGTCGCGCTGGAACCCGGCAGCGGGTTCATCTTCCCCGAGGGAGAGGTACCCGAAGCAATGCCCAGCGCGGCGGGCACCTTGACGCCTGAAGTGGTGCCGCTGGCGGACTTCAAGAAGCTCGCGCGCGTCCCTATCGTCATCTACTACGGCGACAACTTCCCCGTAGAGCCCACCACCGAGCGCGGACAGGACAACTGGCGCGTGCGCCTGGCCATGGCCAAGCTCTGGGTGGCGGCCGTCAACCGGCACGGCGGCGATGCGCAACTGGTGCATCTGCCCGCCATCGGCATCCGGGGCAACACGCACTTTCTGATGTCCGACCTCAACAACGTCCAGATCGCCGATCTGGTGTCGAACTTCCTGACCAGCAAAAAACTGGACTGACCCATCAACGATGAAAGACATTGCCATGAACACCGATTCCGCCAATCCGAGCCGGCGCCACCTGCTGAGTGCTGCCGCCGCGCTGGGCGTCGCTCCCTGGGTGCTCTCCGCCTGCGCCCAGACGGCCAGCGCACCGCCATCCGCTGCAGCCCGACTCGCTTCTGCTGTCCGCAGTCTTGGCCCCCTGAAGGTGTTTCCCATCGGACTGGGCGTGCAATGGCACCCCGGCAGTGCGCCGCAGGGAGTGGTTGATTTGTATTCCAGCAGCACCACCCGCCAAGGCGGCATTGCGCTCATCCGCCACGCAGCGGATATCGGCGTCAACTTCTTTGATACCGCCGACGTCTACGGTCCCTTCATGTCGGAGGAACTGCTGGGCGAAGCCCTGCAAGGCAGCCGGCGCGATCGCGTCGTCATATCCACCAAGTTCGGCTTCCCCGTGGACCAGGCAACGGGACGACGGCTGGGCGGCGTGAACAGCCGCCCCGAGTACATCCGCCAGGCGGTGGAGGGCCAGTTGCGGCGACTGCGCACCGACCGCATCGACCTGCTGTACCAGCACCGTGTGGATCCCCAGGTGCCCATCGAAGACGTGGTGGGCACGATCAAGAATTTGATGCAGCAAGGCAAGGTGCTGCACTACGGCTTGTCCGAGCCTGGGCTGCAGACGGTGCGCCGCGCGCACCGGGAACACCCGGTAGCCGTCATCCAGAACGAATACTCGATGCTCTACCGTGGCGCCGAAGCCGGGGTGCTGCCCCTCTGTGAGGAACTGGGCATTGGCTTCGTGCCCTGGAGCCCACTGGGCATGGGCTTCCTGGCCGGCACCATCAGCGCCAACAGCCGCTTCGAGCAGCCGGACTTCCGCGCCAGCGTCCCGCGCTTCGCCCCTGATGTGCTGCCGGCCAACATGGCGCTGGCGAATCTGGTCAAGACCTGGGCTGCAAGAAAGAACGTAACGCCTGCGCAGCTTTCACTGGCCTGGCTGACCGCCCAGAAGCCCTGGATCGTGGCGATCCCGGGCACCACGAACAGAGCGCATCTGGAAGAGAACGTCGCCGCTGCATCGGTGTCGTTCGGTGCGGCCGAACTCAATGAGCTGAACACTGCCGTGGCGGCGATTCCCATCCGGGGCGCACGCCTGTCGCCACCCGTTCTCGCGGCCACAGGAGTCGAGGCACCGCCGAAGCGGTGAAAAGTCAGACCTGCCGAAAAGTTCGCGCCCGCCACGGCGGTCTGGAGTGTGCTCCAGGCAGATTGCCTGAAGGTCGGGAGGTGGCATTGACAGCTTCCGTCGCTTGCGGCGGTTCACTTGCCGAGTTGGTCTGACAACAACCAGCCTTCAACAGCGGCTCGGGGGAGCTTCCCAATCGCTGTCCGCCGACGGCCTGTGATCGCAACAACCTATCCGAATGTCCGTAACGACGTCGATTCAGGGCACTTAAAGACAAAGTTACAGACAAAATAGTAGAAAAACAGGGAAGCTTCCCAGGGAAAGCAACGATCACACAGTCGATCAGTTCACTCGCAGGTGGTTTTACTGGCCAACCACATTGCCAAGACGGCCGAGCGCAAACCAGGAAGCTATCCGGCCGAGTTGGCCCAGGTGTGCAACCTGACCGTCCTTCCCGCCCAGGACTTGGACGAAGTTCTAGCCGCCACGCTGGTGGAAGAAGTCTGGGGCGTAGGCCGCAAGATCGGCGCGCAGCTGCATCAGTGCGGGGTGCATACAGTCCTGGACCTGGCCCGGCTGGATCCGGCCATGGTGCGCAGGCGCTGGAGTGTGGTGCTGGAACGCACGGTACGTGAGCTGCAGGGCATGCAGTGCATCGAGCTCGATGACGCGCCCGAGCCCAAGAGAGAGATTGCCTGCACCCGGTCATTCGGCCATGCAGTGACCGAGCTGCCACCGCTGTTGGAGGCAGTGAGCGAGTTCGCCAGCCGTGCGGCCGAGAAGCTGCGCAAGCAAGGCAGCTTGGCCAGCCAGCTGCTGGTGTTCTGCCACACCTCGCCGTTCCGGCCCGGCCCGCGATTCAACAAGTCAGTGGTGGTAAGCGTGAGGGAGCTCCCACGCTCGAGGTCGGCTCTGCAGCGTTATGCACAGCACGCAGTTATGCACAGTTGGTCCGGCAGCGCGGCGTCGCCGCCCTCGCAAGAGGGCTGCGGTCGCGTCTTTGAACTTCACGTAATCACAAGGTCTTGAGGAACTTCAACAGATCGTCTTCTGCCCGGAACCGCTGTGGGACCACATTGGGATCCTGAAGCCTGGCCAGTGCCTTTTCCTTCATGGCGAGATCGGCCTCTATGTACTGATGCGTTGTCGCCGGACTCTCGTGTCCGAGCCACAGAGCGATCACGCTGATGTCCACGCCCGACTGCAGAAGGTGCATAGCGGTCGAGTGACGCAGGCAGTGTGGAGAGATCGTTCTCCCGGCCAGGCTCGGCGTCGTGAGCGCGGCTTTCTTGACGGCCAATGCCAGGCGCTGCGTCACGTTGGACCGCGTCATCGCCTGTCCGCCACGGTTGGGCAGCAGCGCCGACGTGGGAGTCAGGTCCGGGTTGAACTTCAGCCAGGCGCGGATCACCTTGACCGTCGATCGCCAGAGCGGCACCGACCGCTGCTTGCGTCCCTTGCCATGCAGATGCACGCAGGCGGCGGGTGCCAGCACGACGTCGCCCACTTTTACGCCGATTGCCTCCGACACGCGGGCACCGGTGTTGTACAGCAGGGCCAGCAGCAGCTTGTCTCGCTGGCCCATCCAATCCGCTCCTGGCGCGCCGATCACGGCCAGCATCTCCTCGCGTGTCAGGAACTCGAACATCGGCCGCTCGAAGCGCTTCATCGGCACGCCGAGCGCCTGCTCGACGACCTGAAGTGCCGTCACGTCTCGCCGGGCCGCGAACTTCAGGAACGAGCGCAGCGCGGCCAGTCGCGCATTGCGGCTGCGAACGGTGTTGTGCCGATCGCGTTCGAGATGATCGAGGAAGTCCAGGATCAGCGCGGGCGTCAGGTCGGCGAGCGACAGCGTCGTGGGCGTCTTGTGCAGTTGCGCCTGGGCGAAGTCCAGGAACAGCACGAACGCGTCCCGATAGGCCGCAACGGTCTGCGGGCTCAACGCGCGCTGCTGCGTCAGGTGCTCGGCGAAGAAGGACTGGACCAGCGTCGCGAAGCTCGGCGGAGCGGGCTTGCGGTGTTCAGAACTACTCATCGTCGTTCTCCGCGACGTCGGCGAAGCGTTCGAATCGAGCGCCGGCCAACGCCATCAACTCCGGCACGCCGCTCAGGTACCAGTACGTGCTGGAGATATTGATGTGGCCCATGTACGTGGACAGGGCCAGCATTCGTTGGTCAAGGTTCGCTCCCTGCTGGTGCCACAGGATCATCCGTCTCACGGCGAAGCTATGGCGCAGGTCATGCACCCGCGGTCGGCCATGGCCGCCGCGATCGATCCAACCCAATTGCTCGCGCAGCTGACAGAACACTCGATGCACCTGCCGATCTCCCAGCGGTTCACCCCGGTGCACGCCACGCGAGCCCACGAAGAATGTCATCTGCGGCTTCGCAGGCACGTACTGGCGGCGCAAGGCCCGGTAGGCTGCCATCGGACCGATCACGCTGGGGTGCAGCGGCACCATGCGGGACTTGCCAAACTTGGTCTGCTGTATGGTCAGGATGCCGCCGTCCAGATCTGCATCCGAGTCGGCCAGGTTGATCGCTTCAGAGACCCGAAGCCCGGCCGATGCGATCAGACCGAACAGCGTTGCATAGGTGGTGGCACGAAGGCCATCCGAGGGGCCGAGTCGGCGGGCAGCGACGATCAATGCCGCGATCTCGGCTTCGCTGTAGATGTGAGGCGCCACGCGGCGCGGGATCGGACCGAAGCTGGAATCGTCAGGAACTTCGACAGTCGGATCGAACTGCTGGAGCCAGCGCATAAAGGGGCGCAGCGTTGCCAGTCGGCGCGCTGCCGTGTCGACATTGGCCCGGCCGCCCACGAGATACCGAGGCTGTACCTGGTGCGCCCACTGGACCATCACGTCTACCGTCAACGCGATGTCGCGTCCCTCTCCGACCATGAAGCGAGTGAAGCTGCGCACAGCGAGATCAGAGGAGCACGGCTTGAACCCGAGGCGCAGGCGTTCAGCCAGGTATTGCTCCACCTTGGCGGTGAGGTCGATGTTCGCCGATGCTGCGGCGCTCATGATGCACTCCCAGGCCAAGGCAGAGCGACCTCGGCAAGCAGTTGCAAGTCGAGCTTGGCGTAGATCAACGAGGTGTCCAGCGATCGATGCCGAAGCACATCGGCGACCTCCTTGATCGAACTGCCGCTGTTGACCAGGCGACAGGCCAGCGTGTGACGCAACGAATGGCAACCGCGTGAGATGCCGGCACCTCGCAGGGCACGCCCGATTGCCTGGCTCACTGCATCGACGCCGATGGGCTTGTCGTGTGGCGCCAACCGACGGACGAACAGCGATGGCAGCGTGGTTGCGGGCCGCTCGTGTCTCATGTACTCCGCCAGAGCCTGCCCGGTGAGCACCGGCAGCGGTAGGACATCCTGGCGCTGGGACTTTGTTCGCTTCAAGGTCACCGTTCCGGCACGCCAATCGAAGTCGCCGATCTCCAGCTTGGCGATCTCGCCCACGCGCAGTCCGAGATCCAAGGCCAGGCGCACCATGGCCAGCAGGCGCAGCGGAGCCCGCTTGGCCTCGGCGCAATGCGCTTCGAGGCGCTGGACCTCCTCGGTCGTCAGCGCGCGCGGCAACGATGCTTGGCTCCATCGCACCGGCGACGAGATAGCGCCGAGCAGGCTGTTCACTGCGTCACCGCAGGTCCCGCGGTATCGGAAGTAGGCCCGCAGCGCAGCAGTGACCGCGCTGGAATGCGACCCGCTGCTGACCCGCGTGAGCTCGGTTGCGATGAAGCCGCGAACGTCTTCCGGCTGCAACTCGCCGATGGCGATGGCCTTGCCCGCGAACTTGCATTGCAGCAGACGACCTACGAGTACCAGCCGATCCTCGCGCGTGCCTATCGCCAGGCCGCGGGCGTCGCGCATGTGGACGTTGTAACGGTTCAGTTCTTCTGCAATGGGACCGCTGGGGCCTGGCAGTTCCACGATGACATGCTGTTCCCGCAACAAGGCGAGCAGGTGTCCGAGACTGGCGCTCAAGCCGCTGCGTGTACGCAGAGCCGCGGGATGGCAGTCGCAGCGCGGCAGATGCGAATCCAGAAACTGCTCGACGAGGGCTTCGTCGATCTGTTCGGCAGATACCTGGCACTTCGCCATCCAGTGGGCAAAGTGCGACCAGGCACGAAGGGCAGTCTCCGAGCTGCCTTCGGCGTACCGGCCGCGCTCCAGCAATGCCTGGAACGCCCCGACGTATGAAGACAGCGGGCCATCGAGCAGCCATGCCCTGGCCATCGGGTGCATCGAAAGAATCAAGTCCATGGTGATCTCCAGTTGTGAGATCACCATTCATGCGCCGACTGCGAACTTATGTCCAGTTCAACGGCACCGCCTCCTTGCGATCTACCAGGGCGATCACAGCCTCTGGCGCGTTCAGACTGGCCAACTGTCCATAACTGCGTGCTGTGCATAACAGCCTTTATGGAGAGCTCTCCATAAGCAGCGAAGGACTAAACCGCTCGCGCGGTAGCCCGCCGCGAAGGCCCTGACACAGAGTAAACATCGCGCCCCTGTCTATGTTGGCGAGTGAGGCAATCGGCCTCGTTCTTCGACAGGAGCGCGATCATGATCCCTTCGACCCCCTCCATCTCGCCGCTGCGCCAACGCATGCTTGAGGACATGCGAATGCGCAAGCTGGAGCCTCGCACGCAAGAAGCCTACATCCGTGCCGTGCGCAAGCTGGCCGCTTACCTCAAGCGCTCGCCCGACGTGGCCACGGTGGAGGATCTGCGCAATTTCCAGCTCCATCTGGTGGACACGGGCTCATCGCCCATGACGCTCAACGCCACGCTCACGGGCCTGAAGTTCTTCTTCGACATCACGCTGGGACGCATCGAGCTGATGGCCAAGATGCAGCCCGTGAAGCTACCTCGCACCTTGCCTGTGGTCCTGAGCTGCGAAGAAGTCTCACGCCTTCTGGCTGCGGCCCACAACATCAAGCACCAGGTGGCTCTATCGGTTGCCTATGGCGCAGGTCTTCGCGCCAGCGAGGTCGTCAGCCTGAGGGTCACCGATGTCGACAGCCAGCGCATGACGCTGCGCGTGGAGCAAGGCAAGGGTGCCAAGGACCGCTACGCCATGCTCAGCCCTGTCCTGCTGCGGCGCCTGCGCACCTGGTGGCACCTGGCCCATGCCCAGGGCAAGATGCTGCCTGGCGGCTGGCTGTTCCCAGGCATGACGCCCTTGGAGCCTCTCTCGATTCGCCAGCTCAACCGCGCCGTTCATGCGGCAGCCGATGCCGCTGGTATCAACAAGCGGGTCACTACCCACACCCTGCGCCACAGCTTTGCCACGCATCTGCTGGAGCGCAAGGTCGATATCCGCGTGATCCAGGTGCTGCTGGGGCACAAGAAACTGGAGACCACATCGATCTACGCCCACGTGGCGACTGACCTGCTGCGCGAGGTGATCGGCCCCTTGGAGCCCATGCCTGCCGCCTGAAGGTGCGCGCGTGCAGCGGCCCACTCTGGAGGTCGCCGACATCTTCCACAAGCATGGTGCCGCCTGGCGTGACAGCCAGCGCGGTCACTTGAGCCTGTCTCAGCTCAAGGTCATGTCGGCGATTGAGCAGTGCCGCACAGCGGCACTGGGGGGACATGTGTTGCGCTGCGATAGCTGCGCCACCGAGCTGGTCTCCTACAACTCCTGCCGCAACCGACACTGCCCCAAGTGCCAAAGCGCTGCAGCCAAGCGCTGGCTCGATGCCCGCCAGGCTGATCTGCTGCCCGTGGAGTATTACCACGTGGTCTTCACGCTTCCCGCGCCCATTGCAGATCTGGCGTACCAGAACAAGGTAGGACTCTATGGGTTGTTGTTTGATGTCGCCGCCGAGGTGCTACAGACCATCGCTGCTGACCGCAAGCATTTGGGTGCACGCATCGGTGCCACGCTGGTGCTGCATACCTGGGGTTCTGCACTGACGCATCACCCGCATGTACATGGCATCGTGCCAGGCGGTGGACTGGCTCCTGACGGCAAGTCCTGGGTGGCTTGCCGATCGGGCTTCTTTCTGCCGGTGCGCGTGCTGTCCAGGTTGATGCGACGGCGCTTCATCGAAGAGCTGTTGCGCCTGCACCAGGCGGGGCGGCTGAGGTTCTTCGGCGAACTGGCGGCGCTGGCTGATGGTGCCTGCTTCAGCCAGTGGCTGGCTCCGATGCGCCAATGCGAGTGGGTGGTCTATGCCAAGAGGCCGTTTGCCGGCCCCCAGGCGGTGCTGGCCTACCTGTCTCGCTACACGCACCGGGTGGCTATCACGAGCAGCCGGCTTGTTGCGATGGATGAGCGCGGGGTAATTTTTAAATGGAAGGACTACCGTGCCAAGGGGAGCACGCGCCACAAGACCATGACGCTGGCGCCCCAGGAGTTCATGCGCAGATTCCTGCTGCATGTGCTGCCCAGCGGTTTCCATCGCATCCGCCACTATGGCTTGCTGGCCAATGGCAACCGCAGGGAATGCCTTGCGCTGGCGCGCCAGTTGTTGGGCGCCGCTCCCGGGCAAGCCGCAGTCCCATCGGGCAACGACGGGCAAGACGATGGGTCGTCCAGCGCAGCGCCACCAGTCTTTGTCTGCAGGCACTGCGGCCACGCGATGGTCATCGTGCAAAGTTGGATGAACGGGCAGGCCATTCGGGCGCCACCTCCATCATGAACAGTCCCCTGAACCACCACTTGTCTTGGATGTCGATGCGATTGGGTCCGTCGGCGGGGTTGGTGCATGCCCGGCGCTGGAAATGGCGGTCCAGAACGCATGCCGCCCCCTGTGAAGGGTGCAACACCGCAGTTGCGCCAGGCCCCACCCACACACAATGGCACACTGGCGCCGCTTGCCTGCAGGTCTTGGTCGTCAAGCCGCTGCCCAAATCCCCATAGCGTTTGCGCCCTGAACACCTGCGTTGGCGTTCTCCGCGGTTTCCTCCCCCGAGGCTTGTGCGACACCTGCCCTCAGGTCGGGGGCGCTTGTCGCTCGGGGGGTGTTCCGGGCAGGTATCCCACAACCCTAAACAGTTGCTGCCGCTCGCTTGGTAGGCAATGAAAGACTGCTACCTGCGTGGAAACAGGCATTGGCTCAATCCGATCTGCGTTCTCCCCAGACTGAAATCTGCCTAACGGAGGTTTCCCGCGCTTCGTCTTCTGGAATTGAGTTGATTGTCCGAATCACCACTGCCTGAACACCGCCGCCGCCACGATACCAGCTGCGATCGCGGGCAATGGCTTCTTGAACACCAGCATCACCAGCGCCGTGGTAGCCAGCGCCATACGGGCGCCGCCGTCGCCATTCACCGCGAGTGGCGCGAGCAGGGCTACCAGCACCGAGCCCGACATGGCGGCGATGAAGCGCCGCACACGCGGGCCGATAGGTACGAAGGCCATGACGTAGACGCCGCCCCAGCGCGTGGCCAAGGTCACCAGCGTCATCACGGCCACGATCAGCAGCGTGCCCCCGCCCAGGGTTTCAACGCTCATCGCCACGCTCCATCCACAACAGGCCCAGCAGACCGCCGGCCAACGCGCCGGTCACCACGTGGCTGTTCTCGGGCAGCCAGCGGTGCGCGGCCAGCGACGCGCAGGCCGCCACCGCCCAGATGGCGAGCAGGCGCGGGTTCTTCTGACCGCCCACTGCCATGGCCAGAAGAAAACAGCCCATCACCATGTCCAGGCCCCAGCGCCGCGCGTCGACGATCAGGTCGCCCACCTGCGTGCCCAGCCAGGTACCCAGCACCCAGAACACCCAAAGCGCCAGGCCACCGCCCAGCAACAGACCCAAGCCGGGCTGGCCGCGGCCAAACGCCTGCATGCTCAGCGCCCAGTTGGCATCGGACGCCAGCACCATTACGCCGTAGCGCCGTGTGGTTGGCAGCTGGCGCAGCCAGGGGTAAAGCGTGGCGCCCATCAGAAGGTGGCGCGCGTTGATGGCGAACACCGTCAGCACCAACGCCAGCATCGGCACCTGTTGCCCCCACAGATCCAGCACCGCAAACTGCGCCGCGCCGGCAAACACCAGGGTGCTCATACCCACCGCCGAGGCGGCGCTCAGCCCGTGTTGCAGGGCCGCTAGACCAAAGGCGGCGCCGAACACTGCCACGAAGGCGCCGATGGGCACCATCTGCCGGAAACCCGTCCACACCAACTGGCGGGTGAGGGCGCTTTGCCCGAGAAAGTTGTCGTGCGTGGTCATGTACGTGACTGTGCGGTGTTTTTGGCTCTCCGAAAAGCGCAAAATTCACATCGTTTCCATTCGATAAACGCATAGATGGAGCATTGACATGACCCCGCAGGACTTTCAACTCGACTGGCTCAAGTGTTTTGTGGCCGTGGTGGACACGGGCTCGCTCTCCAGCGCCGCGGGCGATGTGCACCGCTCACAGTCAGCCGTTAGCATGCAGCTCAAGAAGCTGGAAGACGCGGTGGGCCGACGCCTGCTGGAGCGCGGGCCGCGCAAGCTGGCGCTCACGCCCGACGGCCAGACCCTACTGGGCTACGCGCGGCGCATGTTGGATCTGCAGGCTGAGGCCCAGGCCGCGCTGCACGGCGAGGAACTGACTGGGCGGGTGCGCCTGGGTGTGCCAGACGACTACGCGGCGAAGTACCTCACACCGGTGCTCAAGCGCTTTGCGCCCAAGCACAGCGGCGTCGAGATCGAACTGCACTGCGAGCAGTCGCCCGCGCTGATTCCGCGTGTGGCACGTGGCGAACTGGACTTGGCCCTGGTCTCGCGCGATCACGCGCGCCGTGGGACCCTTCTGTTCCACGAGCCGATGGTGTGGGTGGGTTCGCCGCAGTTCGAGCTGTGGCGGCGCGACCCGCTGCCGATCGCGGTGTACGAAGAGGCCAGCCTCGCGCGGCGCGGCGCCATCCAGTCGCTGGCGCAGCAGGGGCGGCGCTACAAGGTGGTCTACAACAGCTCCAGCTTGGCCGGCCAGATCGCGGCGGTTGACAGCGGCCTGGCCGTGGCCGTGCTAACGCAGTGCAGCGCACCGCCGCACCTGATGGTGCTGGGCGCGGACCAGGGCCTGGGGCCGCTGATCCCAATGGAGGTGGCCGTCTACCGCAGCCGCGAGTCACGCGGCAACAAGGCGGTGGATGGGCTGTATGCGCTGTTGGTGAAGACCTTGCGTTTGGCTGGATGAAGAAATGGAGCGCACTTTGTAAGTCGGCTTTCTATCGACTGCGTAGCATGGCAGAGTCGACATGGCGGTCTGCTCCCAGCCTATACGAGCCTCTCGCCTGTGCTCCATGCTCCGATGCACGAGCTCTAGGATTGCAACGTTGCCGCTCAAACGCTCCGAGCAATTTTTGGGGGTATAGAATAAAAGCTGTTGGTGCTCGCGATGCTGTTCAGGCATCGCAGTTCAACGGGAAGCAGGAGGGCGAGTCCCACACGGACGAACCTAACCTGCGCTGCCCCCGCAACGGTAAGCAGACGGGTGGTCCAAGGCATTGCCAAGGCCCCCATTTCTCAAAGTTTCGCCACTGGGTCACACCGGGAAGGCTTTGAGAAACGTTCTGTCAGCCCGGATACCGGCCAACAAGGAGGCTGCGCCCCAAGCGCAGCCGCATTACCCAAACACCGTCGGGGAAGGCGGTGAGGGGTCTTCGCCGGTGTTCTCATGTCGTCCCTTCGCATTGCTTTGCGAGTCTGTGCCAGCGCCTGCGCGTGCGCTCGCCGGGGGCTGTCCGTTCGCCGACGGAACCTGTCCTCACCTCTCCCTTGGGTCTTTGCCGACTTTTTAACCGCGTTGTGTCCAACGCATCCAACCCAAGGAGTCACTTCATGCACATCGAACCAGGTCTGGTGGACGGGGCCAAGCTCGCCCTGAGCTACACCACGGCGGCCGCCTGCATCGGCTACACGGCCAAGCTGTCCGCGGACGCGATCAGAAAGGACGGCGCAGCGGCCCTGCTGTTACGGGCCGCGCTGGCCACGGCGCTGGTGTTCTGCTTTTTCGAGGTGCTGCCGCACCACCCGGTGGGCGTGTCCGAGGTGCACCTGATCCTGGGCACCACGCTGATGCTGCTGTTCGGCGCGGCACCCGCGGCCATCGGGCTGGCGGGTGGGTTGCTGATCCAGGGCCTGTTCTTTGCACCCTTCGACCTGCCGCAGTACGGTATGAACGTGACCACGCTGCTGGTGCCGCTGTTCGCCACCGCGGCGCTGGCTCGCCGCGTGATTCCCGACCAGATGGCCTATGTGGATCTGCGCTACGGCCAGGCCCTGAAGCTGTCGCTGGCCTACCAGGGCGGCATCGTGCTGTGGGTGGGTTTCTGGGCGCTCTACGGGCGTGGCCTGGGCGCCGAGAACCTGGTGAGCATCGGCAGCTTCGGCGCCGCCTACATGAGCGTGGTGCTGGCCGAGCCGCTGATCGATCTGGCCGTGCTCGCACTGGCCAAGACGCTGCGTGGCCTGCAGGGCAGCGCGGTGGTGGATCGCCGTCTGCACCAGGCCGCCTGACCGGGGGCACACCATGGGCCTCGGAACGGTCTGGTTTGTGGGGGCGGGTCCGGGCGACCCGGACCTGGTCACGGTCAAGGGGCGCGACCTGATCGCGCGCGCCGGGGCCATCCTGTTCGCCGGTTCGCTGGTGAACGAGGCGGCCACCCGCTGGGCACCGCCGGGTTGCCTGATCGCGGACAGCAAGGACATGACGCTGGAGCAGATGTCGGCCTGGCTGATCGCAAACGCGGCGCGCTGCGACACCGTGGTGCGCCTGCAAACCGGCGACCCGGCCCTCTACGGCACGCTCATCGAACTGGTGCAGCCGCTGGACGCCGCGGGCGTGCCGGTGGCGGTGGTGCCGGGCGTGTCTTCGGCCATGGCCTCGGCGGCGGCGGCGGTCGAGAGTTTCACCTTGCCCGAGGTCACGCAGACCACCATCTTCACGCGGGTGGAAGGCCGCACGCCCATGCCCGACGGCGAGGACCTCGCCGCGCTGGCGGCGCACCGCACGACCTTGTGCATCTTTCTGTCCATCACGCTGCTGCACAAGGTGGAAGCCGGCCTGCGCGCCGCCGGCTGGTCCGACGACGCGCCGGTGCTCGTGGTGCACAAGGCCAGCTGGCCCGGCGAAGAGCGCATCGTGCGCGGCACGCTGGCCACCATCAAACAACAGTGCCGCGACGCTGGCATCGTCAGCCAGGCCATGGTGATCGCCAGCCCCACGCTGGGCGCGCGCCACTGGCCCGAGCTGACCCGGTCCCGGCTCTACGACCCGGGCTTCACACACCGCTTCAGGAAAGCCACGACATGAATCACACCACGATCCTGCTGGTGGGCCACGGCTCGCGCGAGGACACCGGCAACCAGGAAATCCGCGTCTTCGTCGACCAGTGGCGCGCGCGCCAGCCGGCCTGGCGCATCGAGGTCTGCTTCATCGAATTTGCCGCGCCCTCGCTGCACGATGGCCTGCTGGCCGCGGCGCGGTCGTCGCGCCGCGTGCTGGTGCTGCCACTGATCCTGAATGCCGCCGGTCACGCCAAGATGGAGATTCCCGAGGCCATCGAGCACGCCCGCGAGCACGCACCCGGCGTCGAGTTCCTCTACGGCCCGCACCTGAGCGCCTGCGACCCCATCCTCGCCATCCTCAAGCGCCGCCTGCGCCAGGCCATGGCCACGCTGGACATGCCCGACCCCACCACCACCGGCGTGGTGCTGCTGGGCCGGGGCTCGTCCGACCGTGGCGCCAACGGCGACATGGCCAAGATGGCGCGCTGGCTTCAGGAAGAAAGCGACCACGAGCTGGTGGACCTGGCCTTCACCGGCATCACCTTTCCGCGGCTGGAGCGCGTGGTGCAGCGGCAGGTGCTGATCGGCCTGCGCCAAGTGGTGGTGCTGCCCTACTACCTCTACACCGGCACGCTGATGCAGCGCATCCACCGCCAGGTGGACCACCTGCGGGCGCAGTACCCGCAGATCCGCTTTGCCTGCGGCACGCACTTCGGGTTCGAGAAAGAAATCTTCGAACTGGTGGAGCAGCGCGTGCACGACCTGCTGGCCGGTGTGCCCGACAGCAAGCTGCCCTGCGACGGCTGCAGCTACCGCGAGCTCGCACACGACATGGGCCATGGGCACTCCCACGAGCACACGCACGCCCCGGTGCACGTGCACAGCCATGCGCACGAGGGTGCTGCCGCATGAGCACGGTCAACACCGTCACCGAGCAGCTCACCGCCGCCGGCCAGGCCATCGAGCACGACAGCTTCGCCATCATCGACGCCGAGGCCGGGCGGCACGCCTACTCGGCCGAGCAGTGGCCGATCGTGCGCCGCATGATCCACGCCAACGCCGACTTCGAGTTCAACGGCCTGACCGACTTCCACCCCGGCGCGGTGCGTGCGGGCGTGGCCGCGATGCTGCGCGGAGGCACCCCCGTGGTGGCCGATGTGGAGATGATCTGTTCGGGCCTGTCGCGGCCGCGCCTGGCGCACTTCGGCATGTCCACGCACCAGTTCATCAGCGACGCCGACGTGATTGCGCAGGCGCAGGCGCAGAACACCACCCGCGCCGTGCAGGCCATGCGCAAGGCACACCGCCTGGGCCTGCTGCAGGGCGCCGTCGTCGGCATCGGCAACGCGCCCACCGCGCTGATCGAACTCGTGCGGCTGATCATGGAGGACGGCGTGCGCCCGGCCCTGGTGGTGGGCATGCCGGTGGGTTTCGTGTCGGCCGCAGAGTCGAAAGACCTGATGGCGCAGATCGCCGACGTGCCCTGGATCGTCATCCGCGGCCGCAAGGGCGGCTCCACCCTGGTGGTCGCCGCCCTGCACGCGCTGCTGGCGCTGGCCGAGGCACAGCAACGCGCCGAGGGCGCCTGAATGGAAAGCACCACCCCGCGCGGTACACGAACCGGCTTCACCACCGGCGCCTGCGCGGCCGCGGCCGCCCGGGCCGCGGCGCAGGGGCTGGAAACCGGGCAGGTGCCCGACGCCATGGAGAGCCTGCTGCCCAACGGCCAGCGGGTGCGTTTTGACGTGCACGACAGGCGCTGCGATGCGCACAGCGCCCACGCCATGGTGGTGAAGTTCGCGGGCGACGACCCGGACTGCACCGACGGCGCGCACCTCACGGTGGACCTGCGCCTGCTGCCCGGCAAGGCAGGTGAGATCGCGTTCGTGGCCGGCGACGGCGTGGGCACGGTGACGCTGCCTGGCCTCGGGCTGGCGGTGGGCGGTCCGGCCATCAATCCGGTGCCGCGCCAGAACATCGCCGACAACCTGCGCGAGGCCGCGCCGAGGCTACTCACACAGCACGGGCTGGAGGTCACCGTGAGCGTGCCCGGCGGCCAGGAGATGGCGAAGAAGACCACCAACGCGCGGCTGGGCATCCTGGGCGGCATCAGCATCCTGGGCACCACCGGCATCGTCAAACCCTATTCCACCGCCGCCTGGCGGGCCAGCGTGGTGCAGGGCATCCAGGTGGCGGCCACGCTGGACCACGGTGTGGTGGCGCTGACCACCGGCGGCCGCACCGAGACATTTGCCATGCAGACGCTGCGTGCGGAACGCCCTGGCCTGCCCGCCGCCTGCTTCGTGCAGATGGGCGACTTCCTGCGCTACGCGTTGGATGAGGTGGTGGCCCAGGGCCTGCCCGAGGTGGTGCTGGGCGTGATGGTGGGCAAGCTGACCAAGATCGCCCAGGGCGAGACCATCACCCACGCCAACCGCAACGTGGTGGACACCGACCTGGTCGCCGAGATCGCCCGGCAGATCGGCGCCACGGACGAAGACTGCGCCGCCATCGCCGCCGCCGAGACCGCGCGCTTCGGCGCCGAGCTGATGGTCGAACGCGGCCTGGGCCCGGCCTTTCACCAGGCGCTCGCACAGCGCGCCATCGACACACTCACCGCGCCCGAGCGCTACGGCCACGCGTTTGCGCTGCGCGTGCTGGTGTGCGACTTCAGCGGCAAGCTGGTGGCCGACGTGCGCTCGGCCCCCGTCGAGGCGCGCCCCCGCCCCGCCACCGCCGGCCGCACCGGCATCGGCCACACCCACCACTTCGACTTCGACACCGAATGAACGACCTGCCCTCCCACGATCCCAACCGCTGCCGCGTCATCGGCGTGCTCGACGACGGCGTGGCCAGCCTCGGCGCCACCGCGCTGGCCCACCTGCGCACGGCCGACGTGGTGATTGGCGGCGCGCGCACGCTGGCGCTGTTCCGCCACGCACTCAAGCCCGGCACCCTCACCCACGACCTGACAGGACAATTGAAGGCCGTGCCCGGCTGGGTGCGCGCCGCACGCGAGGCCCACCAGTCCTGCGTGGTGCTGGCCACCGGCGACCCGCTGTGCCACGGCATCGCACCCTACCTTGCCCAGCACCTGTGCCTGGACGCGCTGGAGATCCTGCCCAACCTCTCGACCCTGCAACTGGCCTGTGCCCGCGTGGGCCTGGCCTGGCAGGACGCACGCATCGTCTCCGTGCACGCCGCCGACGCAGGCGAGTGGCAGCGCGGTGCCCCACCCTCGCACGGCCTGTACGCGCTGGCCCAGGCCCTGCGCGCCGAGCAGCGCCTGCTGCTGCTGACCAGCCCGGCCAACTGCCCCGACCGCATCGCCCGCCTGCTGCTGGCCGAAGGTCTGGGCAGCGACTTCCACATGGCCGTGGCTGAAGACCTGCTGCAGCCCGACGAACAGGTGCATGCGCAGCTCAGTCCCACCGAGGCGGCCAGCATGCGCTTTGCCGAGCTGAACGTGGTGCTGCTGTGGCGCACCCGGCCGCGACCGCAACCGGTGCGCTTCGGCCTGGCCGACAGCGCCTTCGAGCAGCGCCAGCCCGAGAAAGGCCTGATCACCAAGCAGGAGGTGCGCGCCGTCAGCCTGGCGCGGCTGCAGCTGCACGCCGACAGCGTGGTCTGGGACATCGGCGCCGGCAGCGGTTCGGTGGGCCTGGAGGCCGCCCGCCTGTGCCCGCAGGGCCATGTGTTCGCCATCGAGAAGAACGAGGCCGACCACGCCATCGCCCGGCGCAACCATGCAGCTTTCGGCGTCAGCAACTACACGCTGCAGCACGGCAAGGCGCCCGAGGGCCTGGAGGACTGGCCCGACCCCGACGCAGTGTTCATCGGTGGCTCGGGCGGCGAGCTGGCCGGACTGATCGAGCAGGTGTTGCGGCGCCTGCGGCCCGGCGGCCGGCTGGTGATGAACTTCGTGACACTGGAGAACCTGGCCACCGCCACCCAGGCCCTGCAGCAGCTGAACGCCGACTGGGACGTGCTGCAGCTGCAGGCGGCGCGCAGCCGCCCCATCCTGCACATGCACCGCATGGCGGCCGAGAACCCGGTGTGGCTGGTGTGCGCCGGCGTGGGCCCCATGGGCCACGGCGAACACGGGCCGGTGGTGGCGGCCGAGGAGACGGCGCATGGCTGACGTCACGCCTTCAACCACCCCGCGCATGGGCACCCTGCACGGCATCTCGCTGGGCCCGGGCGACCCCGGCCTGATCACCCGCGCGGCCTGGGCCGCGCTGGAGTGCCGCGACGCCATCTGGGTCTACCCGGTGCGCAGTGGCAAGACGCCCAGCTATGCGCTGGACATCGTGATGCGCGCCGGGCTGCCGTTGCCCGAAACGCACACGCCGCTGCTGTTTCCCATGACCCACGACGGCGAGAAGCTGGCGCGCGCCTGGCTGAAGGCCGCGCAGACCGTGCTGCCCTGGCTGCAGGCCGGGCGCGAGGTGCTGTTCCTGGTCGAGGGCGATGCCTCCACCTACGCCACCTTCGGCCACCTCGCGCGCACCCTGCGCGGGCTGGACGAGCGGGTGCCGGTGCGCATCATCGCAGGAGTCAATTCGTTCACCGCGGCCTGTGCGGATGTGGGCGAACCGTTCGCCGAGCAGGACGACACAGTGGCCATCGTGCCGGCGGCCTACGGCGTTGGCGCGGTCGACCGGCTGCTGCCCGACTTCGACACCCTGGTGCTGATGAAGATCAAGCCGCTGATCGAGGACCTGCTGGACTGGCTGGAGGCGCGCGACCTGCTGGCCGGCGCGCATTTCGTGGAGCGTGTGGGCGCGCTGGACGAGCGCCGGCTGTCCGGCCCCGAACTGCTCACGCTGCGCGGCAGCAAGGTCAGCTACCTCTCGCTGCTGATCGTGAAGAACCCTCATCGCGTGCGCGGCGAGCGCATCAAGGGCTGCCTGAAAAAGAGCGGCCCACCGCCACTGGAGACCACCCCATGAACCCGGACATCACCGCCCCTCCCCGCGTCTGCCTGGTCGCCATCACGAAACACGGCTCTGCCCAGGCGGCCACGCTGGCGCGGCAGCTGCCTCAGGCGTCGCTCTGTGTCGCGGCCAAGTTTGCAGAAGCCACAAGGGGCCTGTCCAACCCGGTGCAGGCGTACGAAGGCGCGTTCAAGGACCAGATCGGGTCGCTCTTCCAGGCCTTCGACCAGATCGTGTTCTTCGTCTCACTGGGTGCGGTGGTGCGGCTGATCGCACCCCACCTGAAGAGCAAGGACGAGGACCCCGGCGTGCTGGTGGTGGATGACGCCGGCCAGTTCGTCATTCCCGTGCTCTCGGGCCACGTGGGCGGCGCCAACGCCATGGCCGAGACCGTGGCCGCGCTGCTGGGCGCCACGGCGGTGCTCACCACCGCGTCGGACGTGGGCAAGACCATCCCGGTCGACATCCTGGGCCGTGAGCTGGGCTGGCAGGTTGAGGCGCCCAAACTCAACATCACCCGCGTCTCGGCCGCGGTGGTCAACGAGGAACCGGTGGCCGTGGTGCAGGAGGCCGGCAGCCCGCACTGGTGGACCCGCCCCACCCCGCTGCCGCCGAACATCCACCGCCACACGCGCCTGGAGGATGTGGATCTGGCCCGCTACCGCGCGGTGCTGTGGATCACCCACCGCCCGGTGGACGACACGCTCTGGCAGACGCTGCACGAGCGGCTGGTGGTGTACCGCCCGCCGCTGCCGGCCGGCAACGACGCCACCACCGAGGCCGCGGCATGAAGGTGGCCCTGGGCATCGGCTGCGACCGCGGCACGCCCCTGGCTACGCTGGCGCGAGCGGTCGACGAAGCCCTGGCCGTGGCCGGCCTTCAGCGCGGACAGGTGACCGGCGTGGGCAGCATCACGCTCAAGGCCGACGAACCCGCGCTGCTGGCGCTGGCCGCGCAGGCCGGCTGGCCGCTGCACTTCTACCCCGCCACCCAGCTGGCCGAGGTGGTGGTGCCCCACCCGTCCGAAACCGTGCGCCGCCACACCGGCACCCCTTCGGTCTCCGAAGCCGCGGCGCTGCTGGCCGCGGGCACCACCGAGGCCTCCGCCCTGTGCGTCGAGAAGCACCGGCTGCGCGGCGGCGACGGGCGCAACGCCACGGTGTCGGTGGCGCGGGTGATGCCGCGCACAGCCATCCCGCCCTGTGTCGCCAACCCCGATCCGGCGCGCCGTTTCACAGCCAGCGAACGCGAAGCCGTGCAGGCGCTGATGCAGGTGCGGCGCGACATGCGCCACTTCACTGCCGGTGCGCAGGTCGCCGAAGACGTGCGGGCCCGCCTGCAATCGGCGCTGCTCGCCGCGCCGTCCGTGGGCCTGATGCAGCCGCTGCGGGTGTTGCGCATCACCGACCCTGTATTGCGCGACCGGCTGGCCGCTGCCGTGGACCAGGAGCGCATGCGCACCGCGCAGGCCCTGGGCCCCCGTGCGGCTGAGTTCCTGGCACTGAGGGTGGAAGGGGTGCGCGAGTGCGCCGAACTGTGGGCGCTGGTGCTGGCGCCAGACGACGGCACGCTGTTCGGTCGCCGCACGCTGGCGAGCGAAATGGCGTGGTGCTCGGCGGGCGCCGCCGTGCAAAACCTCTGGCTGGCCGCGCGCGCCGAACACCTGGGTCTCGGATGGGTGTCGCTGTTCGAACCCGGCGACCTGCACACGCTGCTGGCGCTGCCCGCGGGCGCCGTGCCGCTGGGCCTGTTGTGCATCGGTCCGGTGGATCGCTTCTACGAAACACCCCTGCTCATCCAGCAACAGTGGCGCCAGGCGCGTCCGGTGCCGGCCCTGTTCACCGAGAACAACTGGGCCCCGTCCTGGAACACCGACACCAGCGCCACCACCGAACAACCGCTGCACAGCTGACCGCGGCCTTGCCATTGAACCCCCGCCCGTCCCAAGGAACGACATGACCACAGACACCCCCGTCACTGCCCCGCGCAACGCGGGCACCACCGGCCGCATCAGCCTGGTGGGCATCGGCCCCGGCCATACCGACCACATGACCGCCCGCGCGCGCGCCGCCATCGCCGAGGCCGACGTGGTGGTTGGCTACGTCACCTACATCAAGCTGGTGGCCGACCTGCTGGACGGCAAGGAAGTCGTGCGCAAGGGCATGACCGAAGAGCTGGACCGCGCCGTGCACGCGCTGGCCGCGGCCCGCGCCGGCAAGAAGGTGGCGCTGATCTCGTCGGGCGACGCCGGCGTCTATGGCATGGCCGGCCCGACCTACGAGGTGCTGTTCCAGGCCGGCTGGACGCCGGAGGACCATGTGGCGGTGGAGATCGTGCCCGGCGCGTCGGCCATCAACGCCTGCGCGGCCCTGGTCGGCGCGCCGCTGACGCACGACTTCTGCTCCATCTCGCTGTCCGACCTGCTGACGCCCTGGCCGGTGATCGCCCGGCGCCTGGACGCCGCCGCCGCGGCCGACTTCGTGGTGGCGCTTTACAACCCAAAGAGCGGGCGCCGCACGCGCCAGATCGTCGAGGCGCAGCGCCTGTTCCTGCGCCACCGCCGGGCGGACACGCCGGTGGCGATCGTCAAGAGCGCTTACCGGCGCCGCCAGCACATCGTGCACACCACCCTGGACCAGATGGCCGAACAGGAGATTGGCATGCTCAGCACCGTGCTGATCGGCAACAGCAGCACCTTCCTGCGCGAGGGGCTGATGGTCACCCCGCGCGGTTACGCCAACAAATACGACGTGGACCAGGGCTTCGAGACCCGCGAAGGCGAGAAGGCCGGCCGCTCGCTCTCCAGTGGCCTGCTGGGCTGGATCGAGGGGCTGCGGGCCGAGCACGCAGCCGGCGCGGGACTGGTCGAACTCGCCAGCCGACACCGCCTGCCCGCCGACTACATCGCACAGGTGCTGGCGGCGCCCGATGCACACGCACCGGCCGAGGCCGGCACAGAGGAGACCGAGGCATGAGCAGCACAGAAAAACCCCGCATCGGCGACTACCGCCGGCACCTGCTGGTCTGCACCGGCACGCGCTGCACGCAGGACGGCGCGGCGCAGGTGCTGTTCGACAGCCTGGGCGAGAAGTTCAAGGCCGCCGGGCTGAACGAAGGCGCGCTTCGCGTCAAGCGCAGCCGCGTGAGCTGTTTTGCTGCCTGCAAGGGCGGCCCCATCCTGTGCGTGCAGCCCGACGGCACCTGGTACCACGGCGTGACCCCCGACAACATGGACCGCATCATCGGGCAGCACCTGGTGGGCGGACAGGTAGTCGCCGATCTGGTGTTCCACCAGGGACCGGGGGTCATCGATGGTGAGTGAGACGCCGGCTGCGGGCTCGGTCTGCATCGTTGGCGCCGGGCCGGGACCGGCCGACCTGATGACGCTGCGCGCGCTGAACCGGCTGAAACAGGCCCAAGTGGTGGTGCACGATCGGCTGATCGCCGAGGATGTGCTGGCGCTGATCCCGGCCGCCGCCCGGCGTGTGTACGTGGGCAAGGCGCTGGGACACCACGCGGTCCCGCAGGAAGAGATTCATGACCTGCTGGTGGGGCATGCGCGCCAGGGCCTGCGCGTCGTTCGCCTCAAAGGTGGTGACCCCTATGTGTTCGGACGTGGTGGCGAGGAAGTGCTGGCGCTGCAGGCGGCCGGCATTGCATTCGAGGTGGTGCCCGGTGTGACAGCCGCCAGCGGCTGCTCCGCCGCGGCTGGCATTCCGCTGACTCACCGCCACCTTGCAGCCAGCTGCGTGTTTCTGCCCGGCCATCTGGCGGACGACCAGGCCAGTCACGACTGGCAAGCCCTGGCGGGTGCGGGGCAGACCCGGGTGTTCTACATGGGCGTTCAGCGTCTGGCGCAGATTGCCCAGGCCTTGATCGCCCACGGGCTGCCGCCCGACACACCCGCGGCCATCGTCCAGGACGGTGCCCGACCCACACAGTCCGTTCTGGCCCACCCATTGCGCCGCTTGGTCGAGATCGCTCCCCCCTACGGTCCTCGACCGGGCTTGCTGATCATTGGCGAAACGGTGCGACTGAGCCCGTCATTTGAAGAATGATGCGAGTGTCTGAGTCGACGGCAAGGGCGCTGACTCTCCTTGGAGCTGATCGCTGCTGCCTGGCGCAGCAGACAATTTGGGGATTCGGACACATTTCCGGCAGCCAACGCTAGTGTTGCACTGCTTCTCGAAGTTAGCGGTGTCCCGTGCGTCCCCTACTCAGTGCTTGTCCTGCAGGAGGACCCGGCGTTCGATCCGCAATCGGTTCAGCGTCAGCTGTGTGTGTATCAGCGATCATTGAGTCGTACACCGAAGGTGACGGCAGTCAGCCTTTATGGAGAGCTCTCCATAAGCAGCGTTATGCACAGCACGCAGTTATGCACAGTTGGTCCGGCAGCGCGGCGTCGCCGCCCTCGCAAGAGGGCTGCGGTCGCGTCTTTGAACTTCACGTAATCACAAGGTCTTGAGGAACTTCAACAGATCGTCTTCTGCCCGGAACCGCTGTGGGACCACATTGGGATCCTGAAGCCTGGCCAGTGCCTTTTCCTTCATGGCGAGATCGGCCTCTATGTACTGATGCGTTGTCGCCGGACTCTCGTGTCCGAGCCACAGAGCGATCACGCTGATGTCCACGCCCGACTGCAGAAGGTGCATAGCGGTCGAGTGACGCAGGCAGTGTGGAGAGATCGTTCTCCCGGCCAGGCTCGGCGTCGTGAGCGCGGCTTTCTTGACGGCCAATGCCAGGCGCTGCGTCACGTTGGACCGCGTCATCGCCTGTCCGCCACGGTTGGGCAGCAGCGCCGACGTGGGAGTCAGGTCCGGGTTGAACTTCAGCCAGGCGCGGATCACCTTGACCGTCGATCGCCAGAGCGGCACCGACCGCTGCTTGCGTCCCTTGCCATGCAGATGCACGCAGGCGGCGGGTGCCAGCACGACGTCGCCCACTTTTACGCCGATTGCCTCCGACACGCGGGCACCGGTGTTGTACAGCAGGGCCAGCAGCAGCTTGTCTCGCTGGCCCATCCAATCCGCTCCTGGCGCGCCGATCACGGCCAGCATCTCCTCGCGTGTCAGGAACTCGAACATCGGCCGCTCGAAGCGCTTCATCGGCACGCCGAGCGCCTGCTCGACGACCTGAAGTGCCGTCACGTCTCGCCGGGCCGCGAACTTCAGGAACGAGCGCAGCGCGGCCAGTCGCGCATTGCGGCTGCGAACGGTGTTGTGCCGATCGCGTTCGAGATGATCGAGGAAGTCCAGGATCAGCGCGGGCGTCAGGTCGGCGAGCGACAGCGTCGTGGGCGTCTTGTGCAGTTGCGCCTGGGCGAAGTCCAGGAACAGCACGAACGCGTCCCGATAGGCCGCAACGGTCTGCGGGCTCAACGCGCGCTGCTGCGTCAGGTGCTCGGCGAAGAAGGACTGGACCAGCGTCGCGAAGCTCGGCGGAGCGGGCTTGCGGTGTTCAGAACTACTCATCGTCGTTCTCCGCGACGTCGGCGAAGCGTTCGAATCGAGCGCCGGCCAACGCCATCAACTCCGGCACGCCGCTCAGGTACCAGTACGTGCTGGAGATATTGATGTGGCCCATGTACGTGGACAGGGCCAGCATTCGTTGGTCAAGGTTCGCTCCCTGCTGGTGCCACAGGATCATCCGTCTCACGGCGAAGCTATGGCGCAGGTCATGCACCCGCGGTCGGCCATGGCCGCCGCGATCGATCCAACCCAATTGCTCGCGCAGCTGACAGAACACTCGATGCACCTGCCGATCTCCCAGCGGTTCACCCCGGTGCACGCCACGCGAGCCCACGAAGAATGTCATCTGCGGCTTCGCAGGCACGTACTGGCGGCGCAAGGCCCGGTAGGCTGCCATCGGACCGATCACGCTGGGGTGCAGCGGCACCATGCGGGACTTGCCAAACTTGGTCTGCTGTATGGTCAGGATGCCGCCGTCCAGATCTGCATCCGAGTCGGCCAGGTTGATCGCTTCAGAGACCCGAAGCCCGGCCGATGCGATCAGACCGAACAGCGTTGCATAGGTGGTGGCACGAAGGCCATCCGAGGGGCCGAGTCGGCGGGCAGCGACGATCAATGCCGCGATCTCGGCTTCGCTGTAGATGTGAGGCGCCACGCGGCGCGGGATCGGACCGAAGCTGGAATCGTCAGGAACTTCGACAGTCGGATCGAACTGCTGGAGCCAGCGCATGAAGGGGCGCAGCGTTGCCAGTCGGCGCGCTGCCGTGTCGACATTGGCCCGGCCGCCCACGAGATACCGAGGCTGTACCTGGTGCGCCCACTGGACCATCACGTCTACCGTCAACGCGATGTCGCGTCCCTCTCCGACCATGAAGCGAGTGAAGCTGCGCACAGCGAGATCAGAGGAGCACGGCTTGAACCCGAGGCGCAGGCGTTCAGCCAGGTATTGCTCCACCTTGGCGGTGAGGTCGATGTTCGCCGATGCTGCGGCGCTCATGATGCACTCCCAGGCCAAGGCAGAGCGACCTCGGCAAGCAGTTGCAAGTCGAGCTTGGCGTAGATCAACGAGGTGTCCAGCGATCGATGCCGAAGCACATCGGCGACCTCCTTGATCGAACTGCCGCTGTTGACCAGGCGACAGGCCAGCGTGTGACGCAACGAATGGCAACCGCGTGAGATGCCGGCACCTCGCAGGGCACGCCCGATTGCCTGGCTCACTGCATCGACGCCGATGGGCTTGTCGTGTGGCGCCAACCGACGGACGAACAGCGATGGCAGCGTGGTTGCGGGCCGCTCGTGTCTCATGTACTCCGCCAGAGCCTGCCCGGTGAGCACCGGCAGCGGTAGGACATCCTGGCGCTGGGACTTTGTTCGCTTCAAGGTCACCGTTCCGGCACGCCAATCGAAGTCGCCGATCTCCAGCTTGGCGATCTCGCCCACGCGCAGTCCGAGATCCAAGGCCAGGCGCACCATGGCCAGCAGGCGCAGCGGAGCCCGCTTGGCCTCGGCGCAATGCGCTTCGAGGCGCTGGACCTCCTCGGTCGTCAGCGCGCGCGGCAACGATGCTTGGCTCCATCGCACCGGCGACGAGATAGCGCCGAGCAGGCTGTTCACTGCGTCACCGCAGGTCCCGCGGTATCGGAAGTAGGCCCGCAGCGCAGCAGTGACCGCGCTGGAATGCGACCCGCTGCTGACCCGCGTGAGCTCGGTTGCGATGAAGCCGCGAACGTCTTCCGGCTGCAACTCGCCGATGGCGATGGCCTTGCCCGCGAACTTGCATTGCAGCAGACGACCTACGAGTACCAGCCGATCCTCGCGCGTGCCTATCGCCAGGCCGCGGGCGTCGCGCATGTGGACGTTGTAACGGTTCAGTTCTTCTGCAATGGGACCGCTGGGGCCTGGCAGTTCCACGATGACATGCTGTTCCCGCAACAAGGCGAGCAGGTGTCCGAGACTGGCGCTCAAGCCGCTGCGTGTACGCAGAGCCGCGGGATGGCAGTCGCAGCGCGGCAGATGCGAATCCAGAAACTGCTCGACGAGGGCTTCGTCGATCTGTTCGGCAGATACCTGGCACTTCGCCATCCAGTGGGCAAAGTGCGACCAGGCACGAAGGGCAGTCTCCGAGCTGCCTTCGGCGTACCGGCCGCGCTCCAGCAATGCCTGGAACGCCCCGACGTATGAAGACAGCGGGCCATCGAGCAGCCATGCCCTGGCCATCGGGTGCATCGAAAGAATCAAGTCCATGGTGATCTCCAGTTGTGAGATCACCATTCATGCGCCGACTGCGAACTTATGTCCAGTTCAACGGCACCGCCTCCTTGCGATCTACCAGGGCGATCACAGCCTCTGGCGCGTTCAGACTGGCCAACTGTCCATAACTGCGTGCTGTGCATAACAGCCTTTATGGAGAGCTCTCCATAAGCAGCGATTGCTGCCGGTGAGCGCAGCCCGACGTACTTACGCTGACTGCCAGGAAGGGGCCGTTGGATTCAACGACCCGAGGCGACCTGAATGGCGGATTTACGAGGTACTGCGGTCATAGGGTGTTGACGCCGACCGAAAACTGAGCCACTTTTTGGTGTGATGCCGACCTAAAACTGAGCCAGGTGTTTTACCTACCCTGCTGTTTTGTGCAGCAAGGGAATGAAGAGGGTGATCACCATGGACACCTGATGCCGATGCCGGTGGCCTTTGATGGCTATGTTGAGAACCCGGCCAAGGTGAGCAGCACCTGCCTGGTGACGGTGGCGCGCAACCGCTACTCGGTGCCCTGCGAATGGGCGGGGCAAATGGTCAGCACACACCTGTACCCGGCGCAGATCGTGGTGGTGGCCGGCGATGCTATGGTGGCCACGCACGAGCGCCTGAGCGATCGCAACCAGACCCGCTACGACTGGCAGCATTACGTGCCGCTGATCGAGCGCAAGCCGGGCGCGCTGCGCAACGGCGCGCCCTTTGCAGACCTGCCCGAGCCATTGCAGCGCATGCGCAAAGGCTTGCTGCACCAGGAGGGCGGCGACAGGGTGATGGCGCAGGTACTGGCCGAGGTGCCCAAGCAAGGGCTGGACGCCGTGCTGGTGGCGGTGGAGTTGGCCCTGGAGAGTGCGCCGCCATCGGGGCGGGTGAGCACCGAGCACGTCATCAACGTGCTCGGCCGCCTGCAAGCGCAGCCCCTGCCCGAGACGGTTGCGACCAACCTGCAAGTGAGCCAGACACCCCTGGCCGACACGGCGCGCTATGACAGCCTGCGCGCTGGCAGCGACATGCAGGAGGCCGATCATGCGTGAGCTGGACAAGGAGTTCAAAGAGCTGCGCCTGTACGGCATGGCCGGGGCCTGGGAGGACCTGGTCAAGCAAGGCGGCCACGCCACGCTGGAGAGCTCGCGCTGGCTGCTGGAGCACCTGCTGCAAGCGGAAGTCACGGACAGGGCCATGCGCTCAGTGAGCTACCAGATGCACACGGCGAAGTTCCCCGTGCACCGCGACCTGGCGGGCTTCGACTTCGAATGCTCGCCCGTGGACAAAAAGCTCATCGAGCAGTTGGCCAGCATGGCGTTCACCGAGCAGGCGCACAACGTGGTGCTAGTGGGTGGCCCCGGCACGGGCAAGACGCATCTGGCCACGGCCATCGGCGTGGCGGGCATCACGCGCCATGGCTCACGCGTGCGGTTTTACTCCACGGTGGATCTGGTCAACGCACTGGAGCAGGAGAAGGCCCAAGGCAAGGCAGGCCGCATCGCAGCGAGCTTGCAGCGCATGGACCTGGTCATCCTTGATGAGCTGGGCTACCTGCCCTTCAGCCAGGCAGGCGGCGCCTTGCTGTTCCACCTGCTGAGCAAGCTCTACGAGCAGACCAGCGTGATGATCACCACCAACCTGGACTTCAAGGAATGGTCCAGCGTGTTCGGCGACGCCAAGATGACCACGGCACTGCTGGATCGACTCACGCACCACTGCCACATCGTCGAGACGGGCAACGAGTCCCACAGGTTCATGCACAGCACAGCCGTGGCCAAGAAACGCATCAAGGCACGCGAACAGGCCAAGAAGGCTGAGCCGTTCTGAGCGGTTCAAGGGCAAGCCGCTACGGGCTTCGCCCTGCGCGGCTTGCCCTCAACGGACGACCACCGAGCTCGATCACCAAGGAGACCAAAACCGACCCAAGGCACTACACTTATCCACAGCCGAACTTCACAGGTTGGCCATTAGCCCTGGCTCAAAATTCAATCGGCACGGTGGGGGTGCGGATAAAAACTTGGACTGGTTTTATGCCGCAAGTCCAAGGCTCACCCGGTATTCGATCGGGCTGAGGGCCCCCAGGGAGATCTTGATCCGCTTCTCGTTGTACCAACGGATGTAGTCGTCGAGCACTTCAATGAACTGCTCAACTGTGACGCTCTTCCAGTCCCGAGGATAGAACAGTTCATTCTTCAACCGACCGAAGAAGCCCTCGCACGCTGCGTTGTCAGGCGAGCAGGCCTTGCGGGACATCGAGCGGGTGAGCTTGGCCTCGCTCATTCTGGATAGCCAGCCAGGCCAGCGGTAGTGACCTCCGCGGTCTGAGTGGACCACTGGTCGATCGCTTGTCTCTGTGACGGTCTCGATGGCTGCATCCAGCATGGTGTTGACCAGCTCTGCATCCGGACTCGTGCCGATGGTCCAGCTCACCACCATCCCGTCGAAGCAATCGATGATCGGCGACAGGTAGACCTTGCCTGCAGGGATCTGGAACTCCGTGATGTCGGTCAGCCATTTCTTGTTGGGGGCTGCTGCCTGGAAGTCACGGTTGATGATGTTCTCTGGTGCCGGGCTGATCTCGCCCAGGTAAGACGCATACCGACGCCTCTTGGGTTTTGCAACGACCAGGCTCTCTTGCTTCATCAGCCGCTGTATCACCTTCTCGGAGATCGGGCCTTGCTCTCTGGCCAGTGAGGCTTGCAGCCTGCGGTAGCCGTAGCAGCGGTGGTTGGACTCGAAGATCTCGGTGAGGGATTGGCGCACCCCAAGGTACTTGTCGCCGACCGCTGTGCGGGCCCGATGGTAGAAGTACGAGCTACGTGCAAGACCCAACTGTCCAAGGAGCTCAGGCAAGTCATAGTGCTCCTTGAGGGCGTCAATCAGCAGTGTCTTCTCCCGGTTGGACAGGAGCTGTAGATCGACGCCCAGGCCTTTTTTTAACAGTTCATTGGCCTTGTTCAAGAGGTCCTGCTCAAGGCGCAGTTGCCTGACTTCGAGGCGCAGTATCTCAACCTGGCGCTCGAGCTCTTCACGCTCTCGCGCCTGCGGAGATTGATTGGTGTGTTTCATTGATGCGGGTGTCTCACGCCCCAGAAGCTGGTTCTTCCAGTTGTACAACGTTGGCCGGCACACGCCGAGCCTGTCGGCAACAGCCTGTGCACTTTCCTGCCGGGTGCAAAGCTCCATCACTCCCGCGTGCTTCAAGCTCTCGGGATATCTTCGCTGGCCCACACTGCCGACAAGGGCCATCCTGGCTTCAGGGAATGCCTCGCGGACCCACTTGGTTAGCGTTCCACGCCCTGGATAGCCCAGCGCCCTCATGGTGGCAGCGATGCATCGATCATGTGTGAGGTAGTGCTCGATGGCCGCTGCCTTCTGGCCCTGCGAGAACTTCGGCTCCCGACGGGCATATCCCAGCGGCAGGTCGAGCCGCTGCTGATACTCGCGGTACCACCCCTTCAATGCATTCTTGGTTGGGTAACCCAGCTGACGGATGGTCGGGCTGGTGCGTTTGCCGAGCTTGATGTAGAGCTCAACGGCTCGGATTCGGTCTTCGTAGGAATACATGAACTACCTTCTAGTAGTCCAAGTTTTCGTCCGCACCCCCGGTGGCTCAATTTTGAATCGGCGCCAACAGTCCATTCTTGCTTGCGTCCTCGTGGTGGATGGCATTGGTTCGGCACTTCGCAAACGTCTTAAGTAAAGAGAGAGGATGGCAATGATGCCGAGAATTGTGGTGACGCAGCCCATTCATGAAGAGGTACTGGCGCGTCTTATGCAGGTTGGTGAAGTGGTGATGAATCCCGGTCCTGAGCCGTGGAGCGAGGCCGAGCTCCACCGTCATCTGAAGGATGCCGACGCAATGATGGCTTTCATGCCTGACCGGGTAGATCAGCGAACCCTGTTGCACGCTCCCAGGCTCAAGACCATCGCTTGCGCCCTGAAGGGGTATGACAACTTTGACCTCAAGGCATGTGCGCAAGCCGGTGTCAGCGTGAGCTTCGTTCCTGACCTGCTCACAGAACCCACGGCAGAACTCGCCATTGGGCTGGCCATCGCCGCCGCGCGCCATGTGCTGGCAGGTGACGTCAGTGTTCGCAAGAGCTACGCAGGATGGCGTCCCCAGCTGTACGGAATGGGGTTGCACGGCTCGATAGTGGCGGTCGTCGGACTTGGCGCCGTTGGGCGGGCCATTGTGGACCGTCTCTGTGGCTTCGGGTGCGCCAAGTTGCTCGGTGTCGACCCGCATGGCGATGATGAGCGGCTGGCCATGGTGAGCTTGGGCGAAGCCCTGTCTCAATCCGACTACGTCATGCTGGCCGTTCCACTGCTGGGAATGACGCGTCACCTCATTAATGACTCCATGCTGGAAGGTGTTCGATGGGGGCAGGTGCTGGTTAATATTGGGCGAGGCTCCGTGGTGGACGAGGCGGCCGTGGCACGGGCACTCCAGGACGGGCGCCTGGGTGCATACGCCGCCGATGTCTATGAGATGGAGGACTGGCTGCTTGCAGATCGCCCTCGCCAGATTCATCCGGAACTCTTGCAACACCCCTCCACCGTCTTCACTCCCCACATCGGATCGGCTGTGAAGAAGGTCCGTCTCGCTATCGAGTTGCGCGCTGCTGAAAATTTGCTACTCGCGCTGAGTGGGAGCGAGCCGCTGGATCTCTGTGAGGCATTCCATCGAGCGGATCCTATGCCGGCGTTGCCCTGCTCTGGATGACCTGCAGGACGTGCATGCCACCGATGTGGGGGAGCTCAACGTTTTTCGTTAGCGTGACCGATCGCGTAGAACCCCTGCTGAGAAGTAAGGGTGCCAGATTCGACGACGCGCTTGGCTGAAGCGATCAACCGATCGCAATATCTGGTTTCCTAGCGAGGTACTCACCGTGCAACGGGAAATGGCATGCGACCAAGTCACCGTGTGTCATCGGTCGCAGCTCTGGCTGCTCCCTCGCGCACAGTTCAGTTGCAATCGGGCAGCGTGGATGAAATCTACACCCGGATGGAGGATTGATGGGACTGGGAACCTCGCCACGCAGAATCTGTCGGTTTTTGGTCGCAGCTTTGGAGGGGTCCGGCGCGGGAAACGAGTCCAGCAATGCTCTAGTGTAGGGATGTGACGGAGCAGAAAATATCTTCCTTGGTGAGCCAACCTCAACCAAGCGGCCAAGGTACATCACAGCCACTCGGTCAGCGATGTGGCGAATGATCGAAAGATCGTGAGATATGAACAAATAGGATAGCGAAAACTCCTTGCGCAGATCCGCCAGCAGGTTCATCACTTGCGCTCGCACAGAAACATCAAGCGCAGAGACCGGTTCGTCGCAGATGATGAATTCTGGATTCAATGCAATGGCCCGCGCAATCCCAATGCGCTGACGTTGCCCCCCCGGAGAACTCATGCGGAAGGCGGTCAGCCATTTCAGGACGCAGCCCCACCTTCTTCATCAGCCAGTTAAGGCTTGGCCAGCACCATGGATGTGTCAAGGATGTTCTTGGCAAACCTGCAAGGGGCTAGCTGTCCGTTCTTGAGTCTACGTGCGACCGTGTTCCTTCATCCGTCAAGCTTGACCGACGTCGGGAGTTATGCCCTTTTTCTGAAGCGACAGTGAATGACGGGTTGTGGCCGAAAACTCCTGTTCCAGCGCGTCGCTCAAAGCAATCTCTGGCCGACTGCCGATCAAATCGAACGGCCGCGATCGGGGTTCATTTCGGCCTCACACTTCCGGCCAAGAGCAGCCGGTAAACTCTGTTGATTTCCATCCAAACCTGACCCACGTACCAACCCTAACCTGCTGCTTTTTTGAGCAGCAGGAGACCAGGAGTGATAGACGTGGCAACACTGAGTGTCATCAGGAGCTGGGCCCTGCGAGAGCAGCAGTCCATCAGGGAGATCGCCCGTAGCACTGGCTTCTCGCGCAACACCATCCGCAAGTACCTGTGCGAAGTCGATCCAAGCGCGCACCCTTGGCTGACGCGTCAGTGATCGTTTGAACGACCAAACTGATCGGGGGAAGTACAGCCCTATTCACTCTGATAAGACAGTTTGAAGCCGGCCCTCTGAGAGAGCCGTCCGAATCGACAGGTCATTGGCAGGGGCGAGTTGGCTGCCAGCGCTACACCGGATCAGCGCCCGGTTTTGAATTCAACCTCGCGAGCAATAAATACCCCTTGGGCATTTTGCGCACCTTTAATTTCAACGTACACGCCGTTAGCCAAATTGGCGGCAGTGCCGTGTTCAAAGCGTGCATTCAATGCATCAACCCGCACGCCATTGACTTTGAAGTTGGTCACTGACACAAAGTCCGTCACCTGGCCAAATTGCTCGTATTCGAAATCGCCAGGGGATGAATTGGAGCCAGACTTGAATTCGACTTTGGATGCAATGAATACACTGCCCTGGACAGAGCCCTTCACTTCCACTGGCACCCCTACGGCAAGTTGCGCCAAGCTACCGTTCTTGAAATACGCTTGGGTCACATCGACCGTCACTCCGTTGATCACAACCAGTGTTTTGCCGTTGCTGGTTGTGATACTGCTTACCGATCCATAAAGCTCATTGCGATCAATATAGCCATCGTTGTCCCGGTCGTTGCGTTCCAATTCAACTTTGCTGGCCTGCAACACGGTGCCATCCCAAGTGCCCTTGATTTCCAGTAAGGCACCAGCCGCGATGGTAGTACCACCCTCATAGGTTGCCTGGGCAACGTTCACTCGTGTGCCTGAGACAGTCAATAGCCCGTTGATGGGGACAGCCTCAGCCACACCTTTGATCTTCAGGAAGGTGCCCGATGCGACGCTCGAGCCGTAGGCAGCGCCATCGGTGACTTTGATCGAGTTGGCAATCAACACGTTGTTGACAGAACCTTGCGTTGCCGTGACCTTGATTTGTCGGCCTTCAGCGAGCGCGCCAATCACCGTGGCTGTGCCGTAATTGACAACCAAGGAGCCTATCTTGAACGTCTTCGCGTTAGTGTCCAGATTGCTCACGCGGCCTACCGCCCTGTTGGTGTAGGTGCCTGTCTCCTTTTCGATCAGGGTCGCCAGCACGGTGTTGTCTGATTGAAGTGTGCCGTAGACCTCAACTGCATCTCCAACCGCCAGTGCACTGAATGACGCTACGTTTTTATAGGCGGTGGCAGTATTGGTTTTGACGGTCAACCCCATCACCGTGATGGTTTGGCTGGAGCGGTCGATTGAGGTGATAGCGCCGGTGTTGCCATGTACCAGCGAAAGTGATTTGGCCCTGCCACGCCCGGTGTTGTCATCGACCATGCCATCGATGTTCACACTCATGCCAAGCGCCAAGTCTTGCAACCGAACCGGGCTGCCATCGTCGTCCGACAGGCTGGCCCCCACCGTTTCAAACCGCATGCCGTTCACGATCACAGATCCAAAGCCGCTAATCGGACCGGAGTAAACGGTGGACATTGGCGATGGTTGCACTGGAGGAGTGTTCACCTGGTCACCGCCTCCACCACCGCACGCGGCGAGTGCCAGCGTAGCACCAAAGACTATCAGGGTGTTGAGGGTGAAGGCTGCTTGACGTGTCATGTGAGGGCTACTTATTTCGGGCGATCAATTGGAATCTATGGAGCACAACGTGCTTTACAGAGGCTTTAGACTATGTGTCGAATATTAAGTTGGGCTTAACAGGCTGCTGAAATACTCCCGTGCGTCCGAACCTGCTCAGCGGCGGCAAGCGCATTTTTCGCAGCAGCTTTCCGTATGCTGGAAGTCAGCCCGAAAACCTGCGTGTTTTCAGCCGTACAGCACGGTTTTTTGCCCCTTTTGCCTTCACATCTGCCCCAGCAGACGGATTTGCCCCAGGCTGCGCAGTCGCGTGAGATTGTAGCACGCCATCGTCAGCACAAACATCTGGTCCACCTTCTTGATCCCGCGCACCAGCACCTGACGCATGTGCCCCACCGTCTTGGCCCAGCCAAAGCCTTGTTCGATCAGCTTTCTCTTTTGCTGGGAGATGGCGTAGCCTTCGCTGCCCGCGATCCTGTCAGGCACCGCCGATTGACGCCCTGATTTGTTCTGCGCCACATGGGGCAGCACGTTCATCTCCTGCAGGGCTTCGATGAATTCCTTGGCGTCGTAGCCTTTGTCTGCCCCCAGGGTGATGGTGATGGGTTCATCGCCTGGCAGCGCCTGGCGGGCATCGTTGATCATGGCCTTGGCCGCTTCACGTTCTGCATGCCCGTCAGCCTGGGTGACCACAGCACTGACCACCAACCCATGGCGGTTGTCGGTGAGTGTGTGCCCCATGAAGTGCAACTCGCTGGCTGTCTTGCCCTTGCGGTACAGCCTTGCATCCGCGTCCGTTGTGGACTCGTGGGTGTCGTTGCTGCGCTTTTGGTCTTTGAAGTTCCCCGCGTCGGTATCGTCGTCGCCCTGGCGGTCTTTGCGCACAAAACTCTTGTGGCCCGCCCAGGCCTGGATCAGGGTGCCATCCACGCTGAAGTGCTCGCCCGAGAGCAGTTCCTGCTCCTGGGCTTGTTGCACGATCTGATTGAAGAACTCGATGACCGCATCGTGCTCGATCAGACGTTCGCGGTTCTTGCTGAAGACGGTGGGCACCCACACGGCATCGTCCATTGCCAGGCCGATGAACCAACGAAACAGAAGGTTGTACTGGGTCTGCTCCATGAGCTGGCGCTCTGAGCGCACGCTGTAGAGCACCTGGATGAGCATGGCGCGCAGCAGCTTCTCGGGGGCAATGCTGGGGCGCCCGCCCTTGATGTCGGCCGCATACATCTGGGCAAACAGCCCATCCATGTTTGCCAGGGCCTTGTTGACCATGATGTGGATCACCCGCAGGGGATGGTCGGCGGGCACGAAGTCATCGAGATGGCGCATCGTGAACAGGCTCTCGGTGAAGGTGTCGGCTCCGCGCATGGATGGCTCGTCTGTCTGGTCGGTAGGGTGCCTTGATTGTCCTGGCAAGACGTCAACTGGGAAGTGACGGCGGGGAGTATTTCAGCAGCCTGTTAGAGCAATTCGGCATACAGACGGGCCCAAATGCGCCTCATACGGGTTGCTCACTTGTGTCAATCAAGCGCTGACTTACTGCGTCCGCCATACCCAGGAAAGTTGATATCAATGGAGCATGGCGCCGCTCCTGTCGACAGATGAAGTGCACCCGTGTTGCCATGCTGGTGTCCGAGATATTCAACCTGGTCAACCGGGGATCCGGTACGTAGGCCGTCTCAGCCACAACCCCTAAGCCAAGTCCCTGTGCCACGGCCTCTCGAACAGCCTCGCGGCTACCCATCTCAAGCGCAACCTGAACCTCAATGCCTCGTTCCTTGAGTTCATTTTCGAATACGCGCCTGGTGGTCGACCCTTCCTCTCGGATGACGAACCTCTGGCCCTGCAGATCACAAAGTCTGAGAGTCGCCCGTTGCGCGAATGGGTGTTGGATGCTGACAAACACCACCAGCCTCTGGGTTCGAAAGGGCGTTCCGAAAAGATCCGGGTGATCTGCGTGATTGAGCACCACGCCGACGTCCCCCTGATAGTCAAAAATCTTCTCGGTGATAGTTCGTGAGTCACCCACGCCCACTGCCACTTTGACCAGTGGGAACTGTTCCGTGAACAGCTTCAACACGGGAACGACGTTGTGCGGCCCGATCGCATGGACGACTAGTCGGCCGACATAGTGATTCTTTGCTGCTGCAAGCAGTGCGTGCGCATCCTCCTCGCCGCTGAAGGTGCGCCGGGTGTAGTCCAGCAGGGTGCGGCCGAATGAGGTGAGTTCAAGTCGCCGGCCGCGCCGATGAAACAACTCTACGCCGAAGTCGACCTCCAGGCGCTGTATGTGTGAAGAAACAGTCGGTTGTTGAATAGCGAGCACTCTCGCGGCAGCGGTCATGCTGCCGGCTCGGGCCGTTGCGTCAAAGGCCTTCAAGGCTGCGAGGAGGCTGAGTCCAGACATTGATGTGATCTATGGGTGCCCTCATTTTTAGGGATGAAAGTTTCATATTCATGACACCTTGGTCACCCAGACTTGAGCTGTGCTTCCACTGAAGCTGTTTCTTCCAGAACCTCCTCTTTCCCGAGAGATACCTCTGACCACTTGAGTCCTGGTGTGCGTCTAGCGCACCACAACAAATGAAACCGAGCTATGAAAACTGCAATTCGCGAGAGCCATCTGAGCTTGCGGGGTATCACGGTGACCTATGCCGATGGTCACACAGCGCTTGCGCCCACCTCGCTGGAGGTACAGCATGGCGGGTTCCTTGTGCTGCTGGGCGCGTCGGGCGCGGGAAAGTCAACGCTGCTGCGCAGCATCAATGGCTTGGTTAGCCCCACAGACGGAGAGGTGTCGGTGGCCGATCTGCCGGGCGGCACCGTCTCAAAACGCAACCTTCTTGAGCATCGGCGCCACTGCGGCATGGTGTTCCAGCAGCACCACCTGATCGGGCGGCAAAGCGTGCTGGCCAATGTGTTGATGGGCAAGCTCGCCACCCGCGGATCTCTGGCGTCGTTGTGGCCTTGGAGCAAGGCTGACAAGCTGGAGGCGCTGGCGGCCATTGACCGCGTAGGCCTGCTTGAGAAAGCCCTAGCACGGGCAGACACCTTGTCTGGTGGGCAACAACAACGCATTGGCATTGCGCGTGCCTTGGTGCAAAAGCCCCGCCTGCTGCTGGCCGATGAGCCGGTGGCCAGCCTCGACCCGGCGACCGCGCAGAGTGTGTTGACCCTGCTTCACGACATCTGCAAGAAAGACCGACTCACGGCCATCGTGAGTCTGCATCAAGTCAACCTCGCGCGCATGTTCGCCGACCGCATTGTGGGCCTTCGCCAGGGCCAGGTGGTGTTCGACGGGACAGCAGCGCAGTTGACGGAAGAAGCCCAGTCTGCCCTGTACGCGAAGTCGTCACCTGTCGAACCGTCCCGTTCTTCCTCACCTGCCAACATGGGCAGTCAATTTGATTCCCCCTCTCAATCCAAGGAGTTTTTACCGTGCTGAATCGCCGCCGTTTCCAATTTATCGCTGCCGCCACTTTGGCCGCCCTGTTGCCACTTGGCGCCCATGCCGAGGGCAAAAATCCTTCCAAGCTTCGCGTTGCACTGTTGCCGGACGAAAACGCCGCCACCATCATTCAGAACGCACAGCCTCTGAAGCGGTACCTGGAACAGACCCTGAAGAAGGAAATAGAGATTACGGTGACTACGGACTACTCGTCGATGATTGAAGCCATGCGCTTTGGCCGCATCGAGGTCGCCTACTTTGGACCGTTCTCTTACGTGCTTGCCAAGTCCAAGGCGCCCAACATTGAGCCATTTGCCGTTGGCGTGGAGCGCGGCTCGCCGACCTACCAGTCGGTTCTCATCGCCACGGCAGGCGGCCCGGTCAAGACCCTGGCTGACGTTCGTGGAAAGCCTTTTGGCTTTGGCGATCAGGCTTCGACGTCCAGTCACCTTGCACCGCGCGCGCACTTGCTTAAAAACCACCAACTGAACGGCGAGACTGACTACCGCCCCGTTCACCTGGGCACGCACGATGCCGTGGCCCGAGCTGTTCAGGCAGGGCAGGTTCCCGCCGGCGCTCTGTCAAAAACCATTCTGGACAACCTCATCGCAAAGGGCATGGTGGATGCCAACAAGATTGTGCAACTTGAACTGTCGGCACCCATTCCGAACTATCCCATTGCGATGCAAGGTAATCTCACGCCGGAGCTCAAGGAAGCCATCCGAGCCGCCTTTCTTCAGATGAAGGACGCCGAGATTCTCAAATCATTCCGTATCGAGGCCTTTGCCGCTACCGATGACAAGGCCTACGACATTCTTCGCGACACAGCACAGATTCTCAAGCTTGATCTGGGACGCATGAAATGACATCGGTAGCCTTGGAATCCATAGTTGCCATCGACGGACAGCAGCGACTCAAACGGCTGGGCGCCGCCTGTGTCGTTCTGTTCGTCTGTGTGGTGGCTTTGTATGTCACCGGCTTCTTTGACGCGCAGCGTTTCATCGAAGGCGGCCCAGCGATTCAGCAGTTGGCCTCAGAGATGGTGCCGCCGAATTTCGAGCGCTGGGAGCACTGGGTCATTCCATTGCGTGACACCTTAGCCATGTCGATCGCAGGCACGGCGCTGACCGTTCTGGCGTCGTTGCCGCTGGCCCTGGTGGCGGCGCCCAACACCGCGCCGAATGCGGTGGTTGGGCGAATCGTCAGAACCATCTTGGCTGCATTTCGGTCTGTGCCTGAAATCATCCTGGGCATTCTGTTCGTCGCGGCCGTGGGCTTTGGGGCATTGCCTGGTGTGCTGGCGTTGGCCCTGCATTCCACGGGCATGGTGGCCAAGTTCTACGCCGAAGCCATAGAGCACGTGGACCCGAAACCTCTGGAGGCCGCTAAGGCCGCGGGCGCAAGCCGGTTTCAGGTCATCACCCATGCTGTGTTACCGCAGGTTTTGCCCCAGTTGGCGGACATCACCATCTACCGATGGGAATATCACTTTCGCGCATCGGCAGTGATGGGCATCGTGGGTGCGGGCGGCATTGGCTTCGAACTCATGGCAGCTCTGCGCCTGATCAAGTACGACGAGGTCTCCGCCATTTTGCTGTCCATCCTCATATGCGTGCTCGTGGTCGACGGCATTGGGTCGGCGCTTCGCAAACATCTGAAATAGAAAGAGAGAGGAAGGTAATGATGCCGAAAATTGTGGTGACGCAGCCCATCCATGAAGCAGTTCTGGCGCGTCTTCGATCCGCCGGTGATGTAGTGATGAATCAAGGGCCTGAGCCCTGGAGCGAGGAAGAGCTTTACCTCCACCTGAAGGACGCCGACGCCATGATGGCGTTCATGCCTGACCGGGTAAACAGGCGAACTTTGTTGAACGCTCCACGGCTCAAGACCATCGCTTGCGCATTGAAAGGGTATGACAATTTTGACCTGATGGCCTGTGCACAAGCGGGGGTCAGCGTGAGCTTTGTGCCAGACCTTCTGACAGAGCCCACGGCAGAGCTGGCCATCGGTCTGGCCATTGCCGCTGCGCGTCACGTGCTCGCTGGTGACACCCGTATTCGCAGGGGCTACGCCGGCTGGCGTCCTCAGCTGTATGGAATAGGTCTGCACGGCTCGGTCGTGTCGGTCGTTGGCCTGGGCGCCGTGGGACGGGCCATCGTTGACCGCCTCTGCGGATTTGGGTGCGCTCAACTGCTGGGCGTGGACCCGCATGGTGATGACGAACGCCTGACCATGGTGAGCCTGGGTGAGGCCCTGTCGCAATCCGACTATGTCATTCTGGCCGTTCCGCTGCTGGACGTAACGCGTCACCTCGTCAATGACACCATGCTTGAAGGTGTTCGGCGGGGGCAGATCCTGGTCAACATTGGGCGAGGCTCGGTTGTGGACGAGGCTGCCGTGGCACGGGCGCTCAAGGACGGGCGCCTGGGTGCCTACGCCGCCGATGTGTACGAGATGGAAGACTGGCTGCTGGCAGACCGTCCACGCCAGATTCATCCGGAACTCTTGCAACACCCCTCCACGGTTTTCACACCCCACATCGGATCGGCTGTGAAGAAGGTCCGTCTCGCTATCGAGTTGCGCGCTGCTGAAAATTTGCTACTCGCGCTGAGTGGGAGCGAGCCGCTGGATCTCTGTGAGGCATTCCATCGAGCGGATCCTATGCCGGCGTTGCCCTGCTCTGGATGACCTGCAGGACGTGCATGCCACCGATGTGGGGGAGCTCAACGTTTTTCGTTAGCGTGACCGATCGCGTAGAACCCCTGCTGAGAAGTAAGGGTGCCAGATTCGACGACGCGCTTGGCTGAAGCGATCAACCGATCGCAATATCTGGTTTCCTAGCGAGGTACTCACCGTGCAACGGGAAATGGCATGCGACCAAGTCACCGTGTGTCATCGGTCGCAGCTCTGGCTGCTCCCTCGCGCACAGTTCAGTTGCAATCGGGCAGCGTGGATGAAATCTACACCCGGATGGAGGATTGATGGGACTGGGAACCTCGCCACGCAGAATCTGTCGGTTTTTGGTCGCAGCTTTGGAGGGGTCCGGCGCGGGAAACGAGTCCAGCAATGCTCTAGTGTAGGGATGTGACGGAGCAGAAAATATCTTCCTGAGCCTGTCAGAAATTTTGTGTGTGAGGCATAGCATGTCAACAAGGAGCATGAATGCCACGCAAGACGAAGACCACCGCATCAGCGGACAAGGCGGCGCAGCCGCAATTCTCAGCCGAGTTGCTCGAGCAACTCATCCCCGGGCCGGTGACACCGGCCGAGCTGGAGGGTATCTTTCAGCAGTTCAAGAAATCGGTGCTTGAGCGGGCGCTGGGCGCCGAGATGAGCCATCACCTGGGCTACGCGCCCGGTCAGGCCAAGCCCGAAGGGGCGGCGGCCAATCACCGCAACGGCAAGAGCGCCAAGACCGTGCTGACCGACGTGGGGGCCTTACGCATCGACGTTCCCCGCGACCGCGAGGGCACGTTCGAGCCGCAGCTCATCGGCAAGCACGAGCGGCGCTTCACGGGCTTTGATGACAAGATCATCGCCATGTACGCGCGCGGCATGACGGTGCGCGAGATCCAGGGCTTTCTGGCCGAGATGTACTCGTTGAAGCGATTCAGTCTGCTTCTGCCGTCGTCCCGACAGCTAGCGAGGCAGGGACTTGCGGTATTGGGCGTTGATCTCGTCATGGCGCTGCTGTACCTCCAGCGGCCATTGCGCTTTGATCCAGGACAGCACGGCCACGATCTCGTCATCGCTCAACACGCCGTCGTAGACCGGCATGGCGGTGCGATAGTCAGGCTGGTCGATGAGCTTGGCAAGGCCATGCTTGGTGATGGCAAAAAGTTGCGCATCAGGATGGTGCCAGGTGTGGCCGCTGGGATCGTGCGGCGGCGCAGGAAGCAAGCCATCCGATCCGCGATCACGCCAGTTGGGCTGGCCTTCGCCCTTGGTGCCGTGGCAGGCGACACAGTTCTGAGCGTATATGCGAGCGCCTACTTGCAAGACCTGAGGATCATCAGGACGCAAGGTATGCGTCAACGCTGCCTCCCGCCTGCCACCGGCACTCAAGAAGAAATAGAGGATTCCAGCCACCACGAGCAAGACCAATCCCCCTCCCACGCCAAGGACAAGTGGTCTCAATTTCATTTCAAATTCTCCGACGCCACGCCTGCGGTCATCGACCGATAGAATGGCGCACGCGCTATCGTAAAAAAAGATTCGTCGCGCGCATTCGGGCTCCGCGCAGGCGAATCGCTGAGTGCCCGCAGATCCCCTATCTGCCCACTTTTTGCATCATGGTCAAACTCGGTCTCCTCTAGGGCGAACCCCACTTCGATGTGGGAAAGACGATCAAAAAGCGCCATGTTTTGGTGATTTTCCACACGTTCAAACAAGAGTACTTCGATCGGGCGCCACATCGCCACCCAGCCAACAATCAACAGCCCTTCGCTGATGGCCGTAAGCACCTGGCTGTTGCCAGGATTACCCAATAAGGCCCGTACAAGCAGCGTCGTACCCAGAACGGCGAGTCCCGTTAACAGGAAGTGCCCTGTCGCATCCTTCGTCGATACCGGCGCCTGCACTGCGCATATTGCGCTTGAAAGTGCGCATGGATCGCTCCTGCAATTTCCACCTCGTACTCTCTGATCGACGTCGGGACATGAACAATGAGACGAAGCGATTCATCTAAACCATACTCGCCCGCACAGTCAACGATATAGTTTTCCACAGCACGGCTCAGTGTTTTCTCATGGAGCGGCGAAGGGTCCAATGAATCGTAAAGCTGCGTGATTCGTTGAATGCGAATATCGATGACCGTCATTTCTGTAAACGCCCAGGTTGTCTTGTTTTACTTTTTTTGCACCTTGCCGGACAGCTGCAAGCGACGGACAAACCGTCAAGGCGTAATGCTGATGCCGTTGGGAGTCTTGCCTACCGGAACGGTCTTCACAACCTTGCGATCCTTCACATCAAGCACGGAAACCGAATTGGCGTACATGTTGGTAACGTAGGCGTACCGGCCTTCACGGTCGACAACCACGCCATGAGCACCGGCGCCGGTCACGACGGTCTTGGCAACCTTGAAACTCTCCAGCTCAATCAGGCTGACGGTTTTGCCAGGCTTCTTGGGCGTGCCCTGATTGGCCACCAGCAGCGTGCGCGAATCCGGCGTGACATACAGCTGGATGGGGACTGTTCCGACGGCAACCTTGCGAATCACCTTGCGCGTAGCCGGGTCGATCACGGCGACCGCGTTTTCCTCCGACAGCGACACCAAGACAAGACTCCCGTCCGGCGTGAAGCCCACTTGAGCCGGCCCCTTGCCTGCAGGAACTTGCGCGATCTCCTTCTGGCTGGCGGTATCGATGACCGACACCGTTCCGCCCTTGAGGTTGGCGACGTAGGCCTGCTTGCCGTCCGGACTGATGCGAAGACCGTGGGGAAACTTGCCGACCGGAATCGTCGCCACGAGGCTCCGCGCCGCTGTGTCGATCACACTGACCGTGTTGTCGCCGCCGTTGGTGATGTAGGCGAAGCGGCCGTCGGGCGACACCACCACATGGGCCGGGTGCATGCCAACCGGCACCTTGGCGACGACTGCGTTAGTCGCGGTATCGATGGCCCAAACCGCGCCGGGCTTTCCCATCGCATCGTGGCTGCCTTGGGCCATCTCCTTGTGCTCCGACGCGTCGGCCGTTTGAGCAGGCTCCCCGTTATTGGTCACCCATACGACCGTGCCGTCGGGCGATACCTGCACGTTGTGCGGTGCCTTGCCGACGCGCACGCTTGCCAGTGTCTTGAACGACGCAGCATCGAGCACGCTCACCGTGTCAGCCCCCTCGTTGGCCACATACACCTTGTCGGCGGCCAAGGTGGCGCCGGACCAGGCCAATAGGCCCATCTGCACCGCTGTCAAAAGCCAGTTGTTTTTTCTTGTCATCATGATCTCTCTTGGTTGGAAAATAAAACTTCTATCAGGGCTCAGTCGGCGTTGGGGCGCACTGAATTACCGTTGCCACCCTCTTTACCCACCATCCCCAGGACGCCTGCGAACAAGACAGGGTTTTGAAACATCAGGCGAAACGCCTGCTCGCTCGCAGCGTCTCGGCCTTCGCGCAGCCTTCCCAGCGCATGGGTCACTTCCCCTGCAGCTTCACGCTCACGCTCGATCAACGGGTGATGCGGCGCAAGCGGCTGGCGGTTCTTGCCAAGCGGCTCGGCCAGCAAGGCAACGCCGCGCATCCACGGACTGAACGTTTCCGAGAGCAAATACCGACTGGTGCGCATCGGATGGAGCCACTTGAGCATTTGGGCTGTCCAGGGTGTGGACAGCGCTTGCGCCCAAGGACTGACGAATGCCCGGTAAAGCGCCTCGTTGAATGTCGAGACCTGTTTCACCCGCTCAAAAGCTTCCTGCGGGTAATCCGTTTTCAGGTCTTCAACCTGACGGGGTTCAAAGCGGATGCTGTAGGTGGGCTTATGGCAGTCCGGGTCACCCGACGGGTTGTCGATCTTCATTTCATAGAGGCCCGGGGCCAGCGCCTCAATCTCAGCCAGGCTCTCCAGGATCGCCCGGTGCTCCAGACGCGCCACCCCGGCGGAGACAAAAATGCCGAGATGGCCGACGTGCGGGTTCGTGAGGTAGACGATGCGCTGTCCGGCCTGCTTGAGATCCTCGGTGTCCTTGTAGACTGCCGGAATCCATCCGAGCGCCTGGTGTGGTGGCGTAATGTTGTCGCCGTAGGACGCAAAGATGACGATTGGATTCCTGATCCGCCTGAGGTCAGCAGTGCAACCCTGGCAAATCTGGAAAAGACCCTGTTCAAGCTGGTTGCCGATGAACAGGTTTTCAACAATCGCAAGGATCTCTTCCCGACTCAGGAAATAAAAACCGTTCCACCAACGCTCGAACTCCAGAAAACGCGCCTGCTCACTGTCGACGTTGGTGAAGAGTTGGGCGTACTTCTCCCAAACAGCCTTTTCGGGCTTGAGGTTCTCGAAATTCTGCGCCAGCCAGGCTCCATCGAAGCGGCCATTGCCCAGGTCGGCCGTCAGATGCGCCAACCAGCTGCCGCCAAGGAGCCCTCCGGAAAGACGCATCGGATTGACACCGGACTCGCCAGCCCAATATGACAAGGGTGAGCCATTGAGCACCACCGGTCCGACCAGACCGGCGCAGTCTGCGGACAGCAGCGTCAGCGCCCACCCGGCCTGGCAGTTGCCATAAAGCACAGGAGGATTGCCAGGATGGCGTTGCGCAACTTCTTCGGCGAAACGCCGCAGCACATGCAACACGTCTGCCAGGGTCTGCCCCAGAGTCGGCTCGGGAAAGAAGATCACGAAATAAACCGGATGGCCCTCGCGCATCGCCATTCCGACTTCAGAGTCGCGCTTGAAGCCGCCGATCCCAGGGCCATGGCCGGCGCGTGGATCGACAACAATGACCGGAGGTTTGTCAGGATCGACGCAGTCGTCCCAGCAATGCCCGTCGATTTCCGTGATGCGCAGCAGTGCATAGTTGACGGACCGTTCGAAGCTGCGCGCGTCCAACAGCGTTTCATACTTGAAGTCCAGAAGCGGCGGCAATCCGGCTCGCTCGTGCTCCAGCATGTTGTTCGCGCGCTGGCGAAGCGTGTCCCAGAACAGAATGGTGCGTTCGAAGAAGTCGCGCTGGTAATCGAAATAGTCCTGCGCCGAAGGTGCTTCAGCTGCTCTTTTCATGCCACTAGACGCATCCTGTGGCGCAGGCTTCAACAACTCCTCGGAATGATCCAAGACGGTCGGTGGTAGATCCTTTGTCTGGCGGTGCGTCCATTGCACCGCTGCTTCCTTACCCACCGCCGTGGTGCGTTGAGAGGTCCGAGGCTTTTGTGGTGACGTGGGGATTTTCATCATTCCTCCGAACTACGGGGTCATTTTTTTCCGCGCCGTAAACGCAGAGCATTGAAAATCACCGAGGCCGAGCTCAGACTCATGGCCAGCGCCGCGATCAGCGGGGACAACAACCACCCAGTGAATGGGTACAGCACGCCTGCCGCAATCGGCACCCCAATGCCGTTGTAAACGAATGCGAACAGGAGGTTCTGGCGCATGTTTCGGACGGTGTCGATAGAGATGTCGCGTGCGGCGGTGATGCCGCGCAAATCGCCTTTGACCAGCGTGATCTGGCCGCTGTTCATGGCCACATCGGTCCCCGTGCCCATGGCCACGCCGACATCGGCCTTTGCCAACGCAGGCGCATCGTTGATGCCATCGCCGGCCATGGCGACAATGTGGCCCTCTTTCTGGAGCCGTTCCACGAGCGCCAGCTTGTCTGCGGGCTTGACTTCGCCATGCACCTCGTCGATGCCCAGTTTTGCACTCACGGCCTTGGCGGTGGTCAGACCATCGCCAGTTGCCATCACGATGCGCAAACCGCTGGCGTGCAAAGTCTTAATGGCTTCCAAGGTGGTGGCCTTGATGGGATCGGTCACGGCCAGGATGCCAGCCAGTTGTCTGTCCACGGCCAGATGCATCACGCTGGCGCCTTCACTGCGCAGACGCTCGCCATCTACCTTGAGCGCATCAGTGGCCACGCCCTCCTGCTGCATCAATGCGGTGTTGCCCAGCACCAGATGCTTCCCATCGACGATGCCGCGCACGCCAATGCCGCTGCCGGATTCGAAATCTAGCGGCTTGATCAGTTCCAGGCCCTTGGCGCGTGCTGCGCTGACGATGGCCTCTGCCAAAGGATGCTCGCTGCCTTGGTCCAAACTGGCCGCAAGGCGCAGTACTTCGTCCGCTGTATAGCCGGGTGCGGCAACTGCGGTGTCGAAAGCGGGCTTACCTTCGGTCAAAGTTCCTGTCTTGTCCACTATCAGCGTGTCCACCTCGCGCATTTTCTCGATGGCGCCAGCATCGCGGAACAGCACCCCCTGTGTCGCGGCACGCCCTGTGGCCACCATCACCGACATCGGCGTGGCCAGCCCCAGCGCACAGGGGCAAGCGATGATCAGCACGGCCACTGCGTTGATCAAGCCAAACACCCAGCTAGGTTCCGGACCGAACCAACCCCAGACAAAGAAGGTGGCAATGGCGATGAGCACCACCACGACCACAAATTTGCCTGCCACCACATCCGCCATGCGCTGCATGGGCGCCTTCGAGCGCTGGGCATTGGCCACCATCTGAACAATCTGCGACAGCATGGTGGCCGCACCGACTTTTTCGGAGCGCATCACCAAGGCGCCACTGGTGTTCATCGTGGCGCCAATCACATTGTCACCAAGCCGTTTGGTCACCGGCACAGGCTCGCCAGTAAGCATGGATTCATCGACCGCACTGCTGCCTTCGGTCACAACGCCGTCGACCGGCACTTTCTCGCCGGGACGAATGCGCAGCAGATCCCCGACGTGAACATGGTTCAGCGGCACGTCCTCTTCGCTGCCATCCGCATTGATGCGGCGAGCGGTCTTGGGTGCCAAACCGAGCAGCGCCTTGATCGCCGCAGAAGTTTGCGAACGGGCCTTCAACTCGATGATCTGGCCCAGCATGGTCAGCGAGATGATGACCACTGCCGCCTCATAGTAAACAGCCACGCGACCCATGGAAATGAATGAATCTGGGAACACGCCCGGCGCCACGGTAGCCACGAGGCTGTAGAGAAAGGCCGCGCCAGTACCCAGGCCAATCAATGTCCACATGTTGGGGCTGCGATGGACAAGAGACTGCCAACCGCGTACGAAGAAGGGCCAACCCGTCCACAACACGACGGGTAAGGACAGCGCCAGTTCGACCCAGGTTTGAACGTTCATGTCAAACCACCCGAGACGATGGCCGAACATTGCAAGAACAGTAACGATGACTGTGAATGGCAGTGTCCACCAGAAGCGATGCTGAAAATCCTTTAACTCATGGTTGTCTTCCTCGTCCAGAGGAATGATTGGCTCCAATGTCATGCCGCACTTGGGACAGATTCCAGGATGATCCTGCCGCACCTCGGGGTGCATAGGGCAGGTGTAGATGGTGCCGGCCGGCTCTGGCGCGGTGTCCTCGGGTGCAGTAGATACAAGGTATTGCAGTGGGTTCGCTGCGAACTTGCCTTGGCACTTGGCGCTACAGAAATAGTAGGGCCGCCCTTCGTGCGTCAATTTGTGTTCAGACTGCTCCGTAACGGTCATGCCGCACACCGGATCCTTTAGATCCTTTGGCGAGGCTGGCTCGGCAGGGGGGTGACTGCCGTGATGGTGGTGTGCATGCATGTCCATTGCTTATTCCTTGTTGTTGTTGGTGCGCCGTGGCGGCTGCGCATGGTTGCCGTGCCCACCATGGCCGCCGTGGCCGTGCATCAGGTGCATTAGCGGACAGGCGAGCAGCAGCAGGTAGGGCCAATAACCCAGAACATGGCCCCAGTGCTCTCGCAGCAGATAAAAACCAGCGATCACGGCAGCCGTTGCCAGCGCCATGCCGGCTGGGCGGCGCCAGAACGATGGCGCATGGGAGTCGTTGTCAGGCTGATCCATGGCGTTGCTCCTTCAAAGTTGCCAGCAAAAGGTGCGGGCGCGGACGCGCCCAGCCGGTCGACCCTGAATCAAATACCGTGGCCGTCATCGGCAACCACAGCCCCCCGCACCGCCGCTGTGGCAGCCCGAGGCTTTAGGCTGCGAGGTCGCAGCGGGAATGGGCGCGTCTGTGGCCAGCTTTGCGGGGTAACCCGCATCCGTCAATGCCATCAACAATGGGGCGCTGCCCTGCGCCAGTTCCCCGCTCACCCGGACATGCCCAGACTGGAGATCGACCTCCACCCCACTGACACCCGGCAGCGGTTGCAATGCGTGCGTGACGTGCTTGACGCATGAGCCGCAGCTCATGCCCTCGACTTGCAGATCAATCGTTTTCATATATCAAACTCCTAAAAATTGAAACGTATACCGCCGGGGAAATATTCCAGATCATCTTTTTGACACCGAGTCAGTCGTCGACTGGGCCTTGCCCATGCGAGGGATAAACCGGGGTGTGCGCTGGGCGTATGTGTCGTAAGTTGCACCGAACTGTTTGTGCATTTCGTTCTCTTCGGTGATTGCCAGACGTCCGTACATCAGGAGCAAGACAGGGAACATGGCCAAGGTCAGCAAGGTGGGCCACTGCAGCAGGAAGCCCAGCAGAATCATCACAAAAGCCACGTACTGCGGATGGCGAATGCGCGCGTAGGGGCCTGTTGTTGCAAGCGATTGGCCACGCTGAGCGTGGTAGAGCACATTCCACGCTGTGGACAACAGGTAGAAACCAAAGCCCAGAAAAACGTAGCTGGCGATGTGCAGTACGCCGAAATGCGGGTCGCCCTTTTCGCCCAACAGGGTGGACCACAAGTGACCCGAGGTGTGGGAGAGCAGATCCAGATTAGGGAACTTGGTTTGAAGCCAGCCCGATATCAGATAAATCGTCAGCGGGAAGCCATACATCTCTACGAACAAGGCAACTATGAAGGCTGCGAATGCGCCAAACGTCCTCCAGTCACGGGCCGTTGCAGGCTTGAAAAAGCTGAACGCAAACATGATGAAGATCGCTGAATTGATGATGACCAACGACCACAGGCCATAAGCAGATTCGGTGTGGTTCACTGGGGATCTCCTTCTTTGCGCGATTCGGCAGTCTTCGACACATCAGGCTTGCTCTGGCCATGGTGACCATGCCCACCGTGGCTGCCGTGCATGAAAACATGCATCAGCGGGCAGGCGAGGAGCAGGAGAAAAGGTAGCGCCCCGACGACATGCGCGAGGTGTTCTGTCAACAAAAAATACGCCGCCACGGCACCAATCGCCACGTAGCCGATGGCGTATCGAGAACTCCAGAAACTGGGGGGCGACTCGTGTCCGTCGTGTTGATGGCTCATGGTGACTCGCAATCAGGTGGGTGCGTTACTTGGTCGGCGTGGCAGGCAGGCGGTCCATCATCATTTGCATCATGGACTGCATCATTTCCATGCGCTTTTCCATCATCTGATGACGCTCGGCCATGTTGGAGGACATGCCCTTTCCACCTTGCATGCCACCCAAGCCCTGCATGCCTGCGCCCATCTGCTGCATCATCCCCATGCCGTCCTGCATGAGCTTCATGTGCTCGTCCATGAGTGCCTGCCGCTCCTCCGGCGTTTTGGCCGCCATCATCTTTTCGTGCATCGCTTGCATGGACTTCATATGCTCGTCCATCTTGGCCATTCCAGCCATCGGCCCCGTACCCATTGGCTTTGCGGAAGTCTTCATTTGGGTGGACGCGGGCTGCGTGCTACCTGCAGGGTGATGGGCCTTGTGCTCATCGGCGGCTTGCGCCATCACGCTCAGTGAGGCCGCAGCGACACAGACCCCGATCAGGGTATGGTGAATTTTTGACATAGTGCTCTCCTTCTCCAGATTACAAAACCGTCGCAGTCAGCAATCAATAAATCCATCCGCGACGACACAGCACGCTAAAGCAGCGTGTTCTCACTGAGCGGGCTGAATGTCTGTGACAACCATCTTCCCGCCCTCGTTGACGACCATGAACTTGACCTTGTCGCCAGGCTTCACGTTGGACAACAGGCTCTTGTCCTTCGCGGTGAATACCATGGTCATACCGGGCATGTCCATGTGCTTGATTTCACCGTGCTTGATGGTGACCTTGCCGTTGTCCAGATCAACTTTCTTGATCTCGCCATCGGTCAGGGACGCCGACTGTGCCGCTTCTGTCTTGCCAGGCTCCATGCTTGCCTGGGCAAAGCTGCTCATGGGCAGCGCTATACCCACGGCCACGGCGGAAATGGCAAGAATTTGTTTGATGGTGTTCATGATGACCTTACGAATACATGTTGAAAATTTCTGCTAATCCATCTTTCTGAATCAGCAGCGCTTGAAGGGGGTGCGCCGACCGCTGTAAGCCGGCCCATTCGTGCCCGGTAAGCCCATCGGCATGGCGGGCACTGCCAGTCCCAGCGCTCGGGGCTTTTTCTTGAACATGACGCGGACTTCTTGTTCCAGGCTCTACGGTGGCGTATTACTTCTTGCCAACCTGGACAGTGCCCTTCATGCCGGCCTCGTAGTGGCCAGGCATCAGACAGGCAAAGTTCACGCCTCCGGCCTTGGTGAACTGCCAGACGATTTCGCCTTGCTTGCCAGGCTGCAGCGTCACCTTGCCGGGTTCGTCGTGCTCCATGTCCGGGAACTTCTTCATCTGTTCCAGGTGCTCCAGTAGCTCCTTCTCGGTGCCCAGGCTGAGTTCGTGCTTGACCTGTCCGACGTTCTTGACAACGAAGCGCACGGTTTCGCCCTGTTTGACCTGAATGTTCGACGGCGTGTAGCGCATGTTGTCGCTCATTTCGATGGTGATGGTGCGACGGGCCTTGGCGGCGACGCCGGGTTTGCCAATGGCTGTCTCACCCTCGTCACCGTGGCCACCTGCATGGTTGCCGGCAGCGAAGGCTGCCCCCGATGCGGCCAGTGCAGCCATGGCGAAGAGTTGAGAAATAGTGGAGCGCGTGAATTTCATGGATGGTCTCAGGTTGAAAATTGAAGGAAAAAATCAATGCGCGCCATGCGATGTAGGCTTGCGCACCTTGACTTCGGTCGGCGTTGCAGGCTTGCGAACGCGCGGCATGGACTGGCCGCCCTCTGCGCTGAATCGCGCGGGCTCGGCCATCGGGCCGGTGTACTCATGCGCGACCGTGCCTGCCGGATGCTTGAACCAGCCGGGGTCTTTGTAGTCGCCGGGCTTTTGCTCCCTGCGCACTTTGAGCACGCTGAACATCCCGCCCATCTCCACCGATCCGAACGGCCCCTGGCCGGTCATCATGGGCACGGTGTTGTCAGGGATTGGCATTTCCATCTCGACCATGTCGGACATACCGCGTTCGCCCATGACCATGTAGTCCGGGATGAGCTTGTTGAATTTCTTGGCAAGGCCGCTGTGATCCACGCCGATGAGTGTGGGAACGTCGTGACCCATGGGGTTCATGGTGTGGTGGCTCTTGTGGCAGTGGAAGGCCCAATCGCCTTCCTCGTCGGCCACGAACTCGATCTGACGCATCTGACCAACCGCCACGTCGGTGGTTACTTCATGCCACCGCGTGCTCTTGGGCGTGGGGCCACCATCAGTGCCTGTGACCAAGAACTCGTGACCATGCAAGTGCATCGGGTGGTTGGTCATGGTGAGGTTGCCGATGCGAATACGCACCTTGTCGTTGAGCCGGACGTTCAAGGAGTCGATGCCAGGAAAGACACGGCTGTTCCATGTCCACAGATTGAAGTTCGTCATCTCTGCAACCCTGGGGGTCGCAGCGCCAGGCTCGATGTCGTAGGCGCTCAGCAGGAAGCAGAAGTCTCTCTGCACCACGTCGATCAAGGGATGCTTGTCCTTCGGGTGCGTGACCCAGAAGCCCATCATGCCCATGGCCATCTGCACCATCTCGTCCGCATGCGGGTGGTACATGAACGTGCCTGGCCGGCGTGCGACGAACTCGTAGACGAAGGTCTTGCCCGACTGGATTGCGGGCTGGTTCAATCCCGCCACACCGTCCATGCCATTGGGCAAACGCTGTCCATGCCAGTGGATGCTGGTGTGCTCGGGCAATTTGTTGGTGACGAATATGCGCACGCGGTCGCCTTCGACCACTTCGATCGTGGGGCCGGGGCTCTGACCGTTGTAGCCCCACAGATGGGCCTTCATGCCGGGCGCCATCTCGCGCACCACAGGCTCGGCGACCAGGTGGAACTCTTTGACGCCCTGATTCATCCGCCACGGCAGTGTCCAGCCGTTAAGTGTGACCACCGGGTTGTAGGGCCGCCCCGAGTTGGGCACCAGCGGCGCCATGGTGTTCGGGCTGGTCTGGATCACCGGCTCGGGCAATGCCGCCATGGCCACACGGCTGACCGAGCTCGCCGCAACAGCGCCACCTGCGATGCCGGCAAACTTAAAAAAATCTCGTCTGGATGTCATGATGATGTTCTTTGCTTCAATGGCCGGCGTCGCCGCCGCCGGGTGCACTGGATGCGACGGACAGGCTGGTGCTCGTGGGGCGTCCGATCACGGACGCCTGCATGGCGGCGTCGGCCAGCCAGAACTGCTGCTGTGCGTCGATGGCAGCGGAGACGGCGCTGACCTGATCGCGCGCATCGGCCAGCAGCTCGAAAACGCTGATCAGCATGCCGTTGTAGCGAAGCTGGTTTTCCTCCGAGATCACCTTGCGCAGCGGCACGACTTCATCGCGGTGGTGACGGGCCACGTCGTAGGCCGTGCGGTAGGCCGAGTAGCTTTCCCGCAGGCTGGAGCCTGCTGCGCGCACGGTGGCTTCGAGCTGGTTGGCTGCGGCCAAGGTCCGTGCGTTCATCGCATCACGCTGTATCCCGCCCCAATCGAAGATCGGAAGGCGTACGGCGATTTCCCAGCCGCGCGCAGTAGAACGAGTGCCCTCAGCGTTGTCAAAGGTCGTGTTGCGACGCCCGGTGAGTTCGATATCGGTGAAGCTGGTCACCATGTTCAGACCCTGGGCCTTGACGGCCCCATTGAGCGCGGATTGGGCCAAGCGGATATCCAGACGCGCCTGGGTTGCTTGCAAGGCGACCGTCTGCGGCTCCATTGGCTGTTTAGGTAGCTCCGGCAATCGCTCCGGCAGCTTAAGCGTTTGTTCCTGCGCCTCATCTAGCCCCAGCAGTCGCACCAGTTCTTCGCGGCTGGCCGTAGCCTGGTGCTGCGCTGCGCTCAGCCGGGTGGCGGCATCGGCGTAGAAAGCTTGCTCCCGTGCACGGGTAATCCGGTTGAAGTTGCCCGCCGCCTGCATGCGCTTGGCCAGTTCCGCTCCTGCTTCCGCGCTGTCATAGACCTGCTTGGCATATTTGAGCGTTTGTTGCGCGGCCACGGCCCGCACCCAGGACTGGCGCACACGGGTGATCTGATCCACCACATCACTGGTCAGACGCAATTGCGCTTGCTCAATGCGCCGGGTAGCGCCGCCGTGCCGTGCGGGAAGCGTCAAAAGATCCAGCAAGCCGAAGGACAAAGCGCGCCCAAACTCCAGCTCATCGCCTGCGACCATGCGCTCAAAACTGAAAATGGGGTTGGCAATCCGCCCGGCCTGCGCGGCATCCGCCGACTCTGCCCAACCCTGCGCCAGAAGGGTCTGCAGGGATGGGCTGTTCACCAAGGCCAACTGGACAGCATCTTTCTGCTCCAAAGGCTGCGCCAGCAAGGCTTGAGCGGCCTGCGCACGCTGGTCGCGTTCATCCAGGGTACGAGCCAACGCGAGCTTGCCCCCGGTAAAACTGCCAGCTTCGTCGTTGACGCGATTGATGTTCTGATCCAGGCTGACGCTGGCACATCCCGTCAGCACTGCCAATCCGAGTGCGGACAGAGCCAATTTGGCATGAGTGGCACGCAAAGGCATCATGGTTTTCCTCCCCCGTGATGGCCCGTGTGGGGATCGCTAGCAGGAGCAGCATCCTTGGCGGACGCGGGCTCGCCCGACTTGATTTCCTTAGCATAGGCGCGCCAGCCGCCAATCTGGCCCACACGATCATTGGCTTCGCGCCAGGATTGCACCGGTTGATCCGCATAGCCCTGATAAGCCCCGATAGGGGACGCGTATTGCAACGTTGCCAGCGGTGCAGGCTTGGGAGCCTCGGTATCTGCTGGAGCTTGTGCGAAAGCTGCCCCCGCAAACAACACCAGTGTCGAAGGCAACAGAGCCCTGTTATGCACAGCACGCAGTTATGGACAGTTGGCCAGTCTGAACGCGCCAGAGGCTGTGATCGCCCTGGTAGATCGCAAGGAGGCGGTGCCGTTGAACTGGACATAAGTTCGCAGTCGGCGCATGAATGGTGATCTCACAACTGGAGATCACCATGGACTTGATTCTTTCGATGCACCCGATGGCCAGGGCATGGCTGCTCGATGGCCCGCTGTCTTCATACGTCGGGGCGTTCCAGGCATTGCTGGAGCGCGGCCGGTACGCCGAAGGCAGCTCGGAGACTGCCCTTCGTGCCTGGTCGCACTTTGCCCACTGGATGGCGAAGTGCCAGGTATCTGCCGAACAGATCGACGAAGCCCTCGTCGAGCAGTTTCTGGATTCGCATCTGCCGCGCTGCGACTGCCATCCCGCGGCTCTGCGTACACGCAGCGGCTTGAGCGCCAGTCTCGGACACCTGCTCGCCTTGTTGCGGGAACAGCATGTCATCGTGGAACTGCCAGGCCCCAGCGGTCCCATTGCAGAAGAACTGAACCGTTACAACGTCCACATGCGCGACGCCCGCGGCCTGGCGATAGGCACGCGCGAGGATCGGCTGGTACTCGTAGGTCGTCTGCTGCAATGCAAGTTCGCGGGCAAGGCCATCGCCATCGGCGAGTTGCAGCCGGAAGACGTTCGCGGCTTCATCGCAACCGAGCTCACGCGGGTCAGCAGCGGGTCGCATTCCAGCGCGGTCACTGCTGCGCTGCGGGCCTACTTCCGATACCGCGGGACCTGCGGTGACGCAGTGAACAGCCTGCTCGGCGCTATCTCGTCGCCGGTGCGATGGAGCCAAGCATCGTTGCCGCGCGCGCTGACGACCGAGGAGGTCCAGCGCCTCGAAGCGCATTGCGCCGAGGCCAAGCGGGCTCCGCTGCGCCTGCTGGCCATGGTGCGCCTGGCCTTGGATCTCGGACTGCGCGTGGGCGAGATCGCCAAGCTGGAGATCGGCGACTTCGATTGGCGTGCCGGAACGGTGACCTTGAAGCGAACAAAGTCCCAGCGCCAGGATGTCCTACCGCTGCCGGTGCTCACCGGGCAGGCTCTGGCGGAGTACATGAGACACGAGCGGCCCGCAACCACGCTGCCATCGCTGTTCGTCCGTCGGTTGGCGCCACACGACAAGCCCATCGGCGTCGATGCAGTGAGCCAGGCAATCGGGCGTGCCCTGCGAGGTGCCGGCATCTCACGCGGTTGCCATTCGTTGCGTCACACGCTGGCCTGTCGCCTGGTCAACAGCGGCAGTTCGATCAAGGAGGTCGCCGATGTGCTTCGGCATCGATCGCTGGACACCTCGTTGATCTACGCCAAGCTCGACTTGCAACTGCTTGCCGAGGTCGCTCTGCCTTGGCCTGGGAGTGCATCATGAGCGCCGCAGCATCGGCGAACATCGACCTCACCGCCAAGGTGGAGCAATACCTGGCTGAACGCCTGCGCCTCGGGTTCAAGCCGTGCTCCTCTGATCTCGCTGTGCGCAGCTTCACTCGCTTCATGGTCGGAGAGGGACGCGACATCGCGTTGACGGTAGACGTGATGGTCCAGTGGGCGCACCAGGTACAGCCTCGGTATCTCGTGGGCGGCCGGGCCAATGTCGACACGGCAGCGCGCCGACTGGCAACGCTGCGCCCCTTCATGCGCTGGCTCCAGCAGTTCGATCCGACTGTCGAAGTTCCTGACGATTCCAGCTTCGGTCCGATCCCGCGCCGCGTGGCGCCTCACATCTACAGCGAAGCCGAGATCGCGGCATTGATCGTCGCTGCCCGCCGACTCGGCCCCTCGGATGGCCTTCGTGCCACCACCTATGCAACGCTGTTCGGTCTGATCGCATCGGCCGGGCTTCGGGTCTCTGAAGCGATCAACCTGGCCGACTCGGATGCAGATCTGGACGGCGGCATCCTGACCATACAGCAGACCAAGTTTGGCAAGTCCCGCATGGTGCCGCTGCACCCCAGCGTGATCGGTCCGATGGCAGCCTACCGGGCCTTGCGCCGCCAGTACGTGCCTGCGAAGCCGCAGATGACATTCTTCGTGGGCTCGCGTGGCGTGCACCGGGGTGAACCGCTGGGAGATCGGCAGGTGCATCGAGTGTTCTGTCAGCTGCGCGAGCAATTGGGTTGGATCGATCGCGGCGGCCATGGCCGACCGCGGGTGCATGACCTGCGCCATAGCTTCGCCGTGAGACGGATGATCCTGTGGCACCAGCAGGGAGCGAACCTTGACCAACGAATGCTGGCCCTGTCCACGTACATGGGCCACATCAATATCTCCAGCACGTACTGGTACCTGAGCGGCGTGCCGGAGTTGATGGCGTTGGCCGGCGCTCGATTCGAACGCTTCGCCGACGTCGCGGAGAACGACGATGAGTAGTTCTGAACACCGCAAGCCCGCTCCGCCGAGCTTCGCGACGCTGGTCCAGTCCTTCTTCGCCGAGCACCTGACGCAGCAGCGCGCGTTGAGCCCGCAGACCGTTGCGGCCTATCGGGACGCGTTCGTGCTGTTCCTGGACTTCGCCCAGGCGCAACTGCACAAGACGCCCACGACGCTGTCGCTCGCCGACCTGACGCCCGCGCTGATCCTGGACTTCCTCGATCATCTCGAACGCGATCGGCACAACACCGTTCGCAGCCGCAATGCGCGACTGGCCGCGCTGCGCTCGTTCCTGAAGTTCGCGGCCCGGCGAGACGTGACGGCACTTCAGGTCGTCGAGCAGGCGCTCGGCGTGCCGATGAAGCGCTTCGAGCGGCCGATGTTCGAGTTCCTGACACGCGAGGAGATGCTGGCCGTGATCGGCGCGCCAGGAGCGGATTGGATGGGCCAGCGAGACAAGCTGCTGCTGGCCCTGCTGTACAACACCGGTGCCCGCGTGTCGGAGGCAATCGGCGTAAAAGTGGGCGACGTCGTGCTGGCACCCGCCGCCTGCGTGCATCTGCATGGCAAGGGACGCAAGCAGCGGTCGGTGCCGCTCTGGCGATCGACGGTCAAGGTGATCCGCGCCTGGCTGAAGTTCAACCCGGACCTGACTCCCACGTCGGCGCTGCTGCCCAACCGTGGCGGACAGGCGATGACGCGGTCCAACGTGACGCAGCGCCTGGCATTGGCCGTCAAGAAAGCCGCGCTCACGACGCCGAGCCTGGCCGGGAGAACGATCTCTCCACACTGCCTGCGTCACTCGACCGCTATGCACCTTCTGCAGTCGGGCGTGGACATCAGCGTGATCGCTCTGTGGCTCGGACACGAGAGTCCGGCGACAACGCATCAGTACATAGAGGCCGATCTCGCCATGAAGGAAAAGGCACTGGCCAGGCTTCAGGATCCCAATGTGGTCCCACAGCGGTTCCGGGCAGAAGACGATCTGTTGAAGTTCCTCAAGACCTTGTGATTACGTGAAGTTCAAAGACGCGACCGCAGCCCTCTTGCGAGGGCGGCGACGCCGCGCTGCCGGACCAACTGTGCATAACTGCGTGCTGTGCATAACGCTGCTTATGGAGAGCTCTCCATAAGCAGCGGTTGCTGCCGTTCGAGTTTTCAACGTGCATGCCCTTGGCGTGCCGGATTGCGATCACTCCTATTCATGCATCGTGGTAAGGCGCAGAGACAGGTTTCAGGCGCGTAGTTGACATTGCTAGAGAGTTGACAACAGCGTGCAGAGATCTGCAAGCTCGACGAGCAAGACTGCAGCAGCATCAAGCATGGTGCGATCAATCACCTGGGCGTGTCGCCAGCGTTGATGGCTTACCGCGAGCACAAGGCCATGCTGGGCAAGACTTAGGCCGGCGAGAAGTTCCCGGCGGTTGTGATGATGGGGGCTGGCTGGATGGTGGTCCCCGACATCAAACCAGGCAAGTGATGGTGAGTGGCTGACCCGCCCTGGGTCAGCCACTCAGTCGGGATCGCTGTTTGCAGGTGATCCCGTCCTTTTTGTCAGTTGGCGCAGCAGCGCTGTGGCCAACCAGCCATCACTTTGATCCACCCGAAGCCTTGGCCACGTAGGCCGCCAGGGCGGCAATTTGCGCATCACTGAGTTTGCCGTTGTAGGACGGCATCTGCCCAATCCCGTTGCGCAGCGCGGTGGCCACGCGCTTGGCATCGGGCTTGAGCTCGTCCAGGCTGGGGCCCACGGCGCCTTCGGCTCCCGCGTCCTTGAGCGCATGGCACAGGGCGCAGGCAGGCACCGCGCCTTGGCCGAACAACACCTTGCCTTGTTGAAGTTGCGCGGCATCGTCGGCGGCGTGCACGGGCAGCACTGTGAATGCCAACGACCACAGGGCAGCGACCAACGCGTGTTTTTGGATTGTGCGCTTCATGCCACGCTCACTTTCACGGCGTGGTCGGCCCAGCTGGTGTTGTTGTAGCCGCCCGCGTTTTCCATGCGTTGTTCGGGCTGCACGTTGCCTGCGGTGTCGGTGGCTCGGCTCGCCAGGGTGAACTGGCCCGCCGGCAGGCGTGCCGCAAAAACAAACTGCCGCCACGCAAAGCGGCCGAGGTCGGGCCCCACCATGCGCGCGAGCTGCCAGGTTTTTCCGCCGTCCAGAGAAACCTCGACCTTGGCCACCGCGTTCATGCCGCCAAACGCCACGCCATGGATCTGTGTGTCACCCGCTTTAAGCGGGGCGCCGTCCGTGCCGGGACCGTTGATCCACGACTTCACCGTCATTTCCTGCACCGATGGCTGCGACGGGTCGCCCTTCGCGCCGGGCGGTGAAATGCGGTAGCCGTGCGACATGATGCGTGCGTCGGTCTCCTGAGCGGTGAAGGCCAGGCGTTTGACGTACTTGATGTTGTTCACGCCCGTGTAACCCGGCACGATCAAGCGCAGTGGGCCGCCGTGGGCCAGCGAAATCGGCACACCGTTCATTTCCCAGGCCAGCAGGGCATCGGCGAGTGCGGCAGCAGGCACCGAGCGTTCCACGATCACGCTCTTGGGGTCCAGTCCATCGGGGAGTTTTTCGCCGCCTGTGCCGGTGAGGTAGGCCATGCCGGCCTCCACGCCGCCCAGGGCATCCACCACCCAGCGCACCGGCACACCGCTCCACACCACACAGCCTGCTGCGCCCACTTGCCAAGGCGTTCCACTGGGCTTGTTGGGGAAGTAGCCGCGTCCGTTGCCAGAGCATTGCAACACCATCGCCGTGGTCTCGATGCCTATGCGCTTGAGGTCGCCCAGCGTGAGTTTGCGCGGGTTCTTCACCCCCTCGATGTTGATCTCCCAGGCATCGCGGTTGCCCAGGATCGAGGCGTCGGGCGCGGGCAGGTTGTTGCGGATGTAGAGCTGCTCGGACGGCGTGATTACGCTGGTGCCGAACACACTGCGCTTGGTCTCAATGGTGGTGCTGCTGTGCACGATCAGGCTGGCCGGGTCCTTCCAGCCCACGTACGCTGGCAGAGGCTTGGCAGCACCGGCCAAGGCGACGGGCGCGGTCTCACCAGCAGCGGCTGCGGTGCGGCCAAAGCTGGCCAGACCAACGGCAGCCAAAGCAGCGCCGCTGCCGGCCAGCAGGTGGCGCCGGGGGAGCGAGGTGGGTTGTTGGTTCATTTCTGGGGTCTCCGGTGGTTGGGCGTCGTGCGCCGGTTGGGGTGAAAGGGGTGAGCGGTTGATTCGTTGACAGGGACGCGGTGCCTCAGCCTGGCCCGGACACGGGAGGTGCCTGCAGTGCCGTCTGCGCGACCGCCAGTGCCTTCTTTTTCTGGGCCACCAGCAACAAGGGCTTGCCCTCGCGCGAGCGGATCACCTTCCAGTGCACGTTGCTCCACCAGCCGCTGGCCTCGCGCAGGTCCACAGACTGGTCAAAGGCATACACCGTCACCATGCCGCCCTTCTCGAAGAACGTGGTGAGGTGGTAAGCGAGGTGACCTTCGATATCGCATGGCCGCATGAGTTGGGGAAACCCGGGCACCACGTTGGCGTCCCGCATGCCCAGGTGCATGAGCAACTGGCGCTGCTCCATGAAACTGCCCCGCAAGCTGCGCTCGTGGTATTCGTGGTCGATCGCGTCGCGCACCATCGCTGGCGGTCGCACGGCGAGCACCCCGCCGCTGGTGCCACCGGCCAGCAAAAGCGCAGCCAGAAAACGCTGCAAGCCGCGTCGCGCCAGCAGCGGCTGCGGCTTTCGGTACAGGTGTGCCGGTGCGTCGCTGGCCTCGAAGGCGATCGCCAACTCGGCGCGCGCGCGCAAATCGAATTCGCTGTCGGGCAGGAAAGGCGCGTCGGTATCGGGGCTCATGTCTTGGTCCTGCGAAACGGGGTAACGTTGACATCGGCCTTGGGTGTCGCAGGTACCCCCATGGCCAGCTTCAAAGCGTCGCGCGCACGGGCTAGGCGCGACAACACCGTGCCGGGCGCGATCTCCAGCGCCTCGGCCATCTGGGCGGTGGGCATGTCGTCGAAATAAAACAGCACCAGCACCTCGCGGTGGATGGGCGCCAGGCGCGCGAGCGCCTTGACGACATCGAGTTTGTCGTCCAGCCCCGCGTCGGGCGCCGCTTGCTCGGGCTGCTCTTCATCGTCCAGCGACTGCATGCTGGGTGCGGCCTGGCGAAAGGCGGCGCGGCGCATGATCTGAAAGAGCCAAGCCCGTGCCAGCGCAGCGTCGCGCAGTTGCTCCCGGTGCTTCCAGGCGTTGGCAAAACAGTCTTGCACCACGTCTTCGGCAATGGCGCGCGAACCAGTGAGCGCCCACGCACTGCGCAGCAAAAAACGGTAGTGCTCACGCACCCATTGGTTATAGCGGGACTCGGCAGACTGGAACAGCATGGTGATCAAGAGCGCTGCATGGCTTGGTTCATTCCGTGGCGCTCATTGGTACTTTCCCTAGGGCTGTCGATCAAGGCCCCCGCGTCCCACCCAGCGACGGAAATTCCGCTTCCGCACCTTTGGCTGTGCGCTGCTGCAGGGTGTGCAGTCGGCGTTGCATGCTCTGGATCTCCACCGTCTGCCCGGCAATGATTTCCTCGGCCAACTGCCGGGTGACAGGATCGCGCCCATGCTGCAACACCAGCCGCGCCATGTCCACAGCGCCGGCGTGGTGCGGAATCATCATCGCCAGAAAGTCCTGGTCGGCCTGGCCTGCGTAGCCCGGGCTGTGCATGGCCTGCATCATGCGGGCCATCGATTCGTCCATATCCCGCTGGAATGCGCTGGTGTGCGCGGCGCTGGCGCCGTGGCTGGTGTGCGCGCCGCTCATGCCGTCTGGCCCTTCTCGCCCACACGCACGTAGACGAGGTTGATGCTCTTTTTGTTGCGCAGCGCGCCAGAGGGCAGCGTCAGATTGCCCAGGGGGATCTGCGCAATGAAGGTCGGGCGCAGCGGGTCGCTCACATCAAATGCACTGCACACGGTCTGGCCCGCGTTGGGCGTGCCGGGCAGCTCGTCCTGTTCGTGGGCCACATACAGCAGCGTGTTCTCGGGGTTGGTCCACAACCCGTGCGACTCGCGGCCACGGCTGGAGAAGGTGCCCACCACCTTGCGCTGTCCGCCCGGAGCGCTGCGGTCGATGATGGCGATCGGGCTCGACGCCACGCCGCCGGGGCCACCATCGTCGATGCGCGCCAGGCTGGCATAGACCACGCTGCCGCGCGCATTGCGCACGAACTCAACGTGGTTGGGCCGAGCGCCCATGCCGAGTGGCACGGTGTCGATCAGGTCGAAGCCACCCTGCGTCGAGCGGCAAGACACCGCATCAGCCAGCTTGTGCGAGAACCACACCTCGGCACCGTCGGGTGTGGTCTTCATGAAGGGCGTGAAGCCGGGTTTGTCCTGTGCGCTGATGTCCAGCGTGGTCAGCCGCTGCGGTTGGCTGTGGCCATCCGCGCCGGGGTTGACGCGGAACACGTCGATCTTCGACACCTTCTGGCTGGCCACAAAGGCCAACGTACCCTCACGGTTGAACCACACCTGCGCCGGGCCGCTCAGTGTGGGCAGGTATTGGCGAACCGCGCTGGAGCCCGGGCTGTCGGCCCCCTTGAGCTGGCGAACGGCACGATCGACGCCGACGATGGCAATACGGTCTTCACCGCGCAGCGTGACCCACAGCTCGCGGCCGTTGCGCGTGAAAGTGGGCTCGTGCGGTTCGCGGCCCAGCAGCAGGCCACTACTCAGGCGCTCGGGGTTGGTGGTGGGCCCAGACGCAGGGTTGGGTGTGTTGCCGATCACGCGGCGCTGCTCGGCGTCGATCAGATAAATGTTGCTGGAGCCGCGCCCGCTGGTGGCCAGCAGCCGGCCGTCGGGCGACGGCACCGCGCCGTGGGCGTCGATGCAGCCGTGGTACAGCGGCTTGTGGATCATCGCCGCGTGTGTCGGCGCCACGCCGGCGGTGACGTAGCGAAATGGAGGCCGCGGGTCTTCGTCGAAGCTGGTCAGGTTGATCGTGCTCTCGACGGTGTTCGTCTTCGGATCGATGACGACCAGCGTGTTGGAGTCTTCATTGGTGATGAAGACGCGGTCGCGCGGGTCGATGCCGGTGGCTGCGGCTCCCGCTGAAGCGCCGGACGGGGCCTGGGCATGTGCTGCGGGCAGCGCGCTGGCTGCCGCGGCGGCCAGGGTGTACTTGAGAATGTCGCGGCGTTGGGTGGTCATGTGTGCTTTCTGAGTTGGTGTGGAGAGTGATCGCTTGGGTCGTGGGCCGGGAGCCGCCGATGAACCACTGCCCAGCGCTTGCTTCAGGTCAAGAGCGCGGCTCGGGCCGTTTCATTCCCTGGGCATGCCGACAGCGCGTCGCGCCGACGCCGCCCTGGCCTTCAGCGCGGGGTGCCAAGATGCCGATAGACCTCGGCCGACACCTGCGCCAGCACGCTGCGGTCGGCGTCGGACGACAGGGCGTAGCCGAAGGGACCGTCGACCCAGTAGAAGACATTGACCACACCTTCGCGTGCGAAGCGGAAGGCCGTGTCTGTGTTCTTCACGCTGGCCTGCAGTGCCTTGTCCGGCCCCGCGGCACTGCCCACGTCGGCGACATCGTTGGATACGTACAGCGTCAGTTTGCTGCCGAGCTCGTTGCGGTACATGAACTGCGCCACCGGCCCCTGGCCGCCCGGCAACAGGCGCCCGCCTTCCAGCGTATAGCCCTGGGCCTGCAGGTACGGCGGCTTCATCGGCGCGCCCATGCGCTTGGACAGCCAGGCCACGAGCTGGTCTTCGTGCGCCGCGTCCACCTCGACCGGGCGGCGCGGGTCGGGACTGTATACCGCGTGAGCCACCGCCGCGCGCTGCGCGAAGCCGCCCGCTGACGCCAGCGTCAGGCCGCGCTCGGCGGGTGCCGCGGCGGCCATGCGGCCGGCATCGTCGCCCCCCGCGGGCAGGCCGCCCCGCAAGCCCCAGCCTGTGGCGCCGCTGATGACGGCGATGGCGATCCCAGCGGCCAGGCGCTGGAGGTACCAAGGCGTCTGCGGCACGGCGCGCGGGCGCGCCGATTTCAGCAGGCGCTGCGGCGGCTGTTCATACAGCACGGGATCGAACAAGACGTGCAGTTCGCGCTTATGCGCCCGGTAGGCCTCCAGGCGCTGCGCGTCTTCAGGGCGTGCGGCCAGATAAGCGGCGATCTCGACCTGGCGCTCAGCGGGCAGGCGGCCATCAACGAACGCATGCAGGTCGGCCTCGGTGACCGGGGGAATGGACGGTGGCGGACGGTCGGTATTCATGGGTTGCTTCGCAATACATTCATTTGACGACTTTCAGCCGCACCGGTTCTGCGCGGCCTTCCATCAGGCCGCGCAGGCGCTCACGGCCTCGCGACAGGCGCGACATCACGGTGCCGATGGGGATACCCAGGGCCTGCGCCACATCGGCATAGGCCATGTCTTCCAGCGTCACCAGAAGAAGCACTTCCTTCTGCTCGACGGGCAGCAAGTCCAGTGCAGCCTGCAGATCCAGTACAGCCAGCCTGTCGGTTTGTGTCGGCGCCACCGGCACTTCGGGCGTGTCGTCGTCCATGGTCACGGTGTGCAGCCTGGGACGGCGCACGCCATCGACGTGCAGGTTGTGCATGATGCTGAAGAGCCAGGCGCGCATGTCGGCCACGCCGCCCCACAGGTTCGACTTGGCCCAGGCCCGCTCCAGCGTGTCCTGCACCAAATCGTCGGCGTCGTCACGGTTGTTCACCAGTGCGCGCGAATAGCGGCGCAGGCGCGGCACCCAGCTCAGCAGGCTTGCGTCGTCTTGCATCGGGGGGTCGTGGCCTGAGGGTCTGGACGGAAGTCGACAGCAAATGTCATTCCTTGATGATGTGCCAGACGTCTTTGAAGTTGTCGCCGGCGCGGTCGCCGGGCTTCTGGTCGGCCTGGTAGGTGTACACCGGCTTGCCCTTGTAGGCCCACTGGCGCGCACCGTCGTCGCGCATGACGATCGTGTATGCACCGGCGGGTTGGTCGCTGGCGGCGGCCATCGCGGGCGGCCACAGCGCGGCGCAGCCGCCGTTGCAGGTGCTCTTGCCGCTGCCTGCCACGTCCTTGTCGAAGGTGTAGAGCGTCATGCCCTTGGCGTCGACCAGCGCGCCGTTGGCGAGCTTGGCCGGCGCGTCGGCAGCCATAGCGCCGGTGAGTGGTGCCGCGAAGGAAGCCGCTGTGATCAGCAGCGCGGCCAGAGTCGAAAGGTGCTTCATGGGGTTGTCCTTTAGGGTCTGGTGGAGAGTAGCCACGCTGCGTGCCGTTCAGTAAGCCGCAGCCACCGCCAGCTTGGGGTCGATCTGCCAGGTTTCACTGACGATCTTGCCTTCACGGAACGTCAGCACGTAGCGCACCTTGATGGGCATCTTGCCTTCGAAGACGACGTTGGCCGAGACGGTGGCGCCCTTGGGGTTGGCCGATTCTTCAATCTGGCCGACTGTGAGCTTCAGTGGGCCGACGGCCTTGCCGAACTTCTCCCAGGTGCCGCGAATGGCATCGGTGGTGGCATAGGTGCCGTCGAGTGGGCCGCCTACCCAGTTCAGCTGGGCCTGGTCGGCATAGGCACGCATGACGATCTGGGTGTCGCCCGAGGCGATGGCCTGGAAGTGCGTGCGGGCGTCGTCGCTGGGGGCGGCGAAGGCGCTGCCGGAGGCGAGCGTCAGGGCGGTGGCGGCGAAAGCGAAAGTCTTGAACATTGTGGGCTCCGATGAAGGGTTGGTGTGAAGTGAAGGGGGGTGAGTGCGGGACGAAGGGTCAGATAGGTCCCGACAAAAGAGCAGACGGCGTCGGCATGCGGTCTATTCCAGAGCGTGCAAAGAAATTTAGGGTCAGGGCCCTGGGCCGTGAATTCGAGGCTTCAGCCCAGCAGGGCCGGCACCCAGCGGTTGATGAGCGCGCCTCCGACGATGAGCCAGCCGAACAAGATCAACGCCAGCAGCAGCGGCTTGGCCCCGGCCTTGCGAATGGCGCCGATGTGCGTGGCCAGGCCGAGCGCAGCCATCGCCATCGCCAGCAGCGCGGTGTCAATCTCGGTCGTCACTGCCACCACCGACGCCGGCAGCCATTGCAGCGAATTGAGCAACACGACCGCGACGAAGCCGAAGGCGAACCAGGGCACAGCGAGTTGACCCTTGGCGTGAGCATGCTCTGCCTCCACCAGGGCTTGCAGGGTGCTGTCGCGCGCCAGCCAAGCCGACAGCATCACCAGGAACGGCGCCAGCATCATTACTCGAACCATCTTCGCGATGACGGCCGAGTTGGCTGCGTCCGGGCCCACCGAACGTGCTGCGGCCACCACCTGGGCCACCTCGTGGATGGTCGATCCGACGTAGATGCCGAACCCGTTGGCGCCGCCGGGGATCAGCGCCCAGTGCCGGTTCAGCTCGAACAGCGCCGGGTACAGGAAGATCGCCAGCGTGCCGAACACCACCACCGTGGCCACCGCCACCGTGACCTGCTCGGCGCGCGCCTTGACCACCGGCTCGGCGGCCATCACCGCAGCAGCGCCGCAGATGGCACTGCCAGCGCCGATCAGCATCGCCGTCTTGCGCTCCAGGCCCAGCCAGCGCGTGCCGATGAGGCAGGCCAGTGCGAAGGTCGAACCCAATATCATCGCGTCGATGGCGACACCAGCGATGCCGACATGGTCAATGTCCTGCACGGTGAGCCGCAGGCCGTACAGCACCACGCCCAGGCGAAGCAGGTTCTGCTTGGAGAAGTTGACGCCGGCGCCGCTGGCTACCGCCAAGCGCGGGGCCCACGGGTAAACCGTGTTGCCCACGATCATGCCCAGCACGATGGCCAGCGTCAGCGCACTGAAGCCATGGTCCTGCAGCCAGGCGATGCGGCCCAGCGCGATACCGGTGGCAGCCAAGGCGCCGCTCAGGGCCAGGCCGGGGAGCATGCGTGCGAAAGCCGATGCAGAGGCCAATGTGCGTGGCTCAGGAAGTACGTTGATGGTCATGCTGCTTGCCTCCGGTTGAAGTTCGTGAGGACAAAGCTTCCGGCTTCATGGATGACCCGTCAAACGGGTTGTATCGCTAAGATGTACCCATCTAATCGCTTTGCAAACGAATCCGCCATGAATACCCTTCGCCTCACGCTGCGACAGCTGCAGATCTTCGTGGCGGTTGCGCGCAGCGGCACTACCACGGCAGCCAGCGCCGAGATTGCGCTGTCGCAGTCGGCCACCAGCTCGGCCGTGAATGAACTTGAGCGGCTGCTGTCGCTGCGCCTGTTCGACCGCGCGGGCAAGCGCCTGCTGCTCAACGACAACGGCCGTGCGTTACTGCCGCGGGCCCTGGCGCTGCTGGACGGTGCCGCCGGCATCGAGCTGATGTCCCGCGATGGCAGCGCCCAGGCGCAGTCGCTGCGCATCGGCGCCAGCACCACCATCGGCAACTATGTGCTGCCCAGGCTGCTGGCCCGTTTTGTCGCAGCGCAACCGGGCCATGCCAGTGCCTGGCGCTCAAAGGTCGTGATCGGAAACACGGCGGCCATCTGTGACGCGGTCGCTGCGTTTGAACTGGACGTGGGCCTGATCGAAGGGCCTTGCCACCAAGCGGCGCTGGCCGTCACGCCATGGCACCAGGACGAGATGGTGGTCGTTACATCGCCTGACAGCGCGTGGGCACGAATGAGCCTGGCCGGCGAGCGGGTGCCAATGCGGACACTGCGTGAAGGGGTCTGGCTGTTGCGTGAGTCGGGCTCGGGAACGCGCGAGGCCACCGACCAAAGTCTGCTGCCCCACTTGCGCTCCTACCGTCGAAGCATCGAGCTGGGAAGTTCGGAGGCGATCAAACATGCGGCCGAGGCGGGTATGGGGGTGGCCTGCCTTTCGTCGTGGGTCGTGAGCGACGCTTTGGAGGCCGGCCGCCTGTGCCGCATCTCCACGACCTTGCCGCGGCAGCTCCGACAATCTCACCTGGTCGTGCATCGCGACAAACAGCCCACCGCTTCGCTGCTGGCATTTGTCGACCAGGTATTTGGCGCCGAGAACACGGCGCCATGAAATGTGACTCCATCGAGGTCAGGCCTGAGCAGCTCGCCAGTCGGCGCTCAAAGTTTATCCACGCACCTTCAACGAGATTCACGGCAGGCTCACCTGCACAAATGCCGGATGCGGATGGCGACGTCAAGACTGCCGCATATCCACATACCGCGCGCGATGTCTTGGGCATTGCGATCCAACGGCCACCCCTTGTTTCCTTCTTTATTTGCGGCGAGAGCAATGATCAGAATGTTGCAACAGCATCAGGTCAAAGTGAACTATTGCCCGTCTATCACGCACTTTGAGGAGCACAGGGAACCCGGGTGGCGGGTATTGCGCTACGGACACTGAAGGACCAAAAGAAGTGATTCGCCCTCCCTGCTGGCGCTTGAAGAAGGCCTGCCCATGGTCCAGAACACCGTTTCGTCCGTGACGCAAAGGGCCATTCCAGAACTTTGCACTTCGCTACAGTGCCGAACGACCGGTACAGGTAATCGATCGGTCGCTTGAGATCCTGACCGGTAAGCGACCGCTTGCGTTGGCGCCCATGGACTCTGCCGTCGAACCTAAGTGGCAGCAATCAGTCTGAACTTGTCATCCGCATGCGAAGGGCGGGGGTGCAGCGTTATGCACAGCACGCAGTTATGGACAGTTGGCCAGTCTGAACGCGCCAGAGGCTGTGATCGCCCTGGTAGATCGCAAGGAGGCGGTGCCGTTGAACTGGACATAAGTTCGCAGTCGGCGCATGAATGGTGATCTCACAACTGGAGATCACCATGGACTTGATTCTTTCGATGCACCCGATGGCCAGGGCATGGCTGCTCGATGGCCCGCTGTCTTCATACGTCGGGGCGTTCCAGGCATTGCTGGAGCGCGGCCGGTACGCCGAAGGCAGCTCGGAGACTGCCCTTCGTGCCTGGTCGCACTTTGCCCACTGGATGGCGAAGTGCCAGGTATCTGCCGAACAGATCGACGAAGCCCTCGTCGAGCAGTTTCTGGATTCGCATCTGCCGCGCTGCGACTGCCATCCCGCGGCTCTGCGTACACGCAGCGGCTTGAGCGCCAGTCTCGGACACCTGCTCGCCTTGTTGCGGGAACAGCATGTCATCGTGGAACTGCCAGGCCCCAGCGGTCCCATTGCAGAAGAACTGAACCGTTACAACGTCCACATGCGCGACGCCCGCGGCCTGGCGATAGGCACGCGCGAGGATCGGCTGGTACTCGTAGGTCGTCTGCTGCAATGCAAGTTCGCGGGCAAGGCCATCGCCATCGGCGAGTTGCAGCCGGAAGACGTTCGCGGCTTCATCGCAACCGAGCTCACGCGGGTCAGCAGCGGGTCGCATTCCAGCGCGGTCACTGCTGCGCTGCGGGCCTACTTCCGATACCGCGGGACCTGCGGTGACGCAGTGAACAGCCTGCTCGGCGCTATCTCGTCGCCGGTGCGATGGAGCCAAGCATCGTTGCCGCGCGCGCTGACGACCGAGGAGGTCCAGCGCCTCGAAGCGCATTGCGCCGAGGCCAAGCGGGCTCCGCTGCGCCTGCTGGCCATGGTGCGCCTGGCCTTGGATCTCGGACTGCGCGTGGGCGAGATCGCCAAGCTGGAGATCGGCGACTTCGATTGGCGTGCCGGAACGGTGACCTTGAAGCGAACAAAGTCCCAGCGCCAGGATGTCCTACCGCTGCCGGTGCTCACCGGGCAGGCTCTGGCGGAGTACATGAGACACGAGCGGCCCGCAACCACGCTGCCATCGCTGTTCGTCCGTCGGTTGGCGCCACACGACAAGCCCATCGGCGTCGATGCAGTGAGCCAGGCAATCGGGCGTGCCCTGCGAGGTGCCGGCATCTCACGCGGTTGCCATTCGTTGCGTCACACGCTGGCCTGTCGCCTGGTCAACAGCGGCAGTTCGATCAAGGAGGTCGCCGATGTGCTTCGGCATCGATCGCTGGACACCTCGTTGATCTACGCCAAGCTCGACTTGCAACTGCTTGCCGAGGTCGCTCTGCCTTGGCCTGGGAGTGCATCATGAGCGCCGCAGCATCGGCGAACATCGACCTCACCGCCAAGGTGGAGCAATACCTGACTGAACGCCTGCGCCTCGGGTTCAAGCCGTGCTCCTCTGATCTCGCTGTGCGCAGCTTCACTCGCTTCATGGTCGGAGAGGGACGCGACATCGCGTTGACGGTAGACGTGATGGTCCAGTGGGCGCACCAGGTACAGCCTCGGTATCTCGTGGGCGGCCGGGCCAATGTCGACACGGCAGCGCGCCGACTGGCAACGCTGCGCCCCTTCATGCGCTGGCTCCAGCAGTTCGATCCGACTGTCGAAGTTCCTGACGATTCCAGCTTCGGTCCGATCCCGCGCCGCGTGGCGCCTCACATCTACAGCGAAGCCGAGATCGCGGCATTGATCGTCGCTGCCCGCCGACTCGGCCCCTCGGATGGCCTTCGTGCCACCACCTATGCAACGCTGTTCGGTCTGATCGCATCGGCCGGGCTTCGGGTCTCTGAAGCGATCAACCTGGCCGACTCGGATGCAGATCTGGACGGCGGCATCCTGACCATACAGCAGACCAAGTTTGGCAAGTCCCGCATGGTGCCGCTGCACCCCAGCGTGATCGGTCCGATGGCAGCCTACCGGGCCTTGCGCCGCCAGTACGTGCCTGCGAAGCCGCAGATGACATTCTTCGTGGGCTCGCGTGGCGTGCACCGGGGTGAACCGCTGGGAGATCGGCAGGTGCATCGAGTGTTCTGTCAGCTGCGCGAGCAATTGGGTTGGATCGATCGCGGCGGCCATGGCCGACCGCGGGTGCATGACCTGCGCCATAGCTTCGCCGTGAGACGGATGATCCTGTGGCACCAGCAGGGAGCGAACCTTGACCAACGAATGCTGGCCCTGTCCACGTACATGGGCCACATCAATATCTCCAGCACGTACTGGTACCTGAGCGGCGTGCCGGAGTTGATGGCGTTGGCCGGCGCTCGATTCGAACGCTTCGCCGACGTCGCGGAGAACGACGATGAGTAGTTCTGAACACCGCAAGCCCGCTCCGCCGAGCTTCGCGACGCTGGTCCAGTCCTTCTTCGCCGAGCACCTGACGCAGCAGCGCGCGTTGAGCCCGCAGACCGTTGCGGCCTATCGGGACGCGTTCGTGCTGTTCCTGGACTTCGCCCAGGCGCAACTGCACAAGACGCCCACGACGCTGTCGCTCGCCGACCTGACGCCCGCGCTGATCCTGGACTTCCTCGATCATCTCGAACGCGATCGGCACAACACCGTTCGCAGCCGCAATGCGCGACTGGCCGCGCTGCGCTCGTTCCTGAAGTTCGCGGCCCGGCGAGACGTGACGGCACTTCAGGTCGTCGAGCAGGCGCTCGGCGTGCCGATGAAGCGCTTCGAGCGGCCGATGTTCGAGTTCCTGACACGCGAGGAGATGCTGGCCGTGATCGGCGCGCCAGGAGCGGATTGGATGGGCCAGCGAGACAAGCTGCTGCTGGCCCTGCTGTACAACACCGGTGCCCGCGTGTCGGAGGCAATCGGCGTAAAAGTGGGCGACGTCGTGCTGGCACCCGCCGCCTGCGTGCATCTGCATGGCAAGGGACGCAAGCAGCGGTCGGTGCCGCTCTGGCGATCGACGGTCAAGGTGATCCGCGCCTGGCTGAAGTTCAACCCGGACCTGACTCCCACGTCGGCGCTGCTGCCCAACCGTGGCGGACAGGCGATGACGCGGTCCAACGTGACGCAGCGCCTGGCATTGGCCGTCAAGAAAGCCGCGCTCACGACGCCGAGCCTGGCCGGGAGAACGATCTCTCCACACTGCCTGCGTCACTCGACCGCTATGCACCTTCTGCAGTCGGGCGTGGACATCAGCGTGATCGCTCTGTGGCTCGGACACGAGAGTCCGGCGACAACGCATCAGTACATAGAGGCCGATCTCGCCATGAAGGAAAAGGCACTGGCCAGGCTTCAGGATCCCAATGTGGTCCCACAGCGGTTCCGGGCAGAAGACGATCTGTTGAAGTTCCTCAAGACCTTGTGATTACGTGAAGTTCAAAGACGCGACCGCAGCCCTCTTGCGAGGGCGGCGACGCCGCGCTGCCGGACCAACTGTGCATAACTGCGTGCTGTGCATAACGCTGCTTATGGAGAGCTCTCCATAAAGGCTGGTTGCTGTCACTCAGTTTTGGCCAGCCAATGTCGGTCGCGGCCGATACCCGACCTTCGTTCACCATCCGTGACTAGCGCCAGAAAACACAGGGTAGCGCGCCTCTGCAGTCCTTTTCGACGGGGGATCGCGGCTCAGGGGGCCCCGAGCAGCGTGTTACCTCGCCCCCAGAGTTCTGCCCAGCGCAAAAACCGAATTCGGAACATCTCCCACTGGGAGCTGTCGTTCTGGATGGAGTGGGCGTCTTTTGGGGGCGGGAGCAGATGGGCGCAGTCCTTCCTCGGTGTCCCCCTTTGCAAGATGCTCTCTCACCACATCGGCCAGAGAGACGGACTGCAGATAGTCATCCACTGTTTGATGGAATGCTCGCCACAGTTCGTGGGTCATTGCCCCTTGCCGCTCGTTCATCGAGTCACGCTCGCACGACACACCTCTTAGTTCCCCTTGCTCGGAGGCTCGCACGATGTCGGCAATGGTGATGTCGGACACGTTCCGCGCAAGTTTGTATCCACCCCCAGGCCCTCGCGTGCTCGCGACCAGCCCCGCTTGACGCAGCGCGCTGAACAGCGTTTCAAGGTAAGACAGTGAAATACCATGCCGCTTTGCAATGGTAGACAGCGCAACGGGCCCATGGACGTCACGTACAGCGACATCCGCAATGGCGATGAGCGCAAACCTGCTACGCGTCGTCAGGCGCATGCATGGCTCCCTTCATGGTGCTGGTTCAAGGTATCAGTCCGGTCGTTGTCTAGTACCGATTCACGCATCAGTACACCCCTTCTCTACCATTCGCAGAATCACCGCCATCCCGATGGCTTGTGCCCATTCTTGGGCTGCCAGGACCGTGGTCTCGCCCTGGATGGCTGGGCGGGCGGGTTTGACTTCAACATCGAACGTCTCGTCTGTCTTGTTCGTTGCCACCTTGACGCTTGCACCAAGAAGCGGAATGTCGATGGCAGGACGCGGGCCCGCAGCACCATCGGCATCGATGCGCAAAACACAACCAGGCAGGAGGTCGTAGCTCCACTGCCGATCGGGGTGGGCGTCTTCGCCAATCGCGTTCATGGAGGCAAGGCGCTGGTCTTGGGTCATGTCCAGCGGGTCCATGGCAGGTATGTCGTGCTTCGGGTAGCCATCCATACACGCAGCGCTCAAGAACACGGCCAACATTGCAAACACGAAGCGCCAGCGCTGCCGCGACGTGTTGCGGCAAGAGCCAGCCAGCATGGTGCCGCCGGACAGTTGCAGTCTCACGATGGCATCTCCTGCTGGGCCTCAGCCGTTGCTGCCTGTGGCACGCGTGTCGCCAGGATCTTGTCGATGGTCTTTCCATCCATATCCACCACTTCCAGCTTCCAGCCTTCCCATTCCACGGTGTCGGTCACCTTGGGCAATGTCCCGGTGAGCAGCATGATCATGCCGCTCAGGGTGTGGTAACGGCCGCGTTCTTCCTCGGGCACGGCGTCCAGGTTCAGGCGGTCTTTCAGCTCTGGCACGGGGATGTGGCCATCCAGCAGCCAGCTGCCGTCCTCGCGCTGCAGCGCCCAGGAGGTCTCCGGGTCGCGCGGCTGAAACTCGCCGGTGATGGCCTCGATCAGGTCCTGCAGCGTGACGATGCCCTGCACCTCGCCGTATTCGTCGATGACAAACGCCATGTGGACGTCCGACAGGCGGAAGTTGTCCAGCAGCTCCATGCCCGTGATGGTCTCTGGCACATACAGAACCGTCTGCAGGGGTTGATCGGCAAGGCCGTTCGCCTTGTCTCGCAACGCGCGCGACAACCACTGGCGTGCATTGATAACGCCCAGAATGTTCTCCATGCTTCCCTTGACGACGGGGAACCGTGCATGGTCTGAGGTTTCGATCCGGCGCAGGTTTTCTTCCAAAGACTCTTCCAGGTCCAGGCACACCACGTCGCCGCGCGGCACCATCAGCGACCCGATCTGACGGTCGTCCAGCCGGAACACATTGCGCACCATCGTGTGCTCGTGCGATTCGATCACGCCGGCGGTGGTGCCTTCGACCAGCATGGCGTGGATCTCTTCTTCGGTCACCGGACTGCCGCTGGTTTCCTTCACACCCATCAGGCGCAGCAGCGTGCGCGTGGAGGTGGACAGCAGCAGCACAAACGGCTTGGTGGCCATCGCCAGAAAGTTGATGGGCCGCGCCACCAGGCGGGCAAAGGTCTCGGGGTACGACTGGCCGATGCGTTTGGGCACCAGCTCGCCCACCACGATGGAGAAGTAGGTGATCAGCACCACCACCAGGCCGGTGGCCGCATAGCCCCCGTAAGGCAGCGGCACACCCAGGCGCTCCAGCCAGGCCGCCAGTGGCGCGGCCAACGCGGCTTCACCCACGATACCGTTCAGAACACCAATCGACGTGATGCCGATCTGGATGGTGGAGAGAAAACGCGTGGGGTCTTCGCCCAGCTTCACGGCAGCGGCGGCGCCGCTATCGCCCTCATCAATCAGCTTTTGCAACCGGGCTTTGCGGGCCGTGACCAGAGCGATCTCGGACATGGCAAACAGGCCGTTGAGAAGGATGAGGGCGAAGAGTATGGCAATTTCCATGATGGAGTTTTTATGGGTTTGGCATGCGCATCCACAGATTCGATGTGGGTAGCGCCTTGGCAGAGAGGGATAGACGAAGCAGCAGACGTGTCTTGTGCTGATGCTCAGGAACAGCAGAAGACCATCAAAAAAGGGTGGCAGCGGGTGACACTGGCCCTGCGCGCAAACTGCGCGGTGCAAAGAATCAGGCGAAGGAGCCTGCTAGCCTGGGCGGCCTATGGGGTGGATCGACGACAGCAGACAGGACTGGGGCGACACCTGTCGAAGCCACATCTTTCGTGTTGGTGCCGCCTGAACTGGTTCGCCGTTGCGGCTCCAGCTGATCCGGGAGATCGCCCTTGTCGTCCATCAAGGCGTGGTCGTCCGCGTCAGAAAAGGCGAGGAGTGTTCCTGGACTACTGGGTGTACTGCGCTCCACTATCTCGGGCCCCTGCGGAACAGAGACGGGCGGATTCAAACCGGCGGCAGAAAACCCCACACACAAAAGAAAGTGGAGAATCAAAACCGCGATGAAGCGCCGTAGCATGGTGCGGAAATTATAGAGACCACTCGGCTGACCGCTGGCAGACCTATTTCGGCTAATCGCTAATGTGTGAACCCTTGAGCAAGCCTTGGCTCCTTCGCATTTCCTCGCTTTCGTGTGTAGCTGTTCGAGTCCGATTCATTCGCTAATCGGTAGCGGTGCCTATGCTTCATGCGGGCTGTGCCCCATGTGAGCGAGGCGTTGAAACCGGGCGCGAGATGTGGTTTTGACTGAGTGCCCTCGCGGTGTCGCTATGATTGCGACAAATTCTCAATTGCCTGCACCCCATTTCATGCGCCGACTGCTCGCAGTCATCCTGTTGCTCTCTTTCTTCTGCCAGGCCTTCGCAGCGGCCCGTCAGACGGTCGTACTCGACCACGCAGGCGCGTTTGAGGCGGTTCATGCGGAGATGCACATGGACGGTGTCTCTCACCACCATGATGAACACGGTGTGGCGCACCAAGACGATTCCCAGGAGTCGATCCAGCACATGCTGGCGGACGCAGGCCCTGGGACTGCAGCACTTCTCAACTTCCCGGAGCTGTCGCTTCCTCTCGACCGCTCGCCCGCACCGGCCGTGACCGCCGAATCCGTCAGCCCATCTCCTCATCTGGACGGTTTACGACGACCTCCCCGACTGATTTCCTGATCCACCCTTAGCGCCGCGCTTTCCACACGAAAGCGGGGTTGTTCATCGGTGCGGTACTACTTTGATCAGGCGCTGATGCGTCAACGATCCTGGTTTTCCGCCTTTGATCGGTCAGGAATCACGTGCGTTTTGTTATTTCCGGGCTTGCGGTGCGTTGTGCCGCAGGCTGTGCTTTGAGCTGCGTCCTCGTTGGCGCTGCGGTTGCACAGTCCAATACCGCCCCATCGCTTTCAGCCACGGCATCGCCCGTGGCTCCAACACTGGCACAAGCTGTCGAGGCTGCATGGCAGCGCGCCACACAGGCGAGAGAAGCCGAAGGTCAGACACAGCGGGCTACTGCCGAAAGGGTGGCGATCTCCAGCCTGTGGGCGGCCCCCCCCGCAGTGGAGTTTTCCTACCGGGACGACCGCTGGCAAACGTCGGCTGGACGTCGGGAAGCCGAGGCCGGCCTGGCGTGGCCGCTGTGGTTGCCTGGGCAGCGCAATGCACGCGGCGCTGCTGTGGATGCCGACGTAGAGCTGTCCCATGCTGCCGTTCAAGCGGGGCGCCTGCATTTTGCTGGGCTGGTACGTGAAGCCGCCTGGGGCATTGCCGCGCAAAAGGCCGAGTCCGACCTGGCGGACGCCCAGTGGAGGTCCTTGCAGGAGATCTCCGATGACGTGCGTCGCCGCGTCAAAGCGGGTGATCTGGCCCAGGCGGATGCGCTTGCCGCTCAATCCGAAGCGCTCGCTGCGCAATCTGCACAGTTGGCTGCACGCCAGCGCTTGAGCGCCAGCCAGTCGCAATGGATGACCCTGACGGGCAAAGCCCTGGCGCCTGATCTCACGTCTGCCCCGGTTGTTGATGGGGCCGGAGTTTCATCGGGCGGGGCGCACTTCACCGTTGAAACCCACCCCGATGCGCGTGTCGCTGCGCTGACGGTTGAGCGCGCTCGCAAGCGGCTGGACGTGGTGGCCGCCACGCGGCGCGACCCTCCAGAGCTCTTGTTGCGTATCCGACAAGACACCCCCGGGCGGGGTGAGTCGGCTCAAAACAGCATCGGCGTCGGCGTGCGCATTCCCCTGGGCACAGCGAGCCGCAACCAACCTCTGCAAGCTGCCGCACTGAGTGAGCTGGATGTAGCGCTGACCGCGAAACAGCGAACCGAGGAGCGGCTGGCTGCTGACGCCGCGATGGCGCAGTCTGCGGTGCACACGGCAGAGCAGCAACTGGAAGCGGAGCGCCAGCGCTCGGCACTCCTGCGGGAGCGTGCCACGCTCATTGATCGGTCTTTCAAAGCTGGAGAAACACCGCTGCCGGAGTTGTTGCGCGCGCTCGCTGCAGCTACCCAGGCCGACACCAGCTTCGCACGCCAGCAAGTGGCCCTGGGCCTGGCCCGCGCCCGCTTCCAGCAATCTCTCGGAATCCTTCCATGAATCTCTTGAATCTATTCCCCTCTCGTTACCGCCTCTCATTGCTGGGAGCAGGCTTGGCCTTGCTGGTGCTTGCCGGAACACCCAGCTATGCCGCGCCAGGAGCGCACGGTCCTAATGGCGAGCACTTGGATGCCCCCGCTCAAGCTGGTGCCAACAGCGGCCCCGTGCCTAGTTTTGAAGCGCGCTCGGAAGCCTTCGAGTTGGTGGGCCGACTGCAGGGCGGAGAGTTGTCCATCCTGATCAACCGTTTTGCCACCAATGAACCTGTGCTCAATGCCACAGTGGAAGTGGAGACTGGCGACCTCAAGGCGCCTGCCAAGTTCCATGCAGATATGGGCGACTACGCCATCGACGATGCCAACATGCTCAAGGCTCTGGCGGCACCCGGTGACCATCCCATGGTGGTCACCGTACTGGCGGGCAATGACTCCGACCTGCTGGACGGCACCCTCACGGTCGCGGGCGCCGTGCTCGACGACCATGGCCACTCCCACGACGACGGGCACGCCCATGGGCCCTCCCGAACGGTCTGGCTGGCTCTGGCCCTGGTCGTCCTGGCGGCGGTCGGTTGGTTCTTTGGCCGCACGCCCAAGGCTGCAGGTACCTCCTCCAGAGGAGGTGCGCTGTGAACCCATCGATGAAAAAAACCAAGGCAACCAGCATGTTTCATGTTTTCGGCTTGAGTGTCATCACGTGCATCGCGGCGATGTTCCCACCTGTTGCCGTCGCAGCGCCAGGTGCCCATGGGCCGAACGGTGAGCATCTAGATGCCCCCACGGCGGTCAGCGCATCCGGTTTGATGCGGTTGCCAGACGGCAGTGTCAACGTTCCGATGCTCGCCCAACGGCGCCTGGGCATCCTCACGCAGCTGACCCTGGAAACCCAGGCTGCAGCCACCATCGAATTGTCAGCGCGGGTGGTGATGGACCCTAATGCGAGCGGCCGCGTTCAGGCAATCCATGGGGGCCGGATCGAAGCGGGCCCTCGCGGCCTACCGATCGCCGGCCAGACCGTGCGCCAGGGGGAGGTACTGGCCTATGTGGCCCACCATGCAGAGCCCTATGCGCTGGCAAATCAACAGGCCCAACTGGCGGAGTTGCGCAGCGGCCGGGAGCTGGCTGCACAGCGGGTGCAGCGGCTGCAGTCCCTCGAAGGCACGGTGCCGCGCAAGGAGATCGAGGCCGCACGTGCTGAGCTACAGAGCCTCACCGCGCGCGAGAAAAGCATTGGAGCGAGCCTGGCTGCCCGAGAGGCCTTGCTGGCTCCCGTCTCCGGCGTGATTGCCAGAGCCGACGCAACCAAAGGCCAGGTGGTTGAGGCCCGCGAAGTGTTGTTCGAGGTGATTGACCCTGCACGAGTGTTGGTGGAGGCCACTACGGCAGATCCTGGCTTGCCCGCACGCACGGGTACAGCCCACTTGCAGGGGGTGCTTGGCGTCAAGCTGCAGCTGATCGGCGCTGCGCGCAGCCTGCGTGATGGCGTCCTCCCGATGACTTTCAGGGCCGTCCCGGAGCAATCGGGCACAGCCTTGCCGCTGGCGGTCGGACAGCCCGTCACCGTCGTGGCCTCGCTGAACGAGCAGGTGAAGGGCTTCGTCCTGCCTGCGCAGGCCGTTGTGCGCAACAGTGCCAACGAACCGGTGGTCTGGATCAAGTCCGGTGCAGAGCGCTACATTCCCCAGCCGGTGCAGTACCGGTCCCTGGACGCCGCCACGGTGGTCGTCACGCAGGGCCTGGGCGCTGACAACCGCGTCGTGGTGCAAGGTGCACCGCTCATCGCACAGATCCGCTGAACGGAGCCCACGCAATGTTCAATTGGATCGTAAGGAACAGCCTTCACAACCGCCTGTTCGTCCTGGCGGTCGCGGCGCTGCTGATGGTCTACGGGGCCATCACCGCATGGCGCACGCCAGTCGATGTGTTTCCCGACCTCAACAAACCCCTGGTCACCGTCTTGACGGAAGCAGGAGGTATGGCGCCCGAAGAAGTCGAGCAGCTGGTGACCTTCCCTCTGGAGACCGCGCTCAACGGCATGCCGGGGGTCACGCGGGTTCGCTCTACATCTGGGGTTGGCCTGTCCATTCTCTATGCCGAGTTCGATTGGGGGACCGATATCTACCGCAACCGCCAGCTCGTGGCGGAGCGCCTGGCACTGGTGCGGGAGCAACTCCCCGGGGGCATCACGCCCGTCATGGGGCCAGTGTCTTCCATCATGGGCGAAGTCATGCTCATCGCACTGCCGTTGGCAGCAGGCGATGGTAAGGCCGCCGCAGCGACACCCATGCAGGCCCGTGAGTACGCGGACTTCGTGCTGCGCCCAAGACTGCTGTCGATTCCAGGGGTTTCACAGGTCATCCCCATCGGCGGCGAAGTGCGCCAGTTGCGGGTGGAGCCGGACACGGCACGCATGGCACAGTTCGGGGTGACATTGACGCAGATCGAGCAGGCCCTTCGAGGCTTTGCGGGGAATGCGGGAGGTGGCTTCATCGACCTCAACAGCCGTGAATTCCTCATCCGCCACATCGGCCGTACCAGCCGTGTCGAGGACCTGCAGGGCGTGGCGGTGGCCTGGAAGGATGGCCGAGCCATCTTGCTGGAACAGGTGGCCAATGTCCGGTTCGCTGCCGCCATGAAGCGCGGTGACGCCGGATACAGCGGCGTGCCTGCCGTCATCGTCAGTGTGCAAAAGCAGCCTGCGGCCGATACCGTCAAGCTCACCCACGCCATCGAAGCGGCATTGGGGGATCTCAAACAGGGGCTGCCCGTGGGCTTGGCTGCTCCGAAGGTGTTGTTTCGTCAGGCGGACTTCATCGAGGCGTCCATCGGCAACGTGACCGAGGCTTTGCGGGACGGTGCCATCATGGTGGCCATCGTGTTGTTCGCCTTCCTGTTGTCCGCGCGAACCACTTTGATCTCGCTCGTGGCGATACCCCTGTCGCTGGCCGTGACAGCCATGGTGTTCCGGCTGCTGGATCAGTCCATCAACGTCATGACCCTGGGCGGCCTGGCGATTGCCATTGGCGAGCTGGTAGACGATGCGGTGGTGGATGTGGAGAACATCCTGCGCAGGCTGAAGCAGAACCGTGCCCAGGGCAATCCACTGTCCATGCTGGAGGTCGTGCGCCGGGCGAGCGTGGAAGTCCGCTCGGGCATCGTCTACGCCACCGCCATCGTGGTGCTGGTGTTTGTGCCGCTGTTCGCGCTGCCGGGCATTGAAGGACGCCTGTTCACGCCCCTGGGCATCGCCTACATTGTGTCGGTGCTGGCATCGATGCTGGTCTCGATGACGGTGACGCCGGTGTTGTGTCTTTACCTGTTGCCGGGGATGAAACGGCTGGACCACGGTGACAGTACGCTGGTCGCCTGGCTCAAGCGGCGGGATGCGCAAGTGCTCAGCTGGTCGTTTTCTCGCGCCAAGGTGCTGATGGCTGTCGCTGCACTGGCGGTAGCTGCAGCAGCTGCAAGCGTCCCGTTTTTTCCACGCGCCTTTCTGCCTGCCTTCAATGAGGGTTCGCTGGTGTTGGGCATGGTGTTCAACCCAGGCACTGCGCTGGCGGAAGCCAATCGCATGGGGGCGTTGGCCGAGATGCTGATCGCAGAGGTCCCTGAGGTCACCCAAGTCGGGCGCCGGACGGGGCGGGCCGAGCTGGATGAACATGCCGAAGGCGTGCATTCGGCCGAGATTGATGTGGACCTGAAGCGGTCCGCCCGGGGCCGCGAGGCCGTGATGGCAGACATCCGTGCCCGTTTGGCCGTCCTTCCAGCCCAGGTGGCCATTGGCCAGCCTATCTCCCACCGCCTGGATCACCTCTTGTCAGGGGTGCGGGCGCAGATCGCGCTCAAGATCTTCGGCGACGATACGGACACCTTGCGGGGCCTGGCCGAACAGATGCGCCAGGGACTCTCGGGCGTTCCAGGGCTCGTGGATCTGACGGTGGAAAAGCAGGTGCTGATCCCCCAGATCACGGTACGGCTGGACCACCGCAAGGCCGCGCAGGTTGGGCTGTCTCCGGGCGAGGCGGTGCGGGTGCTGCAGGCCCTGACGGATGGTGCCCATGGTGCGCAGATTGTGGACGGCCTGCGCCGCTATGAACTGGTGCTGCGCCTGCCCGATGACAAACGCAGTCCTCAGGATCTGGCTCGCACGCTGATCGACACGCCTGCGGGGCAGATACCGGTGTCTGCCATCGCCACGGTCCAGGAAACCGATGGACCCAACCAGATTGGCCGAGAAAACGGTCGTCGGCGCATCGTCGTTTATGCCAACACGGACGGCTCCGACATGGGCCGCGTCATTGCCGACATTCGTGCGGTGATGGCAAAGACGCCAATGCCCCCTGGGACCTTCCTGAGCCTGGAAGGCCAGTTCCAGGCCCAGGAGCAAGCGATGCAACTGATCGTCGGCTTGTCGCTGGTGTCTTTGGCAATGATCTTTCTCGTTCTGTATGTACGCTACAAGTCGGCGGTGTTGGCCGGGATCATCATGGCCAACATTCCGCTTGCGCTGATCGGCAGCGTAGCAGCGATGTGGCTGGCGGGGGTGAGCCTGTCTGTTGCATCCATGGTGGGCTTCATCACGCTGGCGGGCATTGCCACGCGCAACGGGATTTTGAAAGTCAGCCACTACATCAACCTGTGCAAGTTCGAGGGAGAGGTCTTCGGCCAACCCATGATCGTGCGCGGCTCGCTGGAGCGGTTGACCCCGGTGTTGATGACGGCGCTGGTGGCAGCCTTTGCGCTGACCCCGCTGCTGTTGGCGGCCGATGCACCTGGTAAGGAAATCCTGCATCCGGTGGCGGTCGTGATTTTTGGTGGACTCGTCAGCTCAACCTTGCTGGACACGCTGCTGACGCCCGTGATGTTCTGGCTTTTCGGCGAAAGTGCGACCCGGCGCTTGATTGAGGGCGGCAGCGCACAAGCTGAAAGCGAACCGACAAGCCAGGAGGCCTTCTGACCCCAGGCTCCAGCTGAATTTTCCGCAAATTTCTGATAGGCCTGGGCGCGCTGCCTTTTGAAGCGCGCCAGTGAATCAATCTCAACAGAAGGAAATCCAAATGACCATGAAAAAGAACTTCTCCCAACTGATGGCAGCCACCGCAATCGTGATGGCATCCCTGGCGAGTGCGCCTGCGGCAATGGCCCACGGTGCAGCCGAGCCTGCGCACGGCGGCGTGGTGCAAACTGCCTCTGATCTGTCGTTCGAGCTGGTCGCCACCGCTGACGGCGCGGCAATCTACATCGTGGACCACGACGAGGATGCGGACGCATCCAAGTTCGGCGGCAAGGTCACCGTGCTCAACGGCGCCGAAAAGGCAGAGGCGCCCCTGAAATCAGCAGGCGGCAACAAGCTGGAGGCCAAGGGCGTGAGGTTGGTCAAGGGCACAAAGGTGGTTGCGCTGATCACGACCAACAGCAAAAAGACCGTCACTGTTCGATTCACGGTGAAGTAAGGCCCATGGCGCGCGGCTCTCTGTCCTTGCCTGCACTGCAAGGCGGTCTGCTGGCCTTGCTGGCCGCAGCCTTGTTTGGCATCAGCACCCCGCTGGTTCAACGGCTGGGTGCTGGGCTGGGGGCGTTCACGACGGCTGCGCTGCTGTATGCGGGGGCGGCTGTCGTTGGTGCCTTGTCCCTGCGGACCGCTGCTCACGAGGCAAGGTTGCAGAGATCCGACGCCTGGCGCCTCATCGGCATGGCAGGGTTTGGCGCTGCCCTAGGTCCTGTCGCCCTGTCCTGGGGTCTGCAACACACAAGCGGTGCCAGCGCGTCGCTCATGCTCACGCTGGAAGCGCTGTTCACAGCCACTCTGGCGTGGTGGTTGTATAGCGAGACCATGGACCGCCGTGTGTGGGCAGCCATGCTTCTTTTGCTGGCCGGTGGCATGGCTTTGGTCGTGGACCAGGGCCTGGAGGGCGGCACGCAGCTGCTCGGTCTGCTTGCGGTGCTACTGGCGACGGTGGCCTGGGGCGTGGACAACACCCTGTCCCGGGGACTGGCCGAGCGCGATCCCAGCCAGGTCGTAATGGCAAAGGCCTCGCTGGGAGCCGCTGCGACAGCATGTCTTGCCACGGCGTGGGGCGAGCCTTTGCCCTCCCTGACGGCAGCTCTAGGGCTCTTTGCCGTGGGGGCCACGGGGTATGGCTTGAGTCTTCGGTTCTACCTTCTAGCGCAGCGGGCTTTTGGGGCGGCGCGGACTGGCTCCGTGTTCGCCTTTGCACCTTTCATCGGTGCGGCTGTAGCGTTCGGCTTCGGTGAACGGTCTGCGGGGTGGCTGATGCTGCTCGGTGGTCTTCTGATGCTTGCGGGGGTGCTGCTGCATTTGGCCGAGAGCCACGGGCATGAACATACGCACGAGCCGATGGAGCATGAGCACGCCCACCGTCATGACGATGGACACCATTCGCACGTTCATGACGTGATGCCCACGGGGAGCCACAGCCATGTGCACTTCCATGAGCCGGTCACCCACGCCCATCCCCATGCGCCGGATGTTCACCACCAGCACAGGCATTGACCAGAACAGATGTCCCAAGACTGTGGCAAAGGAACTTTAACGATGAAAAACTCGATGCTGTCGATTGCTACTGCGCTGGCTTTGCTGGTGCTTTCAGGCTGTAGCACCCCAGTCTATGAAAACCAATACGCTGTGTCCGAAGGCTGGAGAATCGGCAAGGTCACCAAACTGGTCACCGCAGAAGAATTCTTGAAGACAGGTAGCCCTCGCTGCCAGGGAATGGAGATTCGCCCCAATGACCGCTTTGCATTCATCCAAAGGCAAGTGACCCGAGCGCGCGGGCACTTCGCCAAAGTGGACCCGGGCACTGGTATAGCAGTGGGCGACAAGGTTTACTTCAACGCGTGGAAGTGTGACCAACCTCCAATAGTGCCGAAGGTCCCGCGTGGGGCCAAGGCGGGGCAAACGCCGTAGAGACTGACGAGGGGCCTCAACGAGACGGACTCTTTCTGACCGTGCCTGCGTACACCACACTGCCCGCATCGCGGTACTGCAATTCCTCCCCCACGCGCACCACGTCAAAACAGACGGGCGAGACCTTGCTGACCTGGGCAGCAGCAGGCAGAGTTGGTTGTTCTGCGTGCTCCAGCGTCCGGCGCGTGTGCGGCCGTTTTCTGAACGCTCTAGGCGGCCATCCAGGAAGTAGTCATGCCCCCAATGACGCCCGTCGGTGTCATGGAGTCGAGGCGCGAATTGGGTTGCCACATTTGCCGACCCTGTTAGCCTGAACTCCAGTATGGAAGGGCTTGGACGTCCGGTATGTGGGTCAGACCAGAAATCTGTGCTCTGGCACCAGAAGACTGCAATTGTTTAGGGCAACGCTGATTAAGGTCCACCATTGAGAGGGGTCAAACGTTATCCGCAGATGAAGCAGCAGACCTTGGCAATGGCCGCAGATCAAGACAACGGATTCGAGCATTCGCGCAAACCCACCCGACGCGAAGAGTTCTTGCGGACCATGGAGACAATAGTGCCATGGGCCGCTCTGTGCCAGGTGATAGAGCCGCACTACCCCAAAGCAGGCAACGGCCGCCCGCCCATTGGCCTTGAGCGCATGCTGCGCATCCACTTCCTGCAGCACTGGTTCAACCTGGCCGATCTGGCGTGCGAAGAGGCCCTGTACGACAGTGCCAGCCTGCGCCGCTTTGTGGGCATTGACCTGGGCCGCGAGCGCGTGCCCGATGCCACCACGCTGCTGAAGTTTCGCAAGCTGCTCAATGAGCACAAACTGGGTGAAGCCCTGTTTGCCCAGGTAGGCCAGCAACTGCAAGAGCGCGGCTTCAAGGTCAACACCGGCACCATCGTGGATGCCACTATTCAATCGCAGCGCCCAGCTCCACCAAGAACGCCGACAAGGCGCGCGACCCCGACATGCACCAGACCCGCAAAGGCCAGCAATGGTATTTCGGCATGAAGCTGCACATTGGCGTGGACAGCCAAAGCGGGCTGGCGCACAGCGCCGTGGTGACGGCGGCCAACGTGCATGACAAACACCCGCTGCCCGATCTGCTGCATGGCAACGAGCAGCGCGTGTACGGCGACTCGGCCTACGCCAGCCAGAAGACTCTGATCCGGGGCAAGGCGCCCCAAGCCAAAGACTTCACCAACCAGCGCACACGCAGGTGCGGGGTGGTCGACCAGACGCAGCGGTCCAAGAACCGCAACAAGTCCCGCATCCGCGCTCGCGTAGAGCATCTATTCGGGGTGGTCAAGCGGCTGTGGGGCTTTGGCAAGGTGCGCTATCGCGGGCTGCAAAAGAACGCCACGCGCGCGTTCACGGCCTTGGCGCTGGCCAACATCTACCTTGCCCGAGGGCGCCTGCAGGGACAGGTGCGCCCGTAAGGGTCTGAAGGGGGCTCAAAGGCTCCCGAAACAGGCCCTGTGGGGCAAAGTCCGGCATCTTTGCGGGCCATTTGGCATTCAAATGGCTGTGCAATGGAGTTGACGCTACTTGATCAGCATTGCCTTAGGGTTGTGGGATACCTGCCCGGAACTGGCACCCAAACGACGATCACCCACGGCCTGAGGGCAGGTGTCGCACAAGCCTCGATGGAGGAAACCGCGAAGAACGCCAACGCAGGTGTTCAGGGCGCAAACGCTATGGGGTTTTGGGCAGCGGCTTGACGGCCAAGGTCCGCAGGCAAGTGGGGCTGGTGTCCCATCGTATGTGGTTGTGGCCCGGGGGCAGCAGCGGTGGCGTGCCTTTCGCCTGGCGCGGCATGCGTTCTGAAGCGCCGTTCGCAACACCGGGCGCGCGCCGATCCCGCCGACAGACCCAAGCGCATCGACATCCAAGACAAGTGGTGGTTCAGGGGCCTGTTCATGATGGAGGTGGCGCCCGAATGGCCTGCCCGCGCATGAGACATTGCAGGATGGTCATCGCCTGGCCGCAGTGTCGGCAGACGAAGATCGGCGGCACTGCGTTGGGCGGTAGGTCGGCTTGCTCCTCGCTGCTGGGTGAGGCGGCTTGCGCCGGGACGACCTCCAACAACTGGCGCGCCAGCGCAAGGCATTCCCTGCGGTTGCCATTGGCCAGCAAGCCATAGTGGCGGATGCGATGGAAACCGCCGGGCAGCACATGCAGCAGGAATCTGCGCATGAACTCCTGGGGCGCCAGCGTCATGGTCTTGTGGCGCGTGCTCCCCTTGGCCCGGTAGTCCTTCCACTTAAAAATTACCCCGCGCTCATCCATCGCAACAAGCCGGCTGCTCGTGATAGCCAAAGACCTCATCATCGCGGGCGACTACATCGCCCACGGCTTTCGGCACCGGGCCGCCGAGCTGGCGACCGAATGGCTAGGGCCGCGCACCGAACTGGAAATCCAGCAGACCTTGCAGCGGGAGGTGGAACAGGAGCGGTGGACGAGCCTGGATCACACGCTGCAACGTGAAGCTGGCGACGATGGTCGCGTGCAGGTCAGACGCTTCAACGAACCGAAGCTGCAACGCCAGCGTCTGCTGCTGATTGGCCGCTTGCAATGCTTGCAGCGCCTGGGCCTGGCCGACGAAGCGCAGCCTGGCACCTGGACCACCCATGCCGATGCCGAGAAGACCTTGCGCGCTCTGGGTGAGCGTGGCGACATCATCCGCACCATGCAGCGGGCCATGGGCGGCCAGCCGCGCGAGCTGGCGGTGTTCGAGCCGGGTGACGATGGAAGAACAATCATTGGCCGCGTGGCCGCCAAGGGGCTGGCCGACGAGCTGCGCGACCGGAGCTATCTGGTCATCGACGGCGTGGACGGCAAGGCGCACTACGTCGCGCTCAACGCCCGCGACGAACCCGCAAACTATCCGACCGGCGCGGTGGTGGAAGTACGTGGTTCCGCCGAGGTACGGGCGGCAGATCGCAATATCGCTGCGCTGGCCAGCAATGGGCTCTACAGAACCGATCATCACCTGGCAATTGCCCAAGGTCAGGCGCAGGCCGGCCGTGATCCGCACGAAGTCGTTGCCGCGCACGTTCGCAGGCTGGAAGCCCTGCGCCGGGCCGGCATCGTGGAACGTATTGCCGAGGGGCTGTGGAAGGTACCCGACGACCTGCCCGAGCGTGGCCGCCAGTACGATGCGCAACGCCTGGGCGGCGTAGCCGTGGAGCTTAAATCGCACCTGCCCATTGAGCGGCAGGCGCGCGTGATTGGAGCTACCTGGCTGGATCAGCAGTTGATCGGCGGCGGCTCGGGGCTGGGCAACCTGGGGTTTGGCGGCGAGGCGAAGCAGGCGATGCTGCAACGCGCCGATTTCCTGGCCGAACAGGGGCTGGCCGAGCGGCGCGGTCAGCGCGTGTTCCTGGCGCGCAATCTGCTGACGGTGATGCGCAATCGGGAAGTGGCGCAGGCCGGGAAGGACATTGCCGCCGAAACCGGGCTGGAGCATCGGCCTGCGGCAGATGGCCAGCGCGTGGCCGGTATCTACCGCCGCAGCGTGATGCTCGCCAGCGGGCGCTACGCGATGCTCGATGACGGGATGGGATTCAGCCTGGTGCCGTGGAAGCCGGTGATTGAGCAGCGGCTGGGACAGCAGATCGCCGCGACGGTGCGCGGCGGTGGGGTGTCATGGGAAATTGGACGGCGGCCTGGGCTGTCCCGAGGTTAGTCAGGCCGACGCCAGCGATCCCACAGAATGGATTCAACGTGCTCTGCTGGAGCACCAACTGGGGGCTATCAACCCCGGGAGTAGAGACGCAGACGCGCGGAGCGTTCGGCAGGTGACTCGCTCAGCAGTTCGTTGATTACTTGCTCACGCGTCTTGCCAGAACTTACATCAGGTGTGCGGATGGGGTAGTTGCTCTCACCATAAGAAAGGCGGCCTTGCCGCATCGCAGCCTCGGTCTCCGCCTTGACTTGGGCGCGGGTTTTCTCGCTCTTGAAGTGTTCCGGGTGAACGATTACGCCCTTTTCATTGTTGGCAGGATGCTCATATGCTGCCGAAGCCATCCCTGGAAGGCCCAGAGCAACTACTGCGGTTGCGGCTGCGATCATGGAAGAAAGGGAGAGGCGTTGTTGGGTCATGGTTGAAGCTCCTAAGGAAGAAGGTGGACGAAACTTGCATCTCTCATGCCTTGGTCGGCGTTGAGGAGATGTGTTCATCGTAGGGAGCGCACCCCAACAGAATCCGGACAGCCAGATGACATTGTTGTTAAGAATCTGCGTGAATTGGAGCGCGAGTTGGTGGACGTGCGCGGGGGACGAATGCGGAGGACGGAGGACCAACCACACGGGTAGACAGAAGTCACCGGTTGCAGAAAAATGTGCGCTCTTTATGGTGGCCCCAGACAATCGCCGAGCCAAGGTGGCGGAGCAACTCCAAAGACCGGCATTCTCCCGTGTTTCGGAACTCGGGATTCGTTATCTGCCTTACAGCCAACTGGAGCAGAACCACGCGTCCATGAGCCGCTTTGGCTCCAGCATCAAGCCATTGCTGGAGATTTCACAGCGGTTGTAAGTCTTCTGCCTTATGCCTTATTTCTCCTCCATGGGTTGGGCCGGCTGGCATGGGCAGGCGGATGAGTTTTGCAGGGCCGACTGAATAGGCGCTTCCTCGGCGTCATTCCTTGCAGGCCTTCATCTCCGCCTCGAAGCGCTGCTTGCGCAGTTGGTTCAGGTAGGGCGTAGTCAAGGCACGCGGACCATGGTCGAGCGGCAGGATCAAGGGCTGGGGCGGGCAGTCGCCACGGCCGGTTTTGGCGGCCTCGGCGGCATCTCGCGTGCGCGTGGCCTCGGCCTCCTGGCCGGCCTTGCGGCCTTGCTCGATAGCCTGAAAGTCAGGGCCGGCCAGGACCGGCAAGGTGGCGCCCAGCATCAGCGCGCCGGCGAGGGGGTAGATCAGCTTGTTCATGATGATTCCTTTGGTATGCGAAACAGGGGGCTTGAGCTGCATGAGGGGAACAAAGTGCCTTGACGGCGGCCTATTGATCCGGCACGGTTTATTGCAGAGTCCCGATGCCGTTCAACTTGAGCCCGTCGAGGGGCTTCGACACCTCAGCCCGAGCAAGGTTTACGAATAAAGCCTGCCGGATCAATAGTTGTGCGCCTGCATGCTCCAGCCCACCACCTGGCGGCTGAACAGGTCGATGACCGCTGCCAGGTACACCCAACCTTCGTCGGTGGCGATGTAGGTGGTGTTGCCACACCAGAGCTGGTCGGGTGTATCGGGATTGAAACGTCGCTGTACCAGGTCCGGGGCCACCGGCGGGGCTGTGGCGGCTGTCCGTGGTCACCACAAATTTGTGCTGGGTCTTGGCCCGGATGCCGTGCTGCTGCATCAAGCGGCGCACACGTTTCCTGCCCACCCGGATGCCACGGGCGAGCAGTTCCTTGTGCATGCGAGGCCAATCGCATCAAGCTCGCCTTCTTCGAAGTTCAAACTGCTTGACCAAGCCATAAATAGCGGGAATTACTGCCAGCGTCAGCACGGTCGAGGAAATCATCCCTCCAACCATCGGTGCAGCGATACGACTCATGACTTCCGAGCCTGTGCCAGTTCCCCACAGGATGGGAAGCAAGCCAGCCATGATGGCGACCACAGTCATCATCTTGGGACGCACCCGCTCAACCGCACCCTCCATGATGGCTTCATAAAGATCCGCAACGCCAGGCTCTTTGTTTTCAGCGCGGCGTTTTGCCTGAATTTCCTCCCAGGCATGGTCTAAATAGATCAACATGATCACCCCGGTCTCAGCGGCCACCCCCGCCAAGGCGATGAAGCCCACCGCGACGGCCACAGACATGTTGTAGCCCATCAACCACATGAGCCAGACCCCTCCGACCAAGGCAAACGGCACCGACAGCATGACGATCAGGGTTTCCGTCAGGCGCTTGAAGTTCAGGTACAGCAGTAGAAAGATGATGAGCAAGGTGACGGGAATGACCACCTTCATCTTTTGCACCGCACGTTCCATCGACTCAAACTGGCCACTCCAGGTCGCGTAGTAGCCCGGCGGAAACTTTACCTGTTCGTTCACGGCTTTGCGCGCGTCTGCCACATAGCTGCCGATGTCACGCTCACGGATGTCCACGAAGATGTAAGCAGACAGAAGCGCATTTTCAGTGCGGATCCCGGGCGCGCCCTTTGCCACTTCGACCCGGGCCACCTGCCCCAGCGGCACCATCGCTCCGTCCATGGTGGGCACCAGCACTTCGCGGGCGATCTGCTGGGGGTCGGTGCGCAGCTCGCGCGGGTAGCGCACCGTGACGCCGAAGCGCTCGCGGCCTTCGACCGTCGTGGTGACCATTTCTCCGCCCAGCGCCGTACCTACGACGTCCAGCAAATCTCCGACCGCCAGACCGTAGCGCGCAAGTTGCTCTCGGTCGGGCTCGATGTTGAGGTAGAAGCCCCCCGTGATGCGCTCAGCGAAAGCGGAGGTCGTTCCCGGCACCTGCTTGACCACGGTTTCAATCTCGCGCGCCAAGCGTTCCATTTCGGTCAAGTCATTGCCGTAGACCTTGATGCCAATGGGCGTGCGAATGCCGGTGGACAGCATATCGATGCGCGCCTTGATGGGCATGGTCCAGGCGTTGGACACGCCGGGGAACTGAAGTGCCTTGTCCAGTTCGGCGATGAGCTTGTCGGTCGTCATGCCGGGGCGCCATTCGGACTCGGGCTTGAGGTTGATGACGGTCTCGAACATCTCGGTCGGCGCCGGGTCGGTGGCGGTGTTGGCGCGCCCAGCCTTGCCATAGACCGATACCACCTCCGGGAAGCTCTTGATGATTTTGTTCTGCGTCTGCATCAGCTCGGCCGCCTTCGTAATCGACATGCCTGGCAGCGAGGCGGGCATATACAGCAACGAGCCTTCGTTGAGCGTGGGCATGAATTCAGAGCCGAGCTGGCTGGCGGGATAGAACGAAATGCCCAGCACCAGGAGCGCAGCAGCGATGGTCAGCTTCTTCCAGCGCATCACGGTGGCGATGATGGGGCGGTAGACCCAGATCAGGAACCGGTTCACCGGGTTCCTGGATTCGGGCATGATTTTTCCCCGGATGAACAGCATCATCAGCACGGGCACCAGCGTCACGGACAGCAGCGCGGCCCCGGCCATCGCAAAGGTCTTGGTATAGGCCAGCGGCGAGAACATGCGCCCTTCCTGTGATTCCAGTGTGAATACCGGCAGAAAGGACACGGTAATGATGAGCAGCGAGAAGAACAACGCCGGCCCCACCTCCTTGCAGGCGGTGATCATCGCCTCCACGCGATCGGCCTTGCTGTGCTCGGGCGGGAGGCGTTCCAGGTGCTTGTGCGCGTTCTCGATCATGACGATGGCCGCATCCACCATGGCCCCAATGGCGATGGCGATGCCGCCAAGGCTCATCAGGTTGGAATTCATGCCCAGCAGGCGCATGGCGATGAACGAGATCAGCACACCCACGGGCAACATCAAGATAGCCACGAGGGCCGAGCGAACGTGCATCAGAAAGACCATGCAGACCAGGGCAACGATCAGGCTCTCTTCCAGCAAGGTGCGCTTGAGCGTATCGATGGCCCGGTGAATCAGGTCGGATCGGTCGTACACCGCCTCGATGCTGACGCCCGGCGGGAGGCCCGCCGAGACCTCGGCGATCTTTTCCTTGAGGTTGTGAATCACCTCCAGCGCGTTCTGGCCGTAGCGGGCCACGGCGATGCCGGAGACCACCTCGCCCTCGCCATTGAGCTCGGTCACGCCACGGCGCTCGTCCGGTACCAGTTCAACACGGGCGATGTCACGGATCAGCACCGGTGTGCCTTTTTCCGCCTTGACGACCAGGCTCTCGATGTCGGCCACCCCGCGCAGATAGCCCTTGCCACGCACCATGTACTCGGTCTCGGCCATCTCCACCACGCGCCCGCCGACGTCCCGGTTCGAGTCGCGCACCACCTGGGAGACCTTGGCCAAGGGAATGCCGTAAGCCCGCAGTTTCACCGGATCGACGGTGATCTGGTAGGTCTGCACAAACCCGCCAATCGACGCCACTTCGGCCACGCCATGGGCCTTGGTCAACTGGTAGCGCAGGTACCAATCCTGCAAGCTACGCAATTCGGCCAGGGTCATATCTTTGGCCAGGAGCGCATATTGGTACACCCAGCCCACGCCGGTCGCATCCGGGCCGATCTGCGGTGTCACGCCCTTGGGCATTCGCCCCGCTGCGAAGTTGAGGTATTCGAGCACGCGTGAGCGTGCCCAGTAGATGTCAGTGCCATCCTCGAAGATGATGTAGACGAACGAGGCGCCAAAGAAGGAGAAGCCCCGCACCACCTTGGACTTGGGAACCGACAGCATGGAGGTGGTCAACGGATACGTGACCTGATCCTCGACCACCTGCGGGGCCTGGCCCGGATACTCGGTGTAGACGATGACCTGAACGTCTGACAGGTCCGGCAGCGCATCCAGCGGTGTTTTGAGCACGGCATAGACACCGCCAACAATGACGAACAGGGTCGCCAGCAGCACCAGGAAACGGTTTCTCCCCGACCAGTCGATGATCTTCGCAAGCATATTTTTTCCCGAAAATCAGTTGTGACCGGCGTGAGGATTGGCCGTGGCTTTGCCCAGGGGTCGGGCGGCGGTGATCACCCATTCGCCTTGATCGCGTTCGACGAACTCAAAGGCAACCAGGGCACCCGGCTTGAGCTCCTTGAGCAAGCCGCTGTGGGCGACCTTGAACTCCATCGACATGGCGGGCCATTTGAGACTGGGCACCGGGCCATGTGCCAGCGTCACCGTGGAGGACTTCGTATCGATGTCCTCTACTGTGCCTTCGGCTTGGTGACCCACGCCTGTGACGGCCTTGGTGCTTGCTGATCCATCAGGAGTGGCTTGAGTCCCGTGTCCTGTATGCCCCAGGCCTCCGATGGCGGCTTTGAGGTTGCTTTCCGCATCGATGAGGAAATTGGCGGCCACTACGACCATCTCACCGTCCTGCACGCCCTCGATAATTTCGATGCGGTCCTCGCTGCGCGCGCCGACCTTGACTTCGCGGGGCTCGAAACGCCCCTCCTTGAGTTGCACCAGAACGATCTGCCGTGTTCCGCTGTCGATAACCGCCGACGTCGGTACCGTCAGCACGGTGCCCTTGGAGGCGGCGGGCAGTTCCACCTGTGCAAACATGCCCGGCTTTAGCAACCCACCTGCATTGGTCAATTCGACCCGCACGGGCACGGTGCGAGTTTCAGCCGTGAGCGTTGGATAGACGTAGGTGATGGAACCGGTGAATACCTTGTCCGGGTAGGCGTTGATGCGAACCGTGGCCTTTGCCCCTGTTTTGACCATGCCGATGTCCTGCTCGAATACATCGGCTATCACCCACACTGAAGACAGGTTAGTGACCTGGTAGAGCGCGTCGCCTGGCATGAAACGCATGCCCTGTACCGCCTTTTTCTCGGTCACGATGCCTGCCACCGGCGAGCGAAATGTGAGGGTGCGGCGCGCCGTGCCCGACTGAGTCAGCGCCTTCACCTGCTCGTCCGAAATATCCCAGTTGCGCAGGCGCGTCAGGCCCGATTCGGCGAGTTCTCGCATTCCTTTCTGTGTTTCCTCGCTGGCGCCCTTCAAGGCGTCGACCCCTTGGGCGGCAATCGCATATTCGCGTTGCGCCGACACCAGCTCTGGGCTGTAGACCTCGAACAACGGCTGGCCCTTGCCCACGGCCTGGCCGGTGGCGTTGACATGCAAGCGTTCGACGTAGCCCTCGAACTTGGGGGTGATGGCGTAGGTCAGGCGCTCGTCGGGTTCGATGCGGCCTGCCGCGCGCACCATCTTGTCCAGGTTGCGCAGGCTGACAGCCTCAACGCGCACCCCGAGCTTCTGAACCTTGTCGGTGCTGATCTTGATCTGGTTGGCGCTTCCGGCTTCCGGTTCCTGATCGCCCTCGTAGACGGGGATGTAATCCATCCCCATCGGGTCCTTCTTGGGCGTGGGGGACGTATCGGGCAAGCCCATCGGATTGCGGTAATAGAGAACCTTGCGCTCCTTCTTATCGTTTGCCGAAGCAACAGTCGATGTCGCCTGCACTGATCCATGTGCAGCGGACTGGCGTTGCCCGTACCAATAGCCGCCTCCCGCAGCCAGTGCCGTGGCGGCCAGCACGAGCGCGCCCACCTTGATAGTTGTTGTCATAGATCTTCTCCCACGATGCGCTCGATGTCCGCCAGACGCATCTGGGCTGCAACTCCTGCTTTGACTTGATTGAGTTTGGCTTGTCGTATCTGTCTCTGTGCATCCAGCAGGGTGGCGAAATCCACCTTGCCCGATTCGTAGCCTGCCAAAGCCGACCGGAACGTCAGCTCCGACTGGGGTAGCAGGCTGTCCGTGGTCAACGCCAGCGTACGGCGAGCCGCATCCAGGCCCGCCAAGTTTTCATACAGATCCGCCAGTACCTGGTTGGTGGCCGCTTCGCGGCGCGAGCGGGCGGCATCCAGCATGGCCTGTGCTTCCTGCTCCTGTGCGCGCCGGGTGTCCTGCTGCAAGGGAATGGTGACCTCGACCATCAACTCCCATTCCCGGATCGACTTACCGTACTGGATGGGTGACACCCCCACCGCAAAGTCCGGATAGCGGTTCTTGTAGGTGAGTTCACGGTTCTTTTCTGCAGCCTGGATTTGTGACTCCTCGGTTCTCAGCAGCGGATTGCTGGACCGTGCACGCTGCTCCAGGACATCAAATCGCATGGTCTCAGGCGCCGGAAGTGTGCGAATGCTCTCTGGCGTAGCCAGCATCTCGCTGGCAGGGCGCCCCACGAGCGCTTTCAGCTTGGCCTGCAACTGACTTCGCTCTGCTTCGAGTGCAATCAATTCGTTGCGCATGGTGGTTTGCTCCAGCTGCGCACGAATCACGTCCTGCTGCGCGGCCAGGCCACCGGCGTAGCGCACCTGGGCGACTTTTTCCAGGCGATTAATCAGGTCCAGGATCTCCCTGGTCAGCCGCTCGTTCTGGTCCAGATAGTAGAGTTGGGCGTATGTCGTCTTGATCTTGGTCGCTAGTTCACTCCAAGTGCCAGCCACTCGCCCTCGAGCCGCCTCGGCCTGCAATTGGGCCGATTCACGCTTGAGGCCCCGTTTCCCAAACCACGGCAATTCCTGTGTGAGCAGGTATCGCGTGCTGCCCACACGCCCTGGCAGCAGCGTCGGGTTGCGCTCGCCCATCCGGGTAAGGTCACGAAGTTCCATGCTGAACTTTGGATCCGGCAAGGCACCCGCGGGTACGACACGCTCGGCAGCGGCATCGGCATCAAAACGCATGCTTGCGATTTCGGGGTTTCGCTCCCTGGCCGCTTGCAGCAACCCTTCAACACTCGACCCAAGCTTGACCTCCTGCGCGTAAACCATCGAGCTCAGCGCGAGAGACACCATTACCACACCCAACGACAGGCGATTCCTCATAGGCATCATGACCTCCCCCTTGGCGCACGCAAAGCGGAATTCAACCGGTCATTTACTTCGGCCCAGTCCGCGTCTTCCAGAAGTTCTTCGCGCAACAGAGTCGCCTGAGATGGTGTCCAGAATGGCGCATCGGCCAGCAGCACATCGGCCGGCAGTGGAGCGTGGGCCTCCAAGAACTCCCCGATGCCTGCCGCGTCCATGCGCAGACCAAGCTGGGAAAACAGTTCAGAGAAGCGATGAAATGACTTTTCCATAGCGGTGGTCCCTATTGTTCAAACACAAAAATAGGACTTACGCAAAATTGTTCCAGTAAGGCGCTCTGACGCAGACAGTGCAAGCGCACGGCAAGGAAGAGCAACGCCGCTGGGGCGATTTTGCGTAAGTCCTGAAAAATTCTGAAGACGTGGTCGGTGGAGGCTCACGAAAGCGTCAGGCTCAGCGCCAAAATGACCGCTCTGCAAGCCATCCCACCCTCTTTCACTGAAATCCAGGGTGTTGCACTTCGTATTTGAGTCCGCCCACCGTGTGCGAATGCACGTTGTGATTCTGCAAGCCCGAGACTGAAGGGAAGATGTTTCAAAAATTACATTTCTGTCAGGTAATTTTTGGGGCGTGACCTATCAGGCTGCTGAAATCCCGAGGTTAGCCAGGCCGACGCGCGATCCCACAGAATGGATTCAACGTGCTCTGCTGGAGCCCCAATTGGGGGCTATCAACCCCGGGAGTAGAGACGCAGACGCTCGGAGCGTTCGGCAGGTGACTCGTTCAGCATTTCGTTGATCACTTGCTGACGAGTTTTCCCTGGGCCCACATTAGGCACAGGCATTGGGTAGTTGCTCTCGCCATAAGAAAGAAGTCCTTGCTGCATGGCAGCCTTGGCTTCCGCGATGACCTGCTCTCGCGTCTTCTCGCTCTTGAAGTGTTCCGGGTGAACGATTACGCCCTTTTCATTGTTGGCAGGATGCTCATATGCTGCCGAAGCCATCCCTGGAAGGCCCAGAGCAACTACTGCGGTTGCGGCTGCGATCATGGAAGAAAGGGAGAGGCGTTGTTGGATCATGGTTGAAGCTCCTAAGGAAGAAGGTGGACGAAACTTGCATCTCTCATGCCTTGGTCGGGCGTTGAGGAGATGTGTTCATCGTAGGGAGCGCACCCCAACAGAATCCGGACAGCCAGATGAGATTGTTGTCAGCTTGATGGCTGTGAGCCACGGTGAGGAAACATCAAGGTGAAGCAGGTTCGCCCGTCGCCCGACGTCGCCGTGACGCTACCGCCGTGGGCCTCAGCGATGGCACGTGTGATGGCCAGGCCCAGCCCGGAGCCATCGGAGTCCGGATGGGCCCTGGAAGCATCGGCTCGGTAGAAGCGGTCGAACAGCCGGGGCAGGATCTTGGCATCGATGTCGGTTCCAGTGTTCTCCACGGCCACTGTCGTGGTTTGTGCCGTGCTGGTGATACGGATGGTGATGTCGCCGGCCTCGGGCGTGTAACGCAGGGCATTGGACAGCAGGTTGCTCACCGCACGGCGGAACATCAGGCGATCGCCTTCGACCTCGCCGTCTCCTTTCAACTGGAGCCGGATGCGTTTTTCCTCGGCCACGGCCTCGTAGAACTCCAGCAGCGCCAGCGCGTCCTGGCGGGCGGAAAACCGCTCCTTGTGCGGCAGATCCACGCCGCGCTCGGTCTTGGCTAGGAACAGCATGTCGGACACCATGCGTGCCAAACGCTGAAATTCCTCGGCATTGGAGGCCAGGATGTCGCGGTACGTCGCGGCATCGCGCTTGGTCGTCAGCGCCACCTGCGTCTGCGTCAGCAGGTTGCTGATGGGGGTGCGCAGCTCGTGCGCGAGGTCCGACGCGAAATCGGTAAGGCGCTGGAAGTCCTCCTGCAGGCGGTCCAGCATGCGGTTCAGCTCTTGCGCCAGATCGGCCATTTCCACCGGCACGGCCTCAACTGGCATGCGCTCGGACAATTTCTGACCTGTGACCACGGCTGCGCGTGACTTCATTTCACGCAGAGGCGCCAGTCCTTGACGCGCCGCGAGCCACGACAGTAGCCCACACACGATGATGGCCGCGATCACGTAGAACGCCAGACTGCTGCGCAGCTCAGTGAGGAATTGGGTGTGGTGTTTTGTATCCGCTGCGATCAACACCTGCAACGCTGATGCGGAGTAAGCCGGGGCAGTTCCAAAGCTCAATGTGTGGAACTCGGTATCGTGGTGACGCCAAACCCCGAAAACACTCGTCTCCTCGGTACTCAGGGCATCGCCGCTTTGCACATTGAGGTTGGATGTTGACGATTGAAAAATGCGCTCTCCCTGGGGGTTCTGCACCAGGACATAGAGATCATGGTGATAGTTCAAAGCTTCGCTCAAGCGCAAGCTTGCGTCGTCCACTGAGTTGGCATTGCCAAGAATTTCCTCGATCAAATGCCGCTTTTCCTGCAGAGCCATCCGGTCCAGTTCGACGAAATGCTGCTCAATTTCCACCAGAAAAAGACCTCCCAACCCAAGCACCACAGCAGCTGCCACCACGGTGAAGAACAGGGTGAGGCGACGGGTCAGCGAAAGCTTGCCCAAACGCAGTTTCGACTCCACCTATTCTTCCTCTGGCACGTCCAGCACATAGCCCATGCCGCGCACGGTCTGGATGAGCTTGAGGGGTTGGCCTTCATCGATCTTCATGCGCAGGCGGCGCATCGCCACTTCGATGACGTTGGTGTCGCTGTCAAAGTTCATGTCCCACACCTGCGAGGCGATCAGGGACCGTGGCAGCACTTCACCGTGTCGGCGCATCAGTAGCTCCAGCAGGCCGAATTCCTTGGCCGTCAGATCGATACGCTTGCCGTTGCGGGATACCCTGCGGCGCAGCAAATCCAGTTCCAGGTCGGCCACTCGCAGCGTGGTGCTCTCGTTGCCTGCATGGCCGCGCCGCAGGATGATGCGTACCCGGGCCAGTAACTCGGCAAACGAGAACGGCTTGACAAGGTAGTCGTCGGCCCCGAGTTCCAGTCCTTTGACACGATCTTCCACTTGATCGCGGGCAGTCAGGAACAGGACGGGCATTCCGATCCCCCGGTCACGCAGGGCTTGCAGCACTTGCCAGCCATTCAGGCCAGGCAGCATGACATCCAGGATCAGCAGGTCATATTCGCCCTGCAGGGCCATATGCAGGCCATCCGCGCCGTTGGGCAGGAGGTCGGAAATGTATCCAGCTTCTGTCAAACCCTGACGCAGGTACTCACCCGTTTTGGGCTCGTCTTCGACGATCAATATTTTCACGTGTGCGCTTCCGTTCAATGCTTTGGCGAGAGTTTGCCAAGTTTGAGGCGTTCTGACAGGTAGATAACAACAATGTAATTTTCAGAACATCTGAATGAAAGGGTGGTCTCTCCAGAATCTCCACATCATGAGATCAAAGATTCTTTTAGAGGAGACCATGCTCACTTCCAGTTACCTGCCGCCCTTCAGCCTTTATGGAGAGCTCTCCATAAGCAGCGTTATGCACAGCACGCAGTTATGCACAGTTGGTCCGGCAGCGCGGCGTCGCCGCCCTCGCAAGAGGGCTGCGGTCGCGTCTTTGAACTTCACGTAATCACAAGGTCTTGAGGAACTTCAACAGATCGTCTTCTGCCCGGAACCGCTGTGGGACCACATTGGGATCCTGAAGCCTGGCCAGTGCCTTTTCCTTCATGGCGAGATCGGCCTCTATGTACTGATGCGTTGTCGCCGGACTCTCGTGTCCGAGCCACAGAGCGATCACGCTGATGTCCACGCCCGACTGCAGAAGGTGCATAGCGGTCGAGTGACGCAGGCAGTGTGGAGAGATCGTTCTCCCGGCCAGGCTCGGCGTCGTGAGCGCGGCTTTCTTGACGGCCAATGCCAGGCGCTGCGTCACGTTGGACCGCGTCATCGCCTGTCCGCCACGGTTGGGCAGCAGCGCCGACGTGGGAGTCAGGTCCGGGTTGAACTTCAGCCAGGCGCGGATCACCTTGACCGTCGATCGCCAGAGCGGCACCGACCGCTGCTTGCGTCCCTTGCCATGCAGATGCACGCAGGCGGCGGGTGCCAGCACGACGTCGCCCACTTTTACGCCGATTGCCTCCGACACGCGGGCACCGGTGTTGTACAGCAGGGCCAGCAGCAGCTTGTCTCGCTGGCCCATCCAATCCGCTCCTGGCGCGCCGATCACGGCCAGCATCTCCTCGCGTGTCAGGAACTCGAACATCGGCCGCTCGAAGCGCTTCATCGGCACGCCGAGCGCCTGCTCGACGACCTGAAGTGCCGTCACGTCTCGCCGGGCCGCGAACTTCAGGAACGAGCGCAGCGCGGCCAGTCGCGCATTGCGGCTGCGAACGGTGTTGTGCCGATCGCGTTCGAGATGATCGAGGAAGTCCAGGATCAGCGCGGGCGTCAGGTCGGCGAGCGACAGCGTCGTGGGCGTCTTGTGCAGTTGCGCCTGGGCGAAGTCCAGGAACAGCACGAACGCGTCCCGATAGGCCGCAACGGTCTGCGGGCTCAACGCGCGCTGCTGCGTCAGGTGCTCGGCGAAGAAGGACTGGACCAGCGTCGCGAAGCTCGGCGGAGCGGGCTTGCGGTGTTCAGAACTACTCATCGTCGTTCTCCGCGACGTCGGCGAAGCGTTCGAATCGAGCGCCGGCCAACGCCATCAACTCCGGCACGCCGCTCAGGTACCAGTACGTGCTGGAGATATTGATGTGGCCCATGTACGTGGACAGGGCCAGCATTCGTTGGTCAAGGTTCGCTCCCTGCTGGTGCCACAGGATCATCCGTCTCACGGCGAAGCTATGGCGCAGGTCATGCACCCGCGGTCGGCCATGGCCGCCGCGATCGATCCAACCCAATTGCTCGCGCAGCTGACAGAACACTCGATGCACCTGCCGATCTCCCAGCGGTTCACCCCGGTGCACGCCACGCGAGCCCACGAAGAATGTCATCTGCGGCTTCGCAGGCACGTACTGGCGGCGCAAGGCCCGGTAGGCTGCCATCGGACCGATCACGCTGGGGTGCAGCGGCACCATGCGGGACTTGCCAAACTTGGTCTGCTGTATGGTCAGGATGCCGCCGTCCAGATCTGCATCCGAGTCGGCCAGGTTGATCGCTTCAGAGACCCGAAGCCCGGCCGATGCGATCAGACCGAACAGCGTTGCATAGGTGGTGGCACGAAGGCCATCCGAGGGGCCGAGTCGGCGGGCAGCGACGATCAATGCCGCGATCTCGGCTTCGCTGTAGATGTGAGGCGCCACGCGGCGCGGGATCGGACCGAAGCTGGAATCGTCAGGAACTTCGACAGTCGGATCGAACTGCTGGAGCCAGCGCATGAAGGGGCGCAGCGTTGCCAGTCGGCGCGCTGCCGTGTCGACATTGGCCCGGCCGCCCACGAGATACCGAGGCTGTACCTGGTGCGCCCACTGGACCATCACGTCTACCGTCAACGCGATGTCGCGTCCCTCTCCGACCATGAAGCGAGTGAAGCTGCGCACAGCGAGATCAGAGGAGCACGGCTTGAACCCGAGGCGCAGGCGTTCAGCCAGGTATTGCTCCACCTTGGCGGTGAGGTCGATGTTCGCCGATGCTGCGGCGCTCATGATGCACTCCCAGGCCAAGGCAGAGCGACCTCGGCAAGCAGTTGCAAGTCGAGCTTGGCGTAGATCAACGAGGTGTCCAGCGATCGATGCCGAAGCACATCGGCGACCTCCTTGATCGAACTGCCGCTGTTGACCAGGCGACAGGCCAGCGTGTGACGCAACGAATGGCAACCGCGTGAGATGCCGGCACCTCGCAGGGCACGCCCGATTGCCTGGCTCACTGCATCGACGCCGATGGGCTTGTCGTGTGGCGCCAACCGACGGACGAACAGCGATGGCAGCGTGGTTGCGGGCCGCTCGTGTCTCATGTACTCCGCCAGAGCCTGCCCGGTGAGCACCGGCAGCGGTAGGACATCCTGGCGCTGGGACTTTGTTCGCTTCAAGGTCACCGTTCCGGCACGCCAATCGAAGTCGCCGATCTCCAGCTTGGCGATCTCGCCCACGCGCAGTCCGAGATCCAAGGCCAGGCGCACCATGGCCAGCAGGCGCAGCGGAGCCCGCTTGGCCTCGGCGCAATGCGCTTCGAGGCGCTGGACCTCCTCGGTCGTCAGCGCGCGCGGCAACGATGCTTGGCTCCATCGCACCGGCGACGAGATAGCGCCGAGCAGGCTGTTCACTGCGTCACCGCAGGTCCCGCGGTATCGGAAGTAGGCCCGCAGCGCAGCAGTGACCGCGCTGGAATGCGACCCGCTGCTGACCCGCGTGAGCTCGGTTGCGATGAAGCCGCGAACGTCTTCCGGCTGCAACTCGCCGATGGCGATGGCCTTGCCCGCGAACTTGCATTGCAGCAGACGACCTACGAGTACCAGCCGATCCTCGCGCGTGCCTATCGCCAGGCCGCGGGCGTCGCGCATGTGGACGTTGTAACGGTTCAGTTCTTCTGCAATGGGACCGCTGGGGCCTGGCAGTTCCACGATGACATGCTGTTCCCGCAACAAGGCGAGCAGGTGTCCGAGACTGGCGCTCAAGCCGCTGCGTGTACGCAGAGCCGCGGGATGGCAGTCGCAGCGCGGCAGATGCGAATCCAGAAACTGCTCGACGAGGGCTTCGTCGATCTGTTCGGCAGATACCTGGCACTTCGCCATCCAGTGGGCAAAGTGCGACCAGGCACGAAGGGCAGTCTCCGAGCTGCCTTCGGCGTACCGGCCGCGCTCCAGCAATGCCTGGAACGCCCCGACGTATGAAGACAGCGGGCCATCGAGCAGCCATGCCCTGGCCATCGGGTGCATCGAAAGAATCAAGTCCATGGTGATCTCCAGTTGTGAGATCACCATTCATGCGCCGACTGCGAACTTATGTCCAGTTCAACGGCACCGCCTCCTTGCGATCTACCAGGGCGATCACAGCCTCTGGCGCGTTCAGACTGGCCAACTGTCCATAACTGCGTGCTGTGCATAACGCTGCAATGCCGAAGTAGATGCTCCGGTCCTACTTTGAGGCCAACGGAGCTGGAGCTATGTTTACTAGCATGCGAAGCTCCGCCACTCTGGAGACTCGACGCATACCCAATGGTCACTAGCACTGAGCCCCGCAATTGTGACGACACAGACCTCGTCACAAACCTCGACACAAAACAAAAAGGCCCACCGAAGTGAGCCTTGAAGACAAGCTAAGTGCTTGATTTTATTGGTTGCGCGAGAAGGATTTGAACCTCCGACCTTTGGGTTATGAGCCCAACGAGCTACCAGACTGCTCCATCGCGCGGCAAGAGATAAATTATACCCTATTATTCAGCTGCTGCCGAATTATTTTCGGTCTCAGCAGCACGGTCGACCAATTCAACCAGCGCCATGGGGGCGTTGTCGCCCACACGGAAGCCCATCTTCAGAATACGGGTGTAGCCACCGGGACGCACCTTGAAACGAGGACCCAGGTCGTTGAACAGCTTGGTTACGCTGTCACGGTCGCGCAGGCGGTTGAATGCGAGGCGGCGGTTAGCAACAGAGTCTTCCTTGGCCAGGGTGATCATGGGCTCGATCACACGGCGCAGTTCCTTGGCCTTGGGAACGGTGGTCTTGATGACTTCGTGCTCGATGAGCGAATTCATCATGTTCTGCAGCATCGCGAGGCGGTGCGAGCTGGTACGGTTGAGTTTGCGGAGGCCGTGTCCGTGGCGCATGGTGCTTTCCTTTGAGTAATTAAATCAGGCAGCCGTATCAGGTACTGCCCGAGGCACTGTTCCCCGCGGGGAACCAAAAATTATAACTTAACGCTTGTCCAAACCAGCTGGTGGCCAGTTTTCCAGTTTCATGCCCAGCGTGAGGCCACGCGATGCGAGCACTTCCTTGATCTCGTTGAGTGACTTACGGCCCAGGTTAGGCGTCTTGAGCAGCTCGTTCTCGGTGCGCTGGATCAGGTCACCGATGTAGTAGATGTTCTCGGCCTTCAGGCAGTTGGCGGAACGCACGGTCAGCTCCAACTCGTCCACGGGACGCAGCAGGATCGGATCGAACGTCGCATTGCCACGTGGCCCTGCAGGTGCGTCGAACGCAGCCAGTTCGCCGCCTTCGAGCTGTGCGAATACCGCCAGCTGTTCCACCAGGATCTTGGCCGATGCACGCACTGCGTCTTCGGCAGTGATGGCACCATTGGTTTCGATCTCGACCACCAGCTTGTCCAGGTCGGTACGCTGCTCGACGCGAGCGCTTTCCACGGTGTAGCTCACGCGCTTAACGGGCGAGAACGAAGCATCCAGCACGATGCGGCCGATCGATTTGGTCGATTCGTCAGCATAACGGCGCAGGCTGCCAGGCACGTAACCACGGCCCTTTTCCACCTTGATCTGCATGTCCAGCTTGCCGCCTGCCGACAGGTTGGCGATCACATGATCAGGGTTGACGATTTCCACGTCGTGAGGGGTCTGGATGTCACGCGCAGTGACAACACCTTCACCATCCTTGCGCAGGCTCAACGTCACTTCGTCACGGTTGTGGAGCTTGAACACCACCCCCTTGAGGTTCAGGAGGATGTTGACCACATCTTCTTGAACACCGTCGATGGACGAGTACTCGTGCAGCACCCCTGCAATCGTGACTTCCGTCGCTGCGTAACCCACCATGGACGAGAGCAGGACGCGCCGAATGGCGTTGCCCAGCGTGTGGCCGTACCCACGCTCGAACGGCTCCAGTGCCACCTTGGCGCGGTTGTGGCCAAGCTGCTCGACATTGATCGCCTTGGGTTTCAGCAAATTGGTTTGCATTCAGACTTCCTCTCAATACCCCCAGCTCGTTACACCGGTAAGGCTGGTGAAGCGCCTAAACCGCGATGCCTCGCGGTTCAGGGACGGTTTTCTTGAATTACTTACTCGACGGATTAACGCGAGTACAACTCAACGATCAGCGATTCGTTGATGTCGGCGCCAAACTCGTCACGGTCCGGCACCTTCTTGAAGATGCCTTCTGCCTTCTCGGCATTCACTTCCACCCATGCGGGCATGCCCACTTGGGCTGCCAGTTGCAGGGCTTCCACCACGCGATTTTGCTTCTTGGACTTTTCACGCACGGCCACCACATCACCCGTCTTCACGAGGTACGAAGCGATGTTCACGGACTTGCCGTTCACGGTGATAGCCTTGTGCGACACCAGCTGGCGCGCTTCAGCGCGAGTGGAACCGAAACCCATGCGGTACACGACGTTGTCGAGACGGGATTCCAACAGGAACAGCAGATTGGCACCAGTGTTGCCCTTCTTGCCTTCGGCGGCTTCGAAGTAACGGCGGAACTGCTTTTCCAGCACGCCGTACATGCGCTTGACCTTCTGCTTTTCACGCAGTTGCAGACCGTAGTCAGAGGTGCGGGCACCCGAGGTGCGGCCGTGCTGACCAGGCTTGGAGTCGAACTTGGACTTGTCAGCGATCGAGCGGCGGGCGCTCTTCAGGAACAGGTCAGTGCCTTCACGGCGGGAGAGTTTGGCCTTGGGGCCGAGGTAACGTGCCACTTGAGCTTCCTTTGTGTCATCTACCGCAAACAATTGCGGGAGCCGCCTGAGGCGCTTGCGCGTTCACAGGCGGCGGTGGGCTTAGAGAGATTAGATACGACGGCGCTTTTGAGGGCGGCAGCCGTTGTGTGGCACCGGGGTCACATCGGAGATCGATGTGATACGGATGCCCAGTGCACCCAATGCGCGCACCGAAGACTCACGACCAGGACCTGGGCCCTTGATTTCAACGTCAAGGTTCTTGATACCTTGATCGATAGCAGCGCGACCGGCCACTTCCGAAGCCACCTGGGCTGCGAATGGGGTGGACTTGCGCGAACCCTTGAAACCTTGGCCACCGGACGAAGCCCACGACAGAGCGTTGCCCTGACGGTCGGTGATCGTGATGATGGTGTTGTTGAACGAGGCGTGCACGTGTGCAATGCCGTCCGAAACATTCTTCCGGACCTTCTTGCGGACGCGCTGAGCTGCGTTATTGGCAGGAGACTTAGCCATGATGATCTTTCAATCTTTATTTCTTCAGTGCAGCTGCACCCTTGCGCGGACCCTTGCGAGTACGGGCATTGGTACGGGTGCGCTGACCACGCATTGGCAGACCGCGGCGATGGCGGAAGCCACGATAGCAGCCGATGTCCATCAAACGCTTGATGTTCATCGTGGTTTCGCGGCGCAGGTCACCTTCAATGGTGAACTGCTCGATTTGCTCGCGAATTTTTTCCAGATCGCCGTCCGTCAGATCCTTGATCTTCTTGGAGTAAGCGATACCAGTTGCTTCGCAGATCTTGCGAGCGCGGGTGCGACCAATGCCAAAAATGGCGGTCAAACCGATTTCCGCGTGCTTGTGCGGCGGAATGTTAATGCCAGCGATACGTGCCATATGCGTCCTCTAATACTTTCCAATCAACCTTGGCGCTGCTTGTGACGCAGATCCGTGCAGATCAC